>VGOD01000105.1 GCA_016876015.1 Chloroflexota bacterium
CCTTATTTTGTACGCGAGGTATGCCCTTTTTGTCCCCTCCTACGAAGCATTAGACCCTTTGGGGCCTACCTGTATGTCCCTATCGTGATACGCTCACCGACACGCTACTGGCTACTGAGCGGGTCTCACATGAGTTGTTGGTTTTCACGTCCACGTGCTGGGAGGGGAACCCGCCGCCCGGTCAGATGAGCGAGCTCTCTGTCCTGAGCGCCAGTCGAAGGAATCGAGATCGGCTTGTGCGTGGTAGACGTGGCTGCGCTCGAACGCGTCGAGCGGCGCAGCATCCTCGTCCGGCCGGCGTGCTCGACGGTCAGCGAGTACAGGAAACTACACTCAGTCGCCTTAGCGTCTTGGCGTCTTTGCGTGAGACCGGCGTCGAGTATTTTCAGGTCAGCCTTTGCCGGCCAGCGGCAGGGCGACGGTGAAGCGGGCGCCGGCCGGGGGACGGTTCTCGGCGGAGAGCGCGCCGGTGTGGCGCAGCACGATCTCGCGCGCGATGGCCAGCCCCAGGCCGCTGCCCCGCCGGCCGGCCGCGCGCGCGGGATCAGCCTGGTAGAAGCGATCGAAGACGCGCGGCAGGGCTTCGGCGGGGATGCCAGGGCCGGCGTCCTCCACCCAGATGGCGACGTCTGTCCGGCGCTGCTCGCCGCCCACGATCACGGCCGCGCCGGCCGGGGTGTAGCGGATTGCGTTCTCGAGCAGGTTGGCGAGCACGCGTTCGAGCTGGCCGGCGTCTGCTGGCACGAGGGGGAGGCTGGCGGGCAGCGCGTCCTCGAGCCGCACGCCGGCCTCGGCCGCCTGCGCTGCCAGGTCGGCCAGCGACCCGCGGGCCAGCGCAGCCAGGTCGAGCGGCTGCGGGTGAAACGGGGTCAGGCCAGCCTCCAGGCGGGCCAGCTCCAGCAGGGCCGCGATGAGTCGCGCCATCCGCTCGGCTTCACGCTGGATGCCGGCGGCCGCGCGGCGGAGCGCAGGCTCCTGATCCGCGGCGCTTGCGCCAGATTCGGCCGCCACGCCGTCGGCCAGCGCGGTCGCGTAACCCTGGATCACGGTAAGCGGGGTCTTGAGGTCGTGGGAGACGCCGGCCAGAAAGTCGCGTTGGATCTGCTGGCCCTGGCGCACCCGCTCGCGCATGGCGTCGAACGCGGCCGTCAGCCGGCCCAACTCGTCGGCGCCGGCGGGCAGCGGCGGGTCATCGTAGACCCCCTGCGCCACGCGGTCCGCTGCGGCGATCAGCCGGCCAACAGGCCGGCTGATCGAACGGGCCAGGAGCAGCGCCAACAGCAGCGAGCCGGCCAGCCCAAGCAGTCCGGCGTAGGCCAGGGCATCGAGCAATCGGCGCCAACCCACCTCCAGCCTGGCGGCCGGTTCCGCAGCGATCAACAGCGCGGTCGTCCCATCGGCCAGGGGGAACGGCTGCACCGCGATCGCCAACCCACTGCGTTGGATCGTGGAGGCCGGCAGGCGCAACGCGGCCTCGGCGGCCACCCGGCGCGCCTCTGCGATGTCCGCGGGCGTGAGCGCGTAGCCATCGGCCGCGTAGAAGCGCGGCCGGTCGTCGGGGAAGATCACGAGGATCGCAGCGCCCAGGTCGGCGCTCAGCCGGTGCAGCGCCTCCTGGCCGGCCGGGGCGGCGGGGTCCAGCCAGTTGCTTACCAGCTTGAGGCGCATCCGCAGCTCCTCGCCGCGCGCCTGACGGCTGTAGCGGATCACCTGGGCGGCGGCCAGGCCCGCGAAGAGCGCCAGCGAGGCCAGCGTCACGGCCAGGAAGGCGAGCAGGAGACGGTTGCGATAGCTGCGCATCATCCCTCCAGCCGATAGCCCACGCGCTGCACGGTGGCGATCGTCACAGCATCGTCGCTGCGCGTCGCGGCCAGCTTCTTGCGCAGTTGCGCCACGTGCATGTCCACCGTGCGCGTGCCGCCGGCGAAGTCGTAGCCCCAGGCCTGTGCCAGGAGTTGCTCGCGGCTCAGCGCCTGCCCCCGGTGGCGCACGAGGGTCAAGAGCAGGTCGAACTCGCGCGGGGTGAGCTCCAGGGGCTGACCGTGGAGGGCGGCCGTGCGGCCGGCCGGATTGACCGCCAGCCCTCCGACCTGGATCGTCTGGGCGGCGGTCGCCGATGTTGGGGCTGAGGCGACAGAGCGTTCGGCGGCGGTCCTGCGCAGCACGGCTCTGGCGCGCGCGACCAGTTCACGCGGATTGAACGGCTTGGTGATGTAATCGTCTGCGCCCAGCTCAAGGCCGACGATCACGTCCACGTCTTCGTCGCGGGCCGTCAGCATAATGATCGGCATATTGGACGCGCGGCGCAGACGCCGGCACACCTCGAAGCCGTCCAGCCCCGGCAGCATCAGATCGAGGATGATCAGGTCGGGAGGCTCACGCTCGACGGCGGCCAGCGCGGCCGGGCCGTCCGCGGCCAGGGCGACCCGGAAACCCTCGCGCGCCAGGTACATTTGGGCCACGTCGCGCACGCCCGGTTCGTCGTCCACGACGAGCACGAGGCGGCTGCAGTTCATCGCTGCCTCCTGCGCTACTGCTGGACCACCTCGCCGATCATCGACCATGGTCCGGCCCACGTGATACGCACCTGCGCCAGCCGGCCGCGCCAGTCCTGGGGGTCGGCGAAGAAGACCAGCTTGTTGGCGCGAGTGCGGCCGCGCCATTTGCCCTTGTGGAGGTCTTCCACCAGCACCTCGACCGTCTGCTCCAACAACCGGCGGTTGATCTCGCCGACCACCTGTTCCTGAAGCCTGTCCAGGGCGTCCCAGCGACGCTTTTTCTCCTCCGGCGGCACGTCGTCGGTCATGCGTCGTTCGCTGACGGTACCGGGCCGCGGGGAGTACATGGCCAGATGGGCCTTGTCCAGCTTCAGCTCGGCCAGCAGATCGTAGGTCTGCAGGAACTGCGCGGCGGTTTCGCCGGGGAAGCCGACGATGATGTCCGTGTGGATCGCGGCGTGCGGGACCGTCTCCCGGATGTGGCCGATCAGGCGGCGGTAGTCGGCCTGGGTGTAGCCGCGCTTCATGTTCGCCAGCACATCGTCGTCGCCCGCCTGCGCCGGGACTTCGATCTGCTCGCACACCTTCGGCAGCTCGGCCACCGCGACCAAAATGCGGTCGGTCATGTAGTTGGGGTGGCTGGTGAGGAAGCGGATGCGCCATAACCCCTCGATTTCGTGCACTGCGGCCAGCAGGTCGGCCAGATCGGGCCGCAGGCCGGGGAAGTCCTTGCCGTAGCGATCCACGATCTGCCCCAGCAGCGTCACCTCGCGCACCCCCTGCGCCACCAACCCGCGCACCTCCGCGACGATCTCAGCCAGCGGCCGGCTGCGTTCGACCCCGCGGCGGTAGGGGATGATGCAGAACGTGCACGCGTGCGAGCAGCCATACACGATGGGGACATTAGCGGTCACTGGCGTCTCGCCGCTCAGCGAGAGGTGGCGGACGGACTGGAGGATTGCGGATTGGCGATTGCGGATTGGCGATTGCGGATTGGCGATTGCGGATTGGCGATTGGCGATTGGCGATTGGTCTTCCCCTTGAACAGAGGGTTCCAATCCGAAATCCGAAATCCGAAATCCGAAATCGTCCACCAGGCCGATCGCGGCGGCTTCGGGGCTGGCGTCATCCTGAAGGGCGTGCCGCACTGCCGTCCACTGCGCGTCAAGCGCCCTTGACTCGGCCTCAACCTCAACCTCAGCCTTGACCTTAGCCTCAACCTTAACCTCAGCCTTGACCTCAACCTTAGCCTTGGCCTCCGTCAAATAGCTCACCAGCGGCCCCGGCTCCGAGGGGGGCATGAAGACATCCACGAACGGGAAGCGTTGGACGAGCGCGAGGTTCGGCTTGACGCCGACCAGACACCCCATCAACGCGATGACGCGGTTTGGGTTTTGGGTCTTCAGCGGTTTGAGCGAGGAGAGGTGGCCGACCGCCTTGTCTTCGGCGCTCTGGCGCACCACGCAGGTGTTGAGCACGATCACGTCGGCATCGGCGACCCGGTCGGTGGGCGCGTAGCCGAGCGCATCCAACTCAGCCGCCACGCGGCCGGAATCGGCCTCGTTCATCTGGCAGCCGATGGTCCAGATGTGGTAGTGTTTCATCTACGGTTTATTTCAGCTATGTGATGAGATGTATGACAACGTCGCTTGAGCGATCAACCCGGAACGCGTCTCGCCGCGCCGGCTGGCAAAGTCATCCATCATGGCAAGTAGTCGCTCAGGAATGGTTACATTGACACGTTTGGTCTTGCCGGACAACCTGGTCACATCTACGGGGACAAGCGCCCAGACACCGTCCGTGTAGTCTGGGTTTCGATGATGCGCCTCGATGCTTGTGGGCGGCGGGATCGGCTCACCGTCGAGCAACAAGCCTTCGATATGGCATTCGATGGCTTCCACAGCCTGGCTAAGCGCCTCGTCCACAGTTTCACCCGCGCTGAAGCACCCCGGCAGATCTGGCACGGTTACGCCGTAGTCGCTATCAGCATCTTTGTGAATCACTATCGGATATCGCATCGCGCTATTCCTCCGTCCATGGCCAACCAGCCTGACGATAGATGCTCCTGACCGTGCCAATCGGTATGTCTCGCTGCGGATGCGGGACAGTCACGCGACCTGGCTTTGTCGGATGCTTGTATTGCTGATGGCTGCCACGTATGTGCGCCAACAACCAGCCCTCTTGTTTCAGTCTGGCGATGATCTCGCGGCTTGTCTTGAGCATATTATACACACTATACACATTGGGGCAAGAACTGAGCACGCGGGATTATTGCTCCTCGACGTAGCTCTCCGAAAAATGCACGAACGACCACCGATCCGGCAGGTGCGTATCGTACACGCCGTGGCTGTTCAGCGCCCAGGCCGGGTGCGGGCTGATCTCCGCGCCGCCGGCGAGCAGCTTCTCGAAGCGGCCGAAGAACATGCGCCACGTGTCGCCATCCTGCGGAGGCAGCGACCGGCCGTGCGCCAGCCACGTCATCCCGGCCCAGGGGAAGGCCAGTTCGACGAACCAGCCCCGATCAACCGTCGTCGGGTCGTTGATCACCCCATCCACCTGCACCGCCGAGCGCACGCCCGGAAAATCCCAATCCAGGAATGCCCAGCGCAGCCCGCGCGGATGCGTGCCCCACCAGAAGGTCGCCGGCTGGCGGTCGTAATCGCCGCCGAAGGTGACGGCTTTGCGCGCGAGCAGGTCGAATTCGGGCACATCGAAGCGCGAGCCGCGCGTGTACGCGTCGCGCCAGATGAAGAGGATCTCATAGATCGTGTTCAGCGCGTTGATCTCGAACTCGTAGTAGCAGTCGCCGCCGTCAATGAAGACCTCGACATCGTTCTCCTGGAAGATGATCGCATCCCGCTCGGTGTGCTGCGCCGCGACGAACGGTTCCTCGATCCAGAAGCCGACGTAGAAGTTTTCATCGTCCCACAAGGTCGCGACGCGCGTGTCGTAGAAGCCGGCCGCGCCGGACGCCATATCCACGAAGCGAGGCGATTGGGGCGCTTTCAGCCAGGCCGTCTCATCCAGGCGGCCGTCTACGCGGATCGGGCCGCGGGTGCGATAGCAGGTGGCGTGGGTGATCTCGGCTTCTGACCAGGGGTGCTTGCCATTCATGCGTTTGTTCCTCGCAATTGCGCGGCCAGGGGGGTGATCTGATCAATCGCCTGGGTTTCGGCTGCGGCCGCCCGGTCGAGCAAGGCGATTTTGTCCGCCGCGGGCAGTCCTTTGTCGCGCAGTCGCCCCAACAGATCGGCGATCTCGGCATAGGCGCGCGCAAGCGCGGCGGCCGCAGAATCGGCCGCCGGGATCAGGCCCGCGATCTCGGCGAAGTAGGCGGCAGCCATGCGCCGGCACTCCCACCACACGGTCGCGTTCCACCATTGGCCGTGGCTGGCGCCGAACTCCGGTATCGCGGCCTTCCAGTTGGCGTATGTAGCCAGTGATCAACTGATTTTCCAGGTTAAGCAGCGCGCATGGGATGCCCTGATCCAGGGCCGAACGCAGTTGCGCCTCGACCTGGCCGCGATCTTGCGCGCGGCTGTCTGGCCCGAAAAACCCCAGATCGGTGCGGCGCACCCCCAGATTGCCGATCAGCCGGTCGAACCCGGCGGTGTTCCAACAGTACGGCCCGCTGGGGCATAACTGCTCATGGACGTTGATGAGGAACGCATGTCCCGACGCGCCGAAGAGCATCGGGTCGCTGTGCGCCAGACCGAAGTAGGCCGCCGCTCCCTTCAAGACGCCGATCAGGGTCGTGTTGAGCGGGGGCATAGTCAGGTGGGTGATTTTCATGGGATTCCTCCTCCATCATCTTCTTTGGTGGCTTCCTTGTTCTTCGCCAGCGCCGCGATCACCTCGCCGGGCTGTAGCGCCTCATGGCCAGCCAGGACCGGCCGCAGGAAGAGGCCGGTGTGAGATTTTGCCACGTGCGCCACCCCTTCGGGCGTGCCTTCGGCGATGACCCAGCCGCCCGCGTCGCCGCCGGCCGGCCCCAGGTCTATGACCCAGTCGGCGCACTTGATCACGTCCAGGTTGTGCTCGATCACGACGACCGTGTTGCCCTGATCCACCAGCCTTTGGAGCACCGTCAGCAGCTTGAGCACGTCGTCGAAGTGCAGCCCGGTCGTCGGCTCATCCAGAATGTAGAATGTCTTGCCCGTGGCCCGCCGGCTGAGCTCCTTGCTCAGTTTCACGCGTTGCGCCTCGCCGCCCGAGAGGGTGGTGGCCGACTGCCCCAACTTGATGTAGCCCAGGCCGACCTCCTGAAGGGTAGTCAGCTTGTGGCGCACGGGCGGGATGTGCTGGAAGAACGCCAGCGCCTCGTCTACGGTCATGTCGAGCACGTCGGCGATGCTCTCGCCCTTGTACTTGATCTCCAGCGCCTCGCGGTTGTAACGTTTCCCGTGACATACCTCGCACGGCACGTACACATCGGGCAGGAATTGCATCTCGATGCGGATGATGCCGTCGCCGGTGCACGCCTCGCAGCGGCCGCCCTTCACGTTGAAGCTGAAGCGTCCTGCTTTGTAGCCGCGCATCCTGGCTTCCGGCAGCCCGGCGAAGAGGTCTCGAATGTCGGTAAACAGATTGGTGTAGGTGGCCGGGTTCGAGCGCGGGGTGCGGCCGATCGGCGACTGATCGATGTCCACCACCTTGTCCAAATTCTCGATCCCCTCGATGTGGCCGTGTTTGCCAGGCCGGTCTTTCGCGCGGTACATGCGCATGTTGAGCGCCTTGTAGAGCACCTCGTTGACCAGCGACGATTTGCCGCTGCCGCTCACGCCGGTGACGCAGATGAACTTGCCCAGGGGGAAGCGGACGTCCACATGCTTCAGGTTGTTCTCGGAAGCGTCGCGCACGATCAGGTACTCGCCGTTGCCGGGACGGCGGATTTCCGGGATGGCGATCCGTTTCTCCCCGCGCAGGTACTGCGCGGTCAGGCTCTCGGCGCAACCCATGAACTCGTCTCGCGGCGCGGAGCAAACGACGCGACCGCCGCTCTCGCCTGCGCCCGGCCCCAGGTCAACGATCCAGTCGGCCGAACGCATCGTCTCTTCATCGTGCTCGATCACCAGCACCGTGTTGCCCAGGTCACGCAGGTCAAGCAGGGTGCGGATCAGCCGGGCGTTGTCGCGCTGGTGCAGGCCGATGCTCGGCTCATCCAGGATGTAGAGCACCCCCATCAGTTGCGAGCCGATCTGGGTGGCCAGCCGGATGCGCTGCGCCTCGCCGCCCGAAAGGGTGGCGGCCATCCGGTCGAGGGTCAGGTACTCCAGGCCGACATCGGTCAGGAAGCGCAGCCGGGCATGAAGCTCCTTGAGGATCTGGCGTGCGATGGTATAGTCACGTTGCGACAGCGGCGAGCCGGGCGGGACTTGTTCGGCCGAACCGATCCTCTGGGTTGCGTATTGCGTAGTGTGTGTTGCGTATTGCGTATTGCGTAGTCCGTCGTCTGCCAATGCGCCTTTCGATGCATCGCGAATCCCTGCCAGTTCCTCGATCCACCGCAAGGCATCGGTGACCGACATGTGCGTCACGCGGTCAATGTCCAGGCCAGTGACGGTGACGGCCAAAGCCTCGCGGCGAAGGCGTTTGCCCTCGCAGGTGGGGCACGGCCGGCTGGTCATAAAGCGTTCCAGTTCACCCCGGATATAGTCAGAGGTGGTCTCGCGATAGCGGCGCTGCAGATTCGGGATCACCCCCTCGTAGTTGGTCTGGAAGCGGCGGTCGTGGCCCTCGTTGTTGACGTAGTTGACCACGATCGGGTCGCCCTTCTTGCCGCCGTACAGGATGATGTCCATCTGATGCTTGCTGAGCTCACCGACCGGCACGCTGAAAGGGATGTGGTAGTGTTTAGAAACCGATTCCAGCATCGAGTGGTAGATCGTCTGGGTGTCGCGGTTCCACGGCTTGACCGCGCCCTGGGCCAGGCTTTTGCTCCTGTCGGGCACGATCAGATCGGCGTCGAACTCCATCTGGCTGCCCAGGCCGGTACAGGTGGGGCAAGCGCCGTGCGGGCTGTTGAAGCTGAAGGTGCGCGGCTCGATCTCGGCCAGGCTGATGCCGCATACAGGGCAGGCGAACCGTTCTGAGAAGAGCCGATCGCGCGGCTTCTCGCCGTCGCTGACATCAGAGACAAAGACCACGCCGCCGCCCAACCGCAGGGCAGTCTCGATCGAATCCGCCAATCTTCCCCTCAGCCCGTCCGCACCATCTTCTGACATCTGACCCCTGACCCCTGACTCGAGACCCCTGACGATCAGCCGATCCACCACAGCCTCGATGGTGTGGTTCTTGTAGCGGTCGAGATCGGGCGGAGTCTCTGCTTCGTGGACCTGCCCATCCACCCGGACGCGCACGAAGCCGGCCTTGCGCACATCCTCGAAAACAGCCTTATGCTCACCTTTGCGATCCAGGATCAGCGGCGCCAGGATCAGCAGACGGCTGCCTTCGGGATAGGCCAGAATGCCGTCCACGATCTGCTGCACCGTCTGCGCGCTGATCTCGCGGCCACATTGCGGGCAGTGGGGCACGCCAATGCGCGCAAAGAGCAGACGCAAGTAGTCGTAAATCTCGGTGATGGTGCCGACGGTCGAGCGTGGGTTTCGGGAAGCCCCACGCTGGTCAATCGAGATGGCAGGGCTCAAGCCCTCGATCTGGTCTACATCTGGTTTTTCCATGAGACCCAGAAATTGCCGGGCATAGGCCGACAAGGATTCGACATAACGCCGCTGGCCCTCGGCATAGATCGTATCGAACGCCAGGCTGGATTTGCCGGAGCCGGATAGCCCGGTGATGACGATCAGCCGGTCGCGCGGCAACTCGAGGTCGATGTTCTTGAGGTTGTGTTCGCGCGCGCCGCGCACGATGAGTTTGTCTTGCGCCATAGATCCTCACAGGGGGAGCGAGTAGAACGAATGTACTATCATACTATATCACGGAGCCGGCGATCTGGCAAGTTGACGACCTTGCCAGCCAGTCGGCAACAGGCTATTCTATCATATCAGAGAGCCATCTCCCAAACGGGGACGTCTGACCTGACAACTCCTCTCCGCTGTATCCCGATTCAGGATTTTTCGCCCGGATGCATTACAATGGCGCTATGACCAGGAGCGTTCAGTCAAGCCAACGGGAGGGGAAGTCCCATGCGAATGAGTCGTCTTTTCAGCCAGACCTGGCGCGACGCGCCCGGCGACGCCGAGGTTGTCAGCCATCGTCTGTTGTTGCGCGGCGGTTTCATCCGCCAGCTCGGCGCCGGCATCTTCAGCTATCTGCCGCTGGCGCGGCGCACGCTGACCAAGATCGAGAACATCATGCGGGCCGAGATCAACGCCATCGGCGGCCAGGAGGTCACCATGCCGGTGATCCATCCGGCTGACCTGTGGCAGCAGACCGGCCGCTGGTATCAGATCGGCTCGGAGATGGGCCGCTTCAAGGACAAGAGCGGTCATGATATGGCGCTGGCGATGACCCACGAGGAGGTGGTCGCCGATCTGGCGCGCGGGGAAATCCGCTCCTATCGGCAACTGCCCGCGCTGATCTACCACATCCAGACCAAGTGGCGCGATGATCCGCGGCCGCGCGCCGGGCTGATTCGGGTGCGCGAGTTCACCATGCTCGACTCATACAGCCTCGATGCGGACTGGGCGGGGCTCGATCGGCAGTATCACGACCACTACCGGGCTTACTTCAACATCTTCGGCCGCTGCGGCCTGCCGGTGATCGCCGTCAGATCGGATGTGGGGATGATGGGCGGCAAGCTGGCGCACGAGTTCATGTATCTGACGTCCATCGGCGAGGACACGCTGGCGCTGTGCGATGCTTGCGGCTACACCGCGAACCGCCAGGTGGCGACCTTCCGCAAGCCCACGCCCGCGGCCGAGGCGCCGCAGCCCATCGAGAAGATCCCCACGCCCCATACGGCGACCATTGCAGACCTGGCCGTTCTGCTCGGCGTGCCAGAGTCGCGCACGGCTAAGGCCGTCTTCATGATGGCCGCAGTGCAGGAGGATGCCCGGCCGTCCAGCCTGGAGACCGGGAGCGGCGGCGAGCGGTTCGTGTTCGCAGTGGTGCGGGGCGACATGGAGGTCAACGAGACCAAGCTGGCGAATGCGGTGCGCGCCAGGACGCTGCGTCCCGCGACCGACGCCGAAATCCGCGCGGTGGGCGCAGAGCCGGGCTACGCATCGCCGATTGGTCTGGCGGCGCCGCCGCTGCTCGTCGTCGTGGACGACCTGATACCCATCTCCCCGAACCTGGTCGCGGGCGCGAACGAAGAAGGCTACCACCTGCGAAACGTCAACTACGGCCGCGACTACGCCGCGGCGCTGGTCTGCGATATCGTGGCTGCGCGCGATGGCGACCCGTGTCCGAACTGCAGTGGCCCTCTGCGCACGGCGCGCGGGGTGGAGGTGGGCAACATCTTCCAACTGGGCACGCGCTACTCGGACGCAGTCGGCGTCACCTATCTGGATCGTACGGGCCAGCACCAGCCGGTTATCATGGGTTCCTACGGCATCGGCAGCGGCCGGCTGTTGGCGTGTATCGCCGAAGAACACCACGACGACAAGGGGCTGATCTGGCCGATCACGGTCGCACCGTACAGCGTCTACTTGGTTATGCTTCCCGGCGCCGAGGTCGAAGCGGAAGCCCTGTACGGGGCGCTGTCCGCGGCCGGCGAGGAAGTCCTCTTCGATGATCGCGAGGAGACCGCGGGCGTGAAGTTCAACGACGCCGATCTGATCGGGATTCCGATCCGCCTGACGCTGGGCAAGCGTTCGCTGCGCGAGGGCGGCGTCGAGATCAAGCGCCGCGATCGTGCTGAGAAGACGATCGCGGCGCTCGATCAGGCGGTCGCGGCGGTGCAGCGCGAGATCGCTGCGTTGGGCGAAGAGCTCGCCGCCCCTACCGCCCCACCTGCGGCAGATACCAGCGGTGATCGAACCGCGGCGAGATAACCACCACGCCGTCGGTCTGTTCGCCGGGCACTGAGGCGCCGGCGCTGAAGACGCCCGTGCGCGGCACAAAGCGCACGGTTGCGCCCTCAGCATTGGTCGCCGCCAGCGCCCTGAAATGGATGGTCGCGAGCAGCAGCCGGCCGCTCGGCGCTGCGGCGCCGAGCTGTCGTCCTGCGCTGAACGCGATGCGTCCGGCCGCGCTGTCCGCGTGGTTCTGCAACACCAACGGCAGTGCAGGCGCAGGCGCAACCGCGTCAGCCTCATCCCCCTCGGCATCCACCACGCGCAGATGGGCAGGGTCGAACTTGACGTAGATGTCGGCGCTGTCCACGCCGCCCGCGCCCGTCTCCAGCCAGATGGCTGCGTCGAGCAGCGCGTCAGACGACGTGACTTCAGGCGACATCTCGATCCAGAGGTGTGCGCTTGAGGATGGGCTGGGCCGGCCGGCTGACGCACGCAACTCGCCCCGGGGCCTGGCGACGGCGATCGGCCCCTGGCGGCCGTAGTTCGTGGCCAGGAGCGAGAAGTCCGCGGCGTTGATCACCAGATCGCCGTTGAAATCGGCGCGGGGATCCCAGCCCTGGCTTCGCCAGGACAGGTTGGGCCGACCAGGGCTGGTCGCATACGCGGTGGCGAGGATGGAGAAGTCATCGCCGGCCACCAGGTCATCGTCGTTGGCATCCCCCTCCAGCAGCAAGCCGAAGACGATGGGCAGCGTCTCGCTCGGCAAAGGGATGCCGACCTTGCGCACTCCCAGCGAATGCGGGCCTTTGACGACGACGTCGAACACACCCGCATCCATGCCGGTCACCGTGAACTTGCCGGAGCTGTCCACCGTTGCGGGGAAGACGGCGGTGGGGGTTGCGACGCCGGTTGGGTATAGCGTCACCCTCACATCGTAGCCTGCCCACCGTGGGCTGGGGGCAGCGCCGCGGCCCTGCAGAGCGACTTGACCTGCCAGCACGGGCGGCCGGATGACGACGACGCCATCGCGGGCAGCCTCCAGGATCGAGTCGCCTTTGAAGAAGATCGCCGTATCGGTCACGAATTGCACCGGCGCGCCCGTCTCAGACGTCTCTGCCAGGGCCTTGAATCGGATCGTCGCCAGGGTGAAGTCGCCGCGCGGCAGCGTGTTGCTGAACGGCCGGCCCGCGCTGAACGCGATGCGGCCGGCGGCGTTGTCGGCCACGTTCTGCAGCACTAGCGGCAGAGTCGCAGCTGGCATGATGGTCGAAGCCTCGTCCCCCGCTTCATCGACCACGCGCAGGTAGGCCGGATCGAAGCTCAGGTAGGCATCGGCTGCATCCACGAACTGCTGGCCGGTCGAGATCACCAGGTCGAGCGTGAAGATCCCTCCTGGCCCCGCCAGCTTCCACGCAGGAGCCACCACGATGACGACCCGCGCGGGCGGCGCGCCGACCGTCATCGTCACCGGGACGATCAGCTGGCTCTCGTCGGGGTCGTTGCTGGCGATCAGCAGGTTGGCGGTGTACACACCCTGCGCCAGCCCTGCCGCGTTGAAGGCGACGGTTATCGCACGGCTGACGCCTGGCGCGATTGCGCCGGTCGCCGGCTCGGCGGTCAGCCAGGGGGCATCCACAGCGCCGTTGTCGCCCTCGACGAGCCAGACGATGGCGTTGTAGAGCAGGGTCGGCGCGTCGCCGGTCCAGTTGTGGTCGCCGTTGCCCAGGCTCAACAGCAGATTCAGCCCCACCACATCCGGCTTGACGGCCAGGAGGGGCGTGCCGTCGTCCCAACTCGCGACCAACTCAGCGCCGCTGGCCACGGTCTGATCTTGGTGAATCGCTTCTTCGGCCAGCGTCGTCACGCCCTGCATGATCGGATGGCTGGCCACGAAGTCGCCCAGCGCCACAGGATTCTGAAGGTCGGCTGTGGCGCGTTCGAAGGGGCCGTAGTCCTGATCCAGGAAGCGGCCCTGGATGGCCCACTGGGCATAGTCGTACCCATAGTTGGCGACGATGACCTTGCCGCCGCCATCCACGTAGTCTGCCAGCACATTGCCGAGCGCGACCGGATCAATGCCGCCGGCTGACCAGTAGCGGTTGTCGCTGGTCACGACCACTTTGTGCGCCTGCAACTGGGCCAGCGTCGGCGTGGCCGCCGCATCGTACACGGCCACTTCCAGATCGGGGTAGGCGCTGAGCAGATCGGTCACGTTGCTGACGTCGTCATCCGAAGTGACGATCAGCACCTTGATGCGGGTCTGCGCGGGCCGGCCCAGCGGGATGTGAAGAACCTGCGAGGGCCTGTCGCTCTGACGAGGCTGGGTCTTGAGGCCCGCCAGCCCAGGCGCGGCTGCCCGCGGCGGAAGGTGAACGGTTGTGGTGACAGGCGGGGTGGTATCCACATCTGAGATGGTGAAGCTGAGCGCGGCCTGACCGGTGTTGCTGATGGTCAACGTGCGGGCCGCGGTCTGGCCAGGGGGGACGGTCGCGTCCAGCGCGGCCGGCGAAACCGCAATGTCGGGGTGCTGGGCAGGACCCGGCGGCGTATAGGCCTCGGTCACTGCGGAGAAGGAGCCGTTCCAGCCGCCGACGGTGTACAGCTTGCCGCCCAGCTCTGCCAGGCCGAGGGTTCGGCGGCCGACATTCATGGGGTCCACGTTCTCCCAGCGGTTGGCGGCCGGATCGTAGCGCTCGACGGAAGCCAGATAGCTTGACCAGCCTCCGCCTGCAACATACAGGTATCCGTCCAGGCTGCCGGCGGCCGCGCCGCCGCGGGCGACGCGCATCGGCGCCTTTGTGGTCCAGCGATCGGCGACCGGGTCGTACTCCTCGACATAGTTGACATCGCTGCCCGCGGCATTCACGCCGCCCGCGACGTAGACTTTGCCGTTCAGCACGCCGGCGGCCGCAAAGGCCCGCGGATACTGCATGGCGGCGCATCCCGACCAGGCATTGAGGGCCGGGTCGTAGCGGGAGCAGGTGTTGAAGATGTCGGCGTCATCTGCCCCGCCGAACATGTAGAGCTTGCCGCCGATCGCGGTCACGGCCGGGCCGGCACGAGGCGCCGGCACAGGCGCGCGCGTGGTCCACGCGTTCGTGGCGGGGTCATACACCTGGAGCGCCAGCGAGTAGCCGCTCGCGGCGTAGCCGGCCGGCACGTAGATCTTGCCGTCAATCATCGCGGCGCTGACATTGCTCACAGCCGTGGGCATGGGCGCCTTACGAGTCCAGGTGTTGGCGGCCGGATCATATTCTTCGACAGCACCCAGCAGAGCCGCTGTCCCCACCGGCTCGCGGTAGAGTCCTGCGGGTGAGCGCGCCTGCCCGGTCCCCGTGTCAGAAGATTCGCCAGCGATGGCGTAGAGCTTGCCGCCGGCTGTCGCGGCTGCCAGACGGCTGCGCGGCACGCCGAGCGACGCGCGTATCGCCCAGGGGGGCGCGGCTGTGGTCTCGATGCGGTCGGCGCAGAAACCCCAATAGGTCACTGAGCTATCGGTCAGCAGTTGCACCCGCACAGTCGCGCCCGGAACAGGGTTGCTCCAGACCCCGGCAGCGTAGCTGCCGGAGAGGCGTTGGATTTCGGTTCCGCTCCCGTCTCGGATGATGACGAAGTCATAGCGCGATTCGGTCTCGATGCGGGAGAAGTGCACGCGAGAATAGGCGGCTGCGGGATCAGGGTTTGTGATGGTCCAGGTGCGGTCGGTATTGTTGGCGTAGGGATGATCCGACTCGGCCAGGCAGGATGACGGCGTTGGGGTCGGCGTCGGCTGGAGCACCGCCAGGGCGACTGCGGCGTGGGCGTCGATGCGGCCATACCCGAAAAGGTTATCGCGGCCCGGCGCGCCGCGGTCCACTGCAGTGGACTTGATGGCCCATTCCACCTGAGCGTTCGTCCAATCGGGATGGCGTGACCAGACCAGCGCGGCCAGCCCGGCCACGTGCGGCGTGGACATCGAGGTACCGTGCGCCCGTTCATAGGCCGCCTGGATGCTCTGCTTGCTGAGGCTGGCGGCCGCACTGCGCAGATAGGTGCTCATGATCCAGTGGCGCGGGTTGGGGTCAGAGGCGCTGGTTGGATCGCCGCCGGGCGCAGCCACATCCACCCAACTCCCCGCGCTGGAATAGGAGGCGTGGCCGTCCTGGTCGTTGGTGGCGGCGACGCCGATCACATTCTGGCAGGCCGCTGGATAGATGGTTGGGCTGCCGGAGCTGTATTCGTTGCCGGCTGCGGCCACAATCAGGGCGCCTTTGACAAAGGCATAGTTGACGGCATCCTGCAAGGCGGTGCTGGCGCCCGGCCCGCCCAGGCTCAGGTTGATGATGCGCGCGCCGCGGTCGGCGGCCCAGGTGATGCCCGCCACCACATCGCTGGTGTAGCCGCTGCCGCTGCTGTCGAGCGCCTTCACCGGCATGATGCGCGCGCCCCAAGAGACCCCGGTCACGCCCACGCCATTATCGCTGACCGCGGCGGCGATGCCGGCGACGTGCGTGCCGTGGCCTTCGTCATCTTGGGCGCTTTCATCGTCGTTGACGAAGTCATGGCCGGGCACGATCTTGGCCGCCAGGTCCGGATGGCCCAGGTCAACGCCGGTATCCACAAAGGCGATGATCACTTCGGCGGCGCCGGTCGTCAGGTTCCAGGCGGCCGGCAGATTGATCTGCGTCAGGTTCCACTGCTCGGTCGCGAAGTAGGGATCGTTGGGCACGCGCAATGCCCGGACGAGATAGTCTGGCTCGACCTGATGAACGGCTCGATGGCGCCGCAACTGTTGGGCCAGGCTCAGTTCCTGGCCGGCCGGCGCAGCCACTACTACGGCATTCACCGCCGGTATCTGTCTGATGGTCGCCAGATCGTGTTGGGCCAGGGCCGCGCTCATCACATCGGAGGTGGTTCCGGTTCGGAAGATGACGATCAATCGCCCCGGTGCATATTCGGCGTTGATCTGCGGGGAGCCGGGCGCGGCCCAGGCTGCCGAAAGTGAAATCGTCGCAACGACCAGAAGTAAGACCGCCAGTAGTGCGAAGACGGAAGTCCGACCGAAGCGTGCTTTCATGCTATCCTCCTAGTTCCGGTGAAATTGTTGAGAAGATACGTTCACGGTAGCTGTTCGTCACCGACGACCAGGCGTATGCTCATGTCGTCATGGTGTATCGTAACCCGGCGGCCGCCAGCAGTTGCGAACAGGTTGGCCAGTTCATCGGCGGCCAGAAAGCGGCTGCCCATCAGCAAGACCTTCTCCATCAGGGCAATCAGCTTGACTCCGACGTGACGGATATCCGGCTCCTCGATCACCAGCCGGCCGACGGGGTCGAGGACGCGTAAGAGCTCGTCGGCAGCCTGGCGCTGAGCAGCTTGCGGCGACGGCGTCACGAAATGATGGAAGGCGTCCACGACCAGGATGCGTTCGGCGGCGGCGGATGCAAACGGCAAGGCCACGGCGCTGCAAACGAGCGCGGGCAAGCCCTTCGCACGCGCCCAGAGAACCATCGCCAGCGACGCGTCGCAGACGATCACGCGTGCGCCGGCCTCGCTGAGCGCGGTCGCGTGCCGGCCGGTGCCCCCGCCCACGTCCAGGACGATCTGGCCGGGCTCGGCGGCCAGAAGCTCCTGCAGCCTGCCGTCTGCCGGCGCCGAGATGACGCGGTCGTACCAACGCGCAAGAAAAGCGAAGTGATCGAAACACAGCTTCATCGGGTCATCGTCACCAGGCGCTTGCCTGGTATCTGCCTGAAGTTCGCGCCCTGGCTCACGGTGGCCAGCGCACCGGGAATGTCGGTCAATATCGTACCAGAGATTGCGTCAATCGGGTAATCGAACAACACCCGCGAAAGAGGGGTCGTAGCGCCCAGGACCACACAGTAGGCCCCAGGGCGCACAAGTGCGGCCAGCCCTTCGAACGTTCCGTTGACCAGCGTCTGGCCGGTCATGGCGACGACATCGGCCTGTGGGATGATCTCGGAGGCGCGGCCGGCAGGCAGGTCGCCCGGTCGTGGGTCCAGTTCGAGCACCCAGCACGCTGTGGCTGCCTCACGCACGGCCGGCACGAAGGGAAAATGGCCGACGATCGCAATGCGGCGGTCGCGGCCGTGCGCCAGGATCAATTCCGCTGCGTTCAGCTCCATGCAGGCCGACTCATCTACTTCGAGCAAGGCATTGAGGGTCGCGAAGCCGATGCTGCGTTCGGTGGGGCTGTCGGACAGCGCCAGCGCGAGTAGCTCGGTCGCCTCCTTGCCGATCAGCTTCCCCGCATCGTGCACGGCCGGGCGTCCATGCTCAAGAGCGCGTGCGCTCTGCGTGGCAGCCAGGCCAGCGCGCGGCCTGCGTTCTGTGGCGGCGACGACCACGGTCCAGTGCGCGCCGATGCGGACATCGGCGATGCGGCCGGACAGCCGTGGGGCGGCGATGAGACGGGGGATGATGGAGCCAGACACGGATGACGGTACGGATGCCACGGAGCCTGACACGGATGATGGTACGGATGCCACGGAGCCTGACACGGATGATGGTACGGATGCCACGGATGCCACGGAGCCTGACACGGATGACGGTACGGATGCCACGGATGGGCCAGACACGGATGGGGGTACGGATGCCGCGGATGGCGGCGGCGGAGGATGGGCGGCGCGGTCGGCTTTGAGCCAGTCGGGGATAAAGAGCCACTGGTATTGCACTGGATATCTGGCGGGTTGCGATGATGGGAAGACGCGCTGCGGGGCCAGACGACGTTCGCCGAAATTGAGGAGAAGGCCGATCTGGAGACCGGTATGGTTGAGGTAGGTGACGACCTGGCCCAGGTACTTGCGGGGTAGAACGGCAAAGGCCTTGATCTCGACAATGACCTTTTCCTCGTAGATGAAGTCGGGGATATAGTAGCCCACGAGGAGGCCATTGTCGTATACCTCCAACTGTTTCTGCGCCTCGAAGACCAGGCCATCGGCCACGCTTTGCGCCTCCAGGGCGCGTTGGTAGACCTCCTCCTTGTGACCGGGGCCGAGGCGATTGTGCACCGCCATCGCCGCGCCGATGATGCGAAAGGTTAGTTCCTCGTGGGGACCGATGACTTTTCTGCTCACGTTTCCCTCCTGAGTAGTACGTCGTATTGCGTATTCCGTACTGCGTATGGCGTGGCGGGCCAAGCATCGTCCTCCGTGGCATCCGTAGCCGCATCCGTGTCAGGCTTCCCTGCAGCCCGACCAGTCCCGCCAGCCGCGAGACCTGCTCAGCTCCTCCGTGGCATCCGTACCCGCATCCGTGTCAGGCTCCCCGCGGCCCGACCGTCCGCGCCAGTCGCGAGACCTGCTCAGCTCCTCCGTGGCATCCGCACCCGCATCCGTGTCTAGCTCCCCCGCGGCCCGACCATCTCCGCCAGCCGCGAGACCCGCTCATCCCCTCCGTGGCATCCGTACCCGCATCCGTGTCTAGCTCCCCCGCGGCCCGACCATCTCCGCCAGCCGCGAGACCTGCTCATCCCCTCCGTGGCATCCGTAGCCGCATCCGTGTCTAGCTCCCCCGTGGCCCGACCAGCCCCGCCAGCCGCGAGATCGGCTTAGCTCCTCCGTGGCATCCGTACCGACATCCGTGTCAGGCTCCCCCGCGACCCGACCATCTCCGCCAGCGACGAGACCCGCTCATCCCCTCCGTGGCATCCGTACCCGCATCCGTGTCAGGCTCCCCCGCCTCCCGCCCAGCCCCGCCAGCCGCGAGACCCGCTCATCCCCTCCGTGGCATCCGTACCCGCATCCGTGTCAGGCTCCCCCGCGACCCGACCATCTCCGCCAGCCGCGAGACCCGCTCATCCCCTCCGTGGCAT
>VGOD01000106.1 GCA_016876015.1 Chloroflexota bacterium
CAGGCTGCTATACTCCAAACGGACTGAATTTGGACTTCTGGCTTGATTCTGGTACAGTTGGCTTCCCAATTCCCAATCGCTGTGAGGCCCACTGTGATCAAGATTGAATTCACCCCCGAGGAAATTGACGCGCTTGAATACGAACGCTACCATCACCCCGATCCCAAAGTCCAGAAAAAGATGGAGGTGCTCTATCTCAAGAGCCAGCAGGTAGAACATCAAGAGATTTGTCGGCTGTGTCGTATCTCGAAAACGACCTTGACCACCTACTTGAAACAATACCAAGACGGTGGCATCGAACGCCTCAAAGAGTTCGGTTATGCGGGGCCGTCCAGCGCATTGGACGAACACGCGACCACCTTGGAAGCCTATTTCAAGGCGCATCCCCCGCGCACGACGGCTGAGGCTCAACAGGCCATCAAGGAGCTGACTGGCATCGAACGCAGCCCGACCCAGATTCAGGCCTTCATGAAACGGCTCGGCATGAAATGTCGTAAGGTGGGCTATGTCCCAGGCCGCGCCGCCAATCCAGACAAGCAGGCTGAACAGGAGACGTTCAAAACCCAGGAATTAGAGCCTCGTTTGGCCGAGGCCAAGGCGGGGCAACGCCGGGTTCTGTTTATGGACGCCGCTCACTTTGTGTTGGGAGCCTGCCTGGCCAAGGTTTGGTGCTTTACCCGTTTGTTTATTGCCTCTCCTTCTGGACGCCAACGTTTCAATGTGCTCGGCGCAGTGGATGCCGTGACGAAAGAAATCTTCACGGTCACGAACGAAACGTACATCAATGCCGAGAGTGTCTGTCTCTTGCTCACGAAAATCGCCGCCACGTATGCCGGTGAGCTGATTACGATTGTGTTGGATAATGCCCGTTATCAAAAATGCGAATTGGTGTTGCAACATGCCGCCGCGCTGGGCATTGAGCTGTTGTACTTGCCATCTTACTCGCCGCATCTGAATTTGATTGAGCGGCTCTGGCGCTATGTGCGCAAAGAGTGTTTGTATTCCAAGTATTATTCCAAGTTCGATGGATTCAAACAAGCCCTTGCTGATTGTATCCAGAATGCCCATACGAAACACCGAGACGAACTGGAAACTTTGCTATCTTGGAACTTTCAGTCTTTCGAAAAAGTCCAAATCGCAACCGTTTAGAGTATATTTTCGACAAATGGCCTTGCGTCGATCGTCTCCTTGAGCAGCACGCCCAGCCGCCGGATGCCCTCTTCGATCTGGGCGGGCTGGGCGTTGGAGAAGTTCAGGCGCATGGCGTTGCGACCGTGGGTGGGGTTGGGATAGAACGCGAAACCGGGCACGTAGGCCACTTTGCGCTTCACCGCTTCTTTCAGCAGTTCAGCCGTGTCCAGCCACTCGGGCGCCCGCGCCCACAGGAATAGCCCTCCCTCGGGATGCGTCCAAGAGCACTCCGCGGGGAAGTGCCGCGCCAGGCTGGACAGCATCACGTCGCGGCGCTCGCCATAGAGTTGGCGGATGATCCGAATGTGCTGGTCCAGAAAGCCGTCTTTGACGATCTCGTAGGCCAACATCTGGTCCAAGCTGCTTGTGTGCAGGTCCGCGCCCTGCTTGACCATGACGAGCTGCTCGATCACCTCTACCGGGGCCGCCACCCAGCCCAGCCGCAGGCCGGGCGCCAAGGTCTTGGAGAAGGTGCCCAGGTAGATGACGTTGCCCTCCTCGAAGCCGCGGCCGGCCAACCCTTCGGCCGTCTGGAAGTCGGCGTCCAGCGCCAGCACCGGTGAGACGTGCTCGCCTTCGTAGCGCAGCGCGCCGTAGGGGTCGTCTTCGACGATCGGGATGCCGTACTTGTGGGATAACCGCACGAGCTCCAGGCGGCGATCCAGCGGCAGCGTGGTCCCGGCCGGATTCTGGAAGTTGGGCAGCACGTACATGAACTTGGGGCCGACGCGCAAGCCCTCCTCCAGCAGATCGGTGCGCAGCCCGCAGTCGTCGCTGGTCACCGTGGCATATTCGGCCTGGTATGCGTTCCACGCCTGCAATGCGCCCAGGTAGGTCGGCTCTTCGACCAGGACGCGATCGCCCGCGTTGATCAGCAGCTTGCCGATCAGATCGAGCGCCTGCTGCGAGCCGCTGGTGATGACCACGTTGCCCGGTTCCGCCTTGACGCCGTAGCCGTACATCTGATGGCAGATGAACTCGCGCAGCGGCTGATACCCCTCGGTTGGCCCATATTGCAGCGCGGCCGCGCCGCGCTCTGCCAGCACCCGACACGCGGCCTCTTGCACTTCGGCCAGGGGGAAGACCTCGGGAGCCGGCAGCCCGCCGGCGAACGAGATGATGTCGGGCTGCATCGTGAACTTCAGCAGCTCACGGATCACCGACCGGCCCATGCGCTGGTTGCGCTGAGCGTAGCGATTTCTCCACAGTGCAGCCATCTGGCCTCCTGTCACCTTGTCACCTCGTCACCCCGTCACCCCGCGCCTCAGCCGCGCCGCGGCGCAACGCCTCTTTGTTGCTCGCCAGGAACCTGCGCTGGCGCTCGGGGAGATGGTTGTCCAGCGCGGTCGCGACCGCTTCCAGAGGCAGGCAGCCCGAGGCCGCCAGGTATGCCCCCAACAGCACGACGTTGGCCTGGCGCACGTTGCCCAACTCATAGGCGATCTCGTTGGCCGGCACGCCCACGTAGCGCATATCGCTGCGGTTTGGCTGTCGCTCGATCAACGAGCTGTTGTAGACCAGCAGGCCGCCAGGCCGGATCAGCGGTTCGTACTTCTCGAACGAGGGCTGGTTCAGCGCGACCACAGTCGTGGGCTGGCGAACCAGCGGCGACCCGATCGGGTCATCAGAGACCACTACCGTGCAGTGCGCCGTGCCCCCGCGCATCTCTGGCCCATAGGATGGAATCCACGTCACGTGCTTGTCGGCGTCGAGCGCAGCATAGGCCAGCAATTGCCCCGCGAACAGCGCGCCCTGCCCGCCAAAGCCGGAGAAGATGATCTCATCGTGCATACGCGTCTCCTGGGGAGTAGGTTGGTAGGTTGGTAGATTGGTAGGTTGGTAGATTGGTGGTCTCTGCTGTATCGCCAATCTCCCAATCTACCAGGTAACCAATTTTCTAATCTACCAGGAAACCAAGCTACCCTACCCTCTTCACCGCGTCCAGGACCTTGAAATCGCCCAACGGATAGTACGGCATCATCACATCGCGGACCCAGGCCAGCGCGTCGGCCGGCGCCATGTGCCAGTTGGTCGGGCAGCTTGACAGGATTTCGACCATGCTCAGCCCGAGGCCGGTTATCTGGGCCTGAAGCGCGGTCAGCACGGCCTTCTTGGTTTGGCGGATGGTGCGCGCGTCGTGGACCGAGCGCCTGACCACGTAGGACGCGCCCGGCAGCCCGGCGATGATCTCGGCCATGCGCATCGGATGGCCGTGCAGCGCCACGTCGCGGCCGGTCGGGGTCGAGGTGGTGACCTGGCCCGGCAACGTGGTGGGCGCCATCTGACCGCTGGTCATGCCGTATACCGTGTTGTTGACGAAGAAGACGGTGATGTTTTCCCCGCGATTGGCCGCGTGGAGGATTTCGGCCGCGCCGATGGAGGCCAGGTCGCCGTCTCCCTGGTAGGTGAAGACGATCTTGTCCGGTTGAGTGCGCTTGAGGCCGGCGGCCATGGCTGGCGCGCGGCCGTGCGCAGCTTCCACCGCGTCCACGTCGAAATAGTGGTACATCAGCACCGAGCAGCCCACGGGCGCCACCAGGATTGTGCGGTCGCGAATGGCCAGCTCGTCAATCGCCTCCGCGATCAACCTGTGGATGATGCCATGCGTACAGCCGGGGCAGTAGTGCGTCCACGCATCGGACAGCGCGTCGGGACGCCGGTACATGACGTTCCCTTGCTCGATGATCTGCTCGTGCGTGACGGCGTCGTCCATGGTTCAACTCCTGACTGACTTGAGGTCAAGGTTAAGGTTAAGGCTAAGCCTCAGCCTCAACCTCAGCCTCAACGCCAGCCTGCAGCACGTGCAGGATTTCGTCCGGCAGCGGCATCACGCCGCCCATCCGGCCGTAGAACGCCACCGGGCAGCGGCCTTCGACCGCCAGACGGACATCCTCCAGCATCTGGCCGGCGCTCATTTCGACGACAAGGATTCGTTTCACCTGGGGGGCCAGCTCGCGCAGCCGCGGCCAGGGGAAGGGCCACAGGCTGATCGGCCGGAACAGCCCTGCGCGGATCCCCTCCCTGCGCGCCTCGCGCACCACGGTCTTGCACGTGCGGCCCACGGTGCCGTAGGCCGCCAGCAGATACTCGGCGTCCGCGGTTTCCAGCTCTTCCCAGCGTCGTTCGTGTTCGGCGATGGCGGCGAGTTTGGCTTGCAGGCGCAGATTCAGCGCCTCCAGTTCATCTTCTTTGAGGAAAAGCGAGGTGACGATGCGTTTCTGGCGGCCGGCCGCGCCGCGCACAGCCCACTGGCCGCGTTCGGCCTCGCTCAGCGGCGGACGCATCGCCGGCATCTCGGCCGGCTCCATCATCTGGCCCAACGAGCCGTCGGCTGCCAGGATGACGATGGTGCGATACTTCTCGGCCAGGGGGAAGGCCTCGTAGGTCAGATCCACCGCCTCTTGCACGGTGGAGGGCGCCAGCACGATCGGGTGGAAGTCGCCGTGGCCGGCCGAGCGGGTCATCTGGAAGTAGTCGCTCTGGCTGGGCTGGATGTTGCCCAGGCCGGGCCCGCCGCGCATGACGTCAACGAGCACCGCCGGCGTTTCCGAGGCTGCCATGTAGGACAGCCCCTCCTGCATCAGGCTGATGCCGGGGCTAGAGGAGGAGGTCATGGCCCGTGCGCCCCCGCACGCTGCGCCATAGACCATATTGATGGAAGCGATTTCGCTTTCGGCCTGCAGGAAGGTGCGCCCCAGCGGCGGCATCCGCGCAGCCATGTACTCGAGCAACTCGGTTTGCGGAGTGATCGGGTAGCCAAAGAACGCCTCGACGCCCCCGCGGATGGCCGCCTCTGCAATGGCCTCATTGCCTTTCCAGAGTTCCTTTGCCATTTCCAACCTCCAAACCTCTAGCCTCTCGCCTCCAACTTCTACCCACTCGCCGCTCGTTTCGGGTCATAGCGATAGACGGTCAAGACCACATCTGGGCAGAGCAGTGCGCAGAGCGCACAGCCAGTGCATTTGCCGTCTGGATCCACCAGTTCTACGGGCCGGTAGCCGCGCGCATTGAAATGGTCGCTGCTCATCACGAGAACATCCTGCGGGCAAATCGCCGAGCACAACTCACATCCCTTGCAACGATCCGCCTCGATGACGACTGTGCCTCTCGCCATGTACGGCGCCTCCTTGTGACAGCGAGATTGCCGATCAGGAATTCGGCGGCGCGTAGGCCGGCGCCGGCCGCCGGAAGGGCGCGGCCAGCCGGCGGGTCAATGCCTGCACGGCATCGGCTGCCAACATGTGCGCGACCTGGCCGTAGCGCAGCTTCGGACCAGAGACGGTCAGGTTGAGCTCGCGCTTATCGCACACGGTAGACATGTTGACTTGTTCCACCTCTGGCTTGAGCCGTGTCATCTCGCGGGCGAATTGCTCTGGCGTCGCGCCGGCCATCAGCCGGTCAATCTCGGCGATGAGGGTCGCCGCGCGATCAATCCGGCGCTCGGTTTCCTCGGCCTGGGCCGGCTGCACCAGCCCATAGGCAGCCTTAAGGCGATTCAGCCATCGGCCGGCCGCATAGGTCGCGTCCACAAGCTGGTCTCGACTCATCCAACGCGTCTCGTAGTTTAGCACATATTTCCAGCTTGGCGCAACCAGCCGCCGGCGGTGCTCTTCCAGGGTGCGGGCAAAAAGCCGGTAGCCGTGGACCTCTGGCTCTTCGAAGCCGCGGCTGCCGGGGTCCAGGAAAGGCGCCAGCGGCGAGATGAACGGCGCCAACCGGCTCTCTTTCCCGAAACGGCGCAACAACTTCTCGCAATAGCCGATCGTGTCCAGCACCGAGGCAGCCGTCTGCTGGGGCAGCCCGGCCATGAAGAAGACGTCCACGCGCTGCGCGCCCGCGTCCAGGGCGTCAGCGATCGTGCGTTCGATCGGTTCGTTGCCGTAGTGTTTGCCGAAGGCGTGGCGCACCGCAGGATCATGGCTCTCCAGCGAAACTTCGAGGGTGAAGTCGGGCAAGGCGCGCGCCATCTGCTGCAGGAATTCGGCCGGCGCAGGCGAGAAAAGCTCGGTAATCACCGGCCCTTTGAACCCGCGCACGGCATCGAAAAAGCGTTGTGCATAGGAACGCCCGGCCTGGCGCAGGTCGCCCAGGATGAAGACCGGCCCGTGGCTCATCGCGGCCGCGCGGCGCACATCGTTGGCCAGCAGTTCAGGCGAACGGAACGCCGGTTTGTCCCGGCCGTGCATCTGCTTGAACGCGGCGGCCGATCCGCCGCAGATGACACAGCTCTGGGTGCAGCCGCGGCAGCTCAGCGCGGCCAGGATCGGATAGTCGAGCCAGTCCTTGAACGGCACATAGGAGCCGAGATCGAGATCGCGGGCGGCCGCGCGCACCACGTAGCGATAGTCCAGCATCACGTGATCCAGCGTCTCGGGCCGATAGGTCTGCGGATTGACGTGGATCGCGCCATCCCGGTCGCGCCAGGTCAGGTTGGGAATGTCTGCCAGGGCCGGCGCGCCGCGCGCGGCGGTCAGGTGCGCCATCAGTTGGCGCAGCGGCTCTTCGGCCGAGTCCCCGCGGATCACGTAGTCCACGAACGGATAACGGATCAACTCCTCGTGGTAATAGGAAGCAGAGAAGCCGCCGAAGATGATGGGTATGCGAGGATGGTGGCGTTTGGCGATCTCGGCGACGGCCAGGGCGCCGTGCGCGTGGGGCAGCCAGTGCAGGTCAATGCCAAACGCGGCCGGCGACAGGGCGGCCAGGGCGAGCTCGGGGTCGAATCCCTCGTCGTTCAACATGCGCACGGCCAGATTGAGAATCCGCACGCGGAAACCATGGCGCTCCAGATATTCGGCCATGGTCGTAAAGCCGATGGGATACATCTCGAACACCGGCGTGGACGGCACGAGGTCGCTGACAGGCCCGTACAGGATCGCATGTTTGCGAAAATCGTACACGCTCGGCGCGTGCAAGAAGACGAGATCGGCGCGCTTGAACATCCGCGAGCACCCCCTTAACAAGCAGACACCTGCGCTTGCCTCTGGGTCATTTGACCCTGAAGCGGTGCAGGTGTTCGGCGCACGTGCCATGATCGGGAGCCGGTCAGCCCGGTTCGTCGGAGCACTCGAGCAGCTTGATCAGGCAATCCAGAAGATTGGTCTCTGTGATGATGCCGACCAACTGGCCATCGGCGACCACGGGCAACCCACCGATCTTGTGATCGCGCATAATGCGCGCCACCTCGGCGATAGTCATCTGCGGCTGGGTTGTCAGCGGATTCGGGGTCATGCACGAGCCCACCTCAATATGGTCGAGGATGAAGTTGTCGTACCATTTCTCGCGCACGACGAAGGGGGAATTGGCCGCGCGGCGCAGATCGCGATCGGTGATGATCCCGACCAGGCGCCCGCGATCCACGACCGGCAGCCGCCGGAAGCCGCCCTCGCGCATCAGGTTGACGGCGGTCCGAATGGCATTCCGCGGGCTTACCGTGACCGGATTGGGCGTCATGATGTCTGCTACCACGCGCCTGGCCTTCATGACCCTCCTCCCTCCACAAACTCCCTCCAGCATGCGTCCATTCTAGCACCGTCTGGTCTGGGTGTTTATGATGCTGGTCATGATGCCGGCCGCGGTGAGAATCGGACGATCCTCGCGGTGCGCACGAAAAGCGAGCGTCTCACCGCGAGGGTGAAACGCTCGCAGCGGGGTCGCTGTGCGTCAAGCGTTACGGCAGATAGTACGTCATGCGCTGCAACCCCACCACCGGGTCAATATACTGCACTCTGACGCCGGTGGGCACGGTGATGGTGATCGGCGCGTAGTTCAAGATCGCACGCACGCCAGAATCCACCATCGTGCGCGCGATCGCTTGGGCGTCGGTTGCTGGCGTCGCGATGACGCCCACGATGAGGTTGCGGGCATGGATGGTGGCGGCAAGCTCACTCACGGACTGCACCTTCACTTGGTTGACCCCCATCACTGCGCCGATCTTGGCCGGGTCATTGTCGAAGATCGCGACGATGTTAAAGCCCTTGCCCGCGAAGCCGCCATAATCGGCGATCGCCTTGCCCAGGTTGCCTGCGCCCACCAGGGCCGCCTCCCACATTCGATCCACCTTCAGAATCTGCCGCAATTGATCATGCAGATACTGGATGTCGTAGCCGGTGCCCTGTTTGCCGAACTCGCCGAAGTGCGATAGATCCTTGCGGATTTGGGCCGACGAAATGCCCAGCCGATCTCCCAACTCCTGGGATGAGGTGATCTGCCGACCTTCGGCGACCAGGAAACCCAGCGCCCGCAGGTAGACCGGCAGCCGTCCAATAACGATATCGGGAATCGAACGTTTTGCCATAGCTTGCTCCTCATTCATGGTGGCGAAGGTGCGCTCTGACGGTCACGCACACGCCGCTTTGCCTACAGTCGCACAACGCCTGTGGCCGGTTCGTGCCTCTCTTGTGAACCAGACCGGCCTGATTATAGCACAAGTGCGACTCTTGTGCAACTATTGACAAGACGCAGACCTGTCAGCTTTCTCAAAACTGATGGGTCTCCGTGGCACAAAGGGATTTGATTTTATCTTTTGTCTGGTGTAGAATGGTGGTGATTCCTGAGAAAAGGGAGCTATCTGATGGCAGATACCGGCAAACTCAAGGCGTTGGACACCACTTTGGCCACTCTCAAGAAGCGCTTTGGCGACGGCACGGTGGTCAAACTAGGCGAGGCGGCGCGGCTCAAGGTGGAGGCGATTCCGACCGGCTCTCTGTCGCTTGACCTGGCATTGGGCGTCGGCGGTGTGCCGCGCGGCCGGGTGACGGAGATCTATGGCCCTGAAGCTTCTGGCAAGACCACGATCTGCCAACATATCATCGCCGAGGCGCAGAAAGCAGGCGGCATCGCGGCCTTCATTGATGTGGAGCATGCGCTGGATCCCAGTTATGCGGCTCGCTGCGGCGTCAATGTGGGTGATCTCTATATCTCGCAGCCGGATACCGGCGAGCAGGCGCTGGAAATCGCCGAAGCGCTGATCCGTTCAGGCGCGATAGATGTGGTAGTGATAGACTCGGTGGCTGCGCTGGTCCCGCGCGCGGAGATTGAAGGTGAGATGGGCGACAGCCACGTCGGCCTGCAGGCCCGCTTGATGTCGCAGGCGTTGCGCAAGCTCGCCGGCGCCATCAGCCAGAGCAACACCGCATTGGTCTTCACCAATCAGTTGCGTCAGAAGATCGGCGTGATGTTTGGAAACCCTGAGACGACGTCGGGCGGCCTGGCGCTGAAGTTCTATGCCTCGGTGCGCATGGACGTGCGTCGGATCGAGAGCATCAAGCAGGGCGGGCAGACGGTGGGCAGCCGCACACGGGTGACGGTCAAGAAGAACAAGGTGGCGCCTCCGTTCCGCCAGGCCGAATTCGACATCATGTACAACAAGGGGATCAGCAAGTCCGGCGATCTCTTGGACCTGGGCGCGACCATGAACATCATCGAGAAGCGCGGCGCGTTCTACAGCTTCGAGGGCATGCGTCTGGGTCAAGGTCGCGAGAACGCTAAAGAGTTCCTCGAGAATTCGCCGGAGATCATGCGGCGCATCGAGGATGCTGTTCGCTCAGCCGCCGTCATGGCGCCTGTCCCCGGCATGGTTGTGCCCGATACGGGCGACAGGGACGATGAAGACTGAGCGTTCGGCGACTGATCACAGCTTTGTTCCTGGCAAGTCAAGTGTTTCACTCATCGTGATAAACCCGGCAGAGCCTGGCGCTCTCCGTGTCCGAACCTGACGCGTGCTGCTATCGGTGCACGGGTGCGAAAACTATACTCAGTAGATCACCATTGCTCAGGCCGGATCCGTGATCCGGCGGGTCATGGACCCGCTTGGAGCATGAATCTGTGATCTACTGATACTGCATATGAGTGCAGTATGGCTTTGCCGCGTGATCGAACAAGAGCTGTGGCGCAGGGCGCAGACGCGCTCGCACAACAGCTCTTTTTTGTTCCAGCAACTCGTGGCGCGAGTTCTGCCCTGAAATTGCGCCCCTCACTGTAAACGCAATACGCAACACGCACCCAGGAGGCTCTCCGCCGTGGCGGGTTTGGTCACAGCTCTGCGTTTTCAGAAACATGCCGCCGACCGCGTTAATGTATATCTCGATGAGCGTTTCGCTCTCGGTCTGCCAGCGGTGGAGGCCGCCAAACTGCGCGTCGGGCAGTATCTGAGTGATGCCGACGTCGCTCGACTGCGCGCCGTGGATGCCGAACAGCAAGCCTACGATCGGGCCGTCCGCTTGTTGGGCTATCGGCCGCGCAGTCAGGTGGAAATCCGCCAGCGGCTGGCTGCCGCCGAGGTCGAGCCCGCGATGATCGAAGCTGTGGTCCAACGCCTGGCTGATGAGGGCTATCTGAATGACGAGGACTTCGCCCGTTTCTGGGTGGAGAACCGTGAGCGCTTCCGACCGCGCAGCCCACAGGCTTTGCGCCAGGAGCTCCGCCGGAAGGGCGTGGCAGATGACGCGATCTCGGCGGCAGTGGCGGATTTGGATCCCGTCGCCAGCGCCTGTGAGGCCGGCCGGCCACGCGCGCGGCGACTGGCGGCCCTGCCCGATCGCGACCCGGTAACCTTTCGCCGCCAACTAGCCGAGTTTCTATTACGCCGTGGCTTTGACCACGACGCGGTGCGCGCGGCGGTTCTTCGCCTGCAAGCCGAAGTGGGCGATGCCTTGACGGGCTAATCGGCCGCGGCGCCGGGCGGCGCATCAGGCGCTGTGCCGCGCCGCGCCATCATCCCATCCCAGTCTACCTGAAAGTGAGGAATTCACTATGCCACTAGGAGGTTCTGCGACCCGGTTGATCGCAGACGTGCTTATTTTCTTGTTGGCGGGCGCAGCCGGAATCGTGATCGGTTACCTGCTGATGCGCTCCCGCCAGTTGCAGGCTCGCACGGCAGCCGAGACGCTGCTCAGAGAGGCCCAGTCCGAGGCAGCCAAGCTCGTGGCGCAAGCCGAGGCGCAGGCCAAGACGCTGGAGTTGGAGGCGCAGCAGCGCAAAGTCCGCATCATCGAAGAAGGCGAAGCGGAGATCTTGCGCCGACGCCGCGATATTGATCGCACGGAGGAGCGGGTTCAACGGCGTCAGGAGACGCTGGATCAGAAGATCGAGCAATTGGAGGGCCGCGATCGCAAGCTAAACCAGCGCCAGAGCCGCATCGAGAAGCGCGAGGCCGAGCTGACCAAAGTCGAGGAGCAGCGAATCGCCGAGTTGGAACGGATCGCAGCCATGAGCCGCGAGGATGCCCGGCAGGAACTGTTGATCGCGGTGGAGCAGGAGACGCGGCAAGACATGGCGCGCAAGATTCGCGAGGTGGAGGCGCAGGCGCAGGCTGAAGCCGACGCCAGGGCGCGTGAGGTGATCGTCTGGGCCATGGAACGCGTGGCCTCCGACTACGTTTCTGAGACGACCGTGGCCAGCGTGCCGCTGCCCAGCGACGAGATGAAGGGGCGCATCATCGGTCGCCAGGGCCGCAATATCCGCTCGATCGAGCAGGTTTGCGGCGTGGATCTGGTGGTGGATGACACGCCAGAGGCGATCACCATTTCGAGCTTCGATCCGGTGCGCCGCGAGGTCGCGCGTCTGGCCCTCAGCCGGCTGGTGCAAGACGGTCGTATTCACCCGGCCCGCATCGAAAAGGAAGTGGAGAAGGCGAAAGAGGAGGTAGAGCGCTCCGTCAAGGAGGCCGGCGAGCAGGCGGTCATCGAGACCGGCTTGCAGGGGTTGCACCCTGAGCTGGTCAAGCTGTTGGGGCGGCTCAAGTATCGCACCAGCTACGGTCAAAACCAGCTCGCCCACGCGGTCGAAGCGACGCACATCGCGGCCATGCTGGCGGCCGAATTGGGCGCCAATGTCCAGATAGCCAAGATGGGCGCGCTGTTGCACGATCTGGGCAAGGCCATCAGTCACGAGGCTGAGGGCCCTCACGCACAGGTGGGCGCGGACATCGCCAGGCGCTACGGCGTCTCGGGTGAAGTCGTCAACATCATCGCCTCGCACCACCATGAAACCGAGCAACAGACGGCGGAGGCGGTCATCGCCGCGGCTGCGGACGCCATCTCGGGCTCGCGGCCCGGCGCGCGTCGCGAGGCGTTGGAGACCTACGTTAAGCGCATTCGCACCCTGGAGGATTTGGGGAATTCTTTCTCCGGAGTGGCTCAGACATATGCCATTCAGGCGGGTCGCGAAATCCGCATCATCGTCAAACCCGAAGAGGTGGACGACCTGGCCACGATCCGGCTGTCGAAGGACATCGCCAAGAAGATCGAGGACACCCTGGAGTACCCAGGCCAGATCCGCGTGACCGTGGTTCGGGAGACGCGGGCGGTGGAGACCGCGAAGTAGCAGCGCATCCCACACAAGACTGGGCCTGCGCCTGCAGCAGATGTCGCTATTTTGCCATATCATGAGCATCAGAGGATCACAGATTCGTGCTCCAAGCGAGTCCATGACCCGCCGGATCACGGATCCGGCCAAAGCAGTTGTGAGATCTACTGAGCATACACAGCACGCAACCCGTGAGCAAGACGATCGCGTCGGCGCTTTGCGGTGCACAGTGACAAAACGCCCTCACGACTTACCACACCCGGAGGTGAGTATGCTTCGCTACATCATGACGACTTTGCTGCTTTGCGCGGCGCTGGCCCAGGCCGGCGCTGCGACGGCGGCTGCGCCCCTCACGGATATGGATCTGCCGGCGGCGACCCAGACAGCTTCGTCGCCGCTGGCCTGCGGCGCTCCGCCGGCCGGCAGCACGCCGGCCAGCCAGGCCAACGCGCTGCTCGTGGAGGTCAACCGTTTCCGGCTGCAGAATGGACTGTACCCACTGGCCTACAACGCGCTCCTGGCCGCTGCGACGCTGGGCCACAGCCAGGATATGTCGCAGAAGGATTTTTTCAGTCACATCGGCAGTAACGGCTCCACACCGACCGATCGCGCCCAAGCGGCCGGCTATGACCTGTTCAGGTTGTGGGAGAACCTGGCTGGCGGCCACGAAAACGCCGCCCTTATCATAGCAGAGTGGCCATTGAGCCCGGCTCATCGGTCGCTCCTGGTGGATCCAGTCCTGACTGAGGCCGGCATCGGTTACGTCCACGATCCCAACGACCAGGGCAACGTGCGTCTGGACGGCGGCGGGATCGGCGGGCCGTATTGTTTCTACTGGACCCTCAACGCGGGGAGTCGCGCTATGGTCTATCCCGTGGTCATCAACCACGGCGAGGCGACCCTGACCAGCCGAAATGTGATGGTCACGATCCCGGGGACCGCCGGGATGCAGGTGCGCTTCGCCAACCAGCCGCAATGGACTGGCGTGCCCTGGCAGAACAGCGCGCCGGCCATCCCGTTCGAGCTGCCCCCTGGCGGCGGCCCCAAGACTGTCTACGGCCAGGTGTTGTTCGGCGGGATTCTGACGATTGACGCGCTGCCGGCCACCGCGACGCTGCAGCAGTCTGCCCCGCGACTGGTCTATCTTCCGTTGATGAAACGCTGATGCGCAGGACCGTCTCCAACCGGCCGTGATGCCGCGGCCCGCCTGATCCTTAGTAGAGACCCGTTTTTCTGCGAGAAAACGGGTCTCTTGCTTTGACGAGGGGCCGCTTGTTACAAAGGTACTATTGCATGACTGCGGTCAATTCTCTATAATGGTTCTTGTCAGGAAGTTGTAAGAATGCCGCTGAAGGTTAGATGCAATCACCGGGAATACCGGCAAAGGCGAAGCGATACCGTGATCCGCAGTCTGATTCCACAGAACGAAAGAAGCTCTAGCTGCTGGACGGGCATGATGGTGAGCCTGGCGCTGGCGGCTTGGCTTCTGCTCGCGCCCGCAACAGCTCTCCTGACACAGGCTGCCCCAACCCTGCCCGCGCAAGCCTGGCTCAGCTACCTCTCGGACGGGGGCGAGACCGCAGCGGAGCCGGCGGCTCGGCCCGCGACGACCGTGCATTCGGCAGCCGGCGCTGGCTCGACTGGCTCTTCGACCGTCGAGGAGATGGCTGCGCAGGTCGCCTATCTGGTGAACCAGGAACGCGCGCAGGCGGGTCTGGCGCCGGTGAAGCTCGATGCCAGTCTCTCGTCGGCTGCACTCGCTCATAGCCGCGATATGGCAGAGAACAACTTCTTCGGTCACACCAGTTCCAACGGCAGTTCCCTGGTCAACCGGCTGATCAGTGCCGGCTACGTCAACTGGACCACGGGTGGCGAGAACATCGCAGCCGGCTATCCCACGGCCGAGGAGGTCGTGGCGGCCTGGATGAGCAGTCCTGGCCATCGCGCCAACATCCTGAACGCCAACTACCGCGAGATCGGTGTGGGCCTCCACTATCAACCGGACGATCAGGCCACCGTGCGCCTGCCAGACGGCAGCGTGGGCGGGCCGTATTTCTACTACTGGACGCAGGATTTCGGGGCCCGCTACAACGTCTACCCGGTGGTGATCGGCGGCGAGGCGCTCTCTACTGCGACTTCGCAAGTGACGCTCGCTCTGCTGGGCCAGGGCTGGGCGCAGCAGATGCAGGTCTCCAACCGCAGCGACCTGGCCGACGCCGCGTGGGAGTCGTTCAAGGCTACCAAGGCGTGGACGTTGCTGCCTGGCAATGGCGTGCGCACGGTATACATCAAGCTGCGCAACGCCTACGGCCAGGAAGTGCTGAGCAGCGACGCCATCGTCGTCACGGGACAGACCGAGCCGCCCACGCCGTCGCCGACTCCCTCGCCGACTCCGTCGCCGACGCCAAGCCCGACCCCGTCGCCGACCCCGGTCGTCAACCTGCCGGCCATGAAGGTGACGATCAACAACGGCGCTCGTTTCACCAATCAGACTGTCGTCGGGCTCGATCTGGAAATCCCAGCCGCGGCTCAGAAGCTCGAAGCCAGCAACCGCGCCGACTTCAGCACACTCCAGAGGCTGTCGCTTCAGTCGCAGGCGTCCTGGCAACTCGAGGGGGTCCAGTCCGGCGAGCGCACCGTCTATGTGCGCTATCGTACTGCCAGCGGCGCGACAGGGCCGATAGCGACCGCGAGCATCGTCTATGATGCTGACCCACCGACCGGCCGCGTCACGATTGCGGCAAACGGCGGCTGGGCGCTGCTGCTGAACGTGCAGGCCTGGGATGCGTTAAGCGGCGTGGCGGCGATGGCGTTGGGCGTCTCGGCCGATAACCTGACGTGGCAGCCGTATGCTACCACAGTCAAGTACGTGATGCCCCCTGGCTACCAGGGCGCCGGAGAACCGGTGGTGTTCTACCGCTTCCGCGATCAGGCCGGCAACGAGTCGCCGGTCTATCGCAGCGATGCTCCGACTGCCGCCGCGCAGCGGTCATTCGTGCCGCTGGCCACCGGCAGATAACGATATCATCCGTCCTCCTCCTTCTGTGCCAGAGACCTTCCAGACTCACCCGTCTGGGAGGTCTCTGTGTTTTTCCGCGTCATTTGTTCGCCCCCAACGTCTTCCCTAGTGTGACATCGCCCGGCTCAAGGCGACAGTAGTGCAGCAAAGGGGGAATCTGACAATGGCGCGAAAAAGATGGTGGTGGATAGCTCTCGCAGCACTGCTATGTGTTGTGAGTATTTCGTGGAGCGCGCTGGCTGGCAGCGCATCCCCGGCGTCGCGAGGCAGCGCCGAGGGGACGCCGGACTGGCGCTCCGATGGGCCCTACGGCGGAGATGCGCAGGCGTTGGCGCTCTCGCCTGACTTCGCGACCGACGGCCTGGCGTTTGCGGGCGGCTGGCGCACCGGACGCCGCGGCGTGGCCGGCGGCTATGGCATCGTGCGCACTACCGATCACGGCGCCATCTGGTCGCCCGTCTTCTTCGGCCCTCCGCACGATGACATCGGAGTATTCGATCTGGTGGTCTCTCCCGCCTTCGCCACAGACGCCGCGGTTTTCGGCGCTACCGAACACGGCATCTTGCGCTCCACCGACCGCGGCATCAACTGGGAGGCGCTCGGCGGGGGACTGCCAGGGCCGGGCAACGACCAGACGGTGGATGACATGGCGTGGGTGCGCATCTCCCCGGCCTTCGCCGCGGATGGCGTGATCCTCACCGCGCCGCGCGGGGGACCGCTCTATCGCACAACCGATCGCGGCGCAACGTGGACGCAGACTCTGACCGGCGTCGTCACAGCCGCCGCGTTCTCGCGGGAGATCGGGCCGCAGGTCGCGTCCCAGGCCGCGGCGCAGACCGTCTTCGCCGCGCAGTACGACGGCGCAAGCGATACCGCGCTGCTCCGTTCGACCGATGCCGGCGCGACGTGGTCGCCGTTGCTCGTCCTGCCGAATACCCAGGTCAACGACCTGTTGGAGACGGTCGAGGCTGCGCTGCTGCTGGCGACCGGCAGCGGCGTGGTGCGGCTGGCGCCGGCCGACGGCGGCTATGCTCCCGCGCCGGTCGCGCCGAACATTGGGGACGCGGTCAACCGGCTGGCGATCGCCGGCGACAATATCTACGCCGCGGCGCAGAATGGCCTCTTCATCTCTATGTCGTTCGGCCGCGGTTGGGAACGCGTGCCCGTCACGCCGCAGACCCCCTTCCGCGCGGTCGCGCCCTGTCCGCGCTGGGGCAGTTGCCATGCGGTGATGGCCGGCGCACACACGGGCATCTTGATGACGCCTGACGACAACCTGCAGCCGTGGCGCTGGCTCAACGGGCCGCGGCTTCTGCTGACGCGCGGAGTGACTGCTTCGCCGGCCTACCTCGCCGACGGCACACTTTTCGCAGCCACCGATCACGGCGTCTATCGTTCCACCGATCGCGGGGGAAGCTGGCAGGTGATGACCGCCGGCGCTGCAGCCGGACACGACTACGCGTTCACCGCGGTGCGCGTGTCGCCGGCCTATGCCGCCGATGGGGTCATCTTCGCGACCTACGAAGACTATGTCGGCCCGCGCACCGGCCTGTACAAGTCGGCCGACCGCGGCGCGACGTGGGCCGCGATCTGGAGCGTCGGCGGCCGGGCGCTGGCCCTCTCTCCGGCCTATGGCGCCGACCGCACCGTCTTTCTGGCCGACGATGGCATCTTGCACAAGTCCACCGACGGCGGCGCCACCTGGAGCGACTATTCTTTCGGGGGACCTGGCGATGACTTCTTCGTCTTCGACCTGGAGGCATCCCCGGCTTATGCGTCCGACCGCACCCTCTTCGCCACCGGCCTCGGCCGGGCGCGGCGGAGCGCCAACGGCGGGTTAACCTGGCAGGCGCTGACCACCGATGGTCCCTCGTATGGGTTGGCGATCTCGCCCAACTACATCGCCGACGGCACGGTCTGGCACACCTACCGGGCGATGGAGGGCCGCGGGGATGGATCGCCGGAGAGCGGCGTCTTTCGCACTACCAATCGGGGCGCGACTTGGGGCTGGGCTACGGCCGGATTGCCCGGCTGGTACGAGCCATTCCCGTTGCCGCTGGCTGTCTCGCCGGGCTATGCGACCGATCGTTCCCTCTTTACCGCGCTCAGCGGCCAGCTCGTCTCCGGCGGTAGCCGGCGTTTCTACCGCAGCCTCGACGGCGGCGAAACCTGGCTCGATCTGGGGCAAATCCCTGGCAACGAGAACCCGTTCGACATCGCAGTCACGCAGAACGCCACGGGCGGCCTCGCCGCGCACGTGGCGACGACCGCAGGCGTTTGGCACTACGGCGGGCCGTGCGAGGAGCGCCTGGTGAACGGCGGCTTCGAGACCGATCTGGCATGGCAGATCCCCAATACGGCGTACAAGGCCGGCTATGGCACGAGCGTGGTCTTCAGCGGCAGCCGCAGTATGCGCGCAGGTGTAGACGTCGCGCCCGATGTCTACAGCTACTCCGACTTCTACCAGGTCTTGACGATCCCGGCCGGCGCCAGCAGCGCGCGGCTGAAATTCTGGTGGTATCCGATCACTGCCGAGCCCTTGACCGGCGCGGCCGCGAGCGCGTCTGCGCCGCCGGCCGAGACATTGGCAGGGCTGGCCGAGCACAGCCTTCCGGCCGGCGCCCTGGCCGGCGACTGGCAATACGTCCTGGTCTGGGACGGTTACGCGTGGAACTCGCTGATGTACACGCGCAGCAATGCGCAGACGTGGCAGGAGTTGACCTTCGATCTCACGCGGTTCCGTGGGCGCACGATCCAACTGCGCTTCGGCGTGGTCAATGACGGCAATGGCCGGCGCACCCTGATGTACGTGGACAACGCGTCGCTGTTGACCTGCTACCCTGCGCCGCCAACCCCCTCGCCAACGCCAACCGCCACCCGCACCCCAAGACCGCAGAGGCCGTGGGCCTATCTGCCGCTAATCACCAAAGGTTACGTAGCGCCCGCCGCGCCGACCGCTACGCCCACTGCCACGCGCACATCCACCGCGACCCTCAGCCCGACGGAGACCGCCACATCCACCGCTGCGCCGACCGTCACGCCGACCGCGAGTGCGACAGCCTCCCCGACGGCGACTGCGACCTCGACCACACCGCCAGCCGGTCCGGCCTGCTACGAGGGGCTGGTCAACGGCGGCTTCGAGACCGCCGCGGGCTGGGCCATCAAGCCCAACCCGGTCCTGGCTGCCTATGTGACCTCGCCAATCCACGGCGGCAGCCGCAGCATGCGCACCGGCATCGCGTGGGGCGGAACCAATGTCGAGAGCTACTCGCCGATCGAGCAGAGCGTGAGCTTTCCGGCCTGGTCGGGCCCTGGCTTGACCGCTTCGCTGACCTTCTGGCGCTACAACATCTACGGCGACAGCCTGGCCCGCGGCGCGGCGAGCGGCCGCTGGGGACCGGATACTTCTTCTGGCCTCTGGCCAGCCACCGAGGCCGAGCTCGAGGCGGCCAGCTACACCAGCGACTTCTTCTACGTGATCGCCATTCGAGAAAACGAGACGATTGATTGGCTGCTGGTGGAACGCGCCAGCAACGCAAGCTGGCGCTCG
>VGOD01000107.1 GCA_016876015.1 Chloroflexota bacterium
TGGGCAGTTACGAAAGCTACGTCACCAGACTATCGTGGAACTATGGAGTCATCGGCAAACTGTGGCAGCGCAGTTTCTACGATCACGTCCTCCGCAAGCACGACAACGCGCAGCGGATCATCGAATATATCCTGGACAACCCGGTCAAGGCGGAATTGGTGGCGCATTGGCAGGACTGGCCCTGGTGTGGTATGCCCGATGCGCTGTAGGGGCGATCTCTCCGCGGTCGCCCCATGGATGGCGGGCACAGAGGCGCCGCCCGTACTCACGATAGATGTTGCGCGATCATTGCAGAAAACCGGGAAACCGTGTAGAATCCCTGCTGACACAGGCCGGCTTGACACCTCTCCCTCGTGTCAAACGGCGGCCATCGGCATTCATGACGATCTGTCGTTCTTGCAAGGATCGGACATCGTGGCATCTACGAAGCTGCCCGGAAGGAAACGCAACACACAGCCGCTCCTGGCGCGTTCGCGCGCTGGGGGCGGCTGTGTGCTTTGCTCGCCATATAAAGACCTGATTGATCCCTCAGTCGGGATTCATAATCAATGACATAGACCCAAATTTTTCAATCCCTCAATCGAGATTTTTCACCAGAACCTTAAAATTAGCGATGCAAACGCAATTACCACTTGACAGATCATCAATTGCCGTGGTATACTCTCATGTAAATTATGGGTTATATGAGTCTAAGTCATATAAGAAATCAAGTAACACATATGATCATCTCTCGACTGAATCCAGCCGACGCTTTATTCGCCATGGTGGATTTGTCCTGCGATAGAGTAAATCTCCGTATGCTTGATTCTTTCCAACTGGTTGTCAGTATATCACAATATGACCTTGACCTGCAAACTGAATGTCGGCTACGAGGAGAGCAACTGGATTGTCGCTATGCTGAACTCTGGATGCAAGAGCGAGCTTTTGTTGCTGAACTAGACCAGAATGGCAATGCAGCGAGTTGTGACATCATCAACGACAGGCTTGATCTCATCCGATACGAGATGACCGTGATTCAAGATCAACTTGATAACGATTATCCTTGTTCGGACGATACCGATTGAAGTAGATCTTGTCCTTTTTTCACCGCTCGCCAGCCGATGGGACTGTATTTGTGGCCTAATAGGTGTGTTATGATGAAGGCGAGATCGAAAGGAACGGAGCATTAATGGACATCACCACTTTGCCGGTCTACTCCAAACTGGCGGATGCGGCCACAGTCAGGCAATTGGGTCTGTGGGACAAGCTGCCGGTTAATCCCGATGGCTCGCGCTGGCTGTTGTCCGAGCATCAGATCGAGACGTATCGGGCGCTGCAAGGCAATCAGTACGATGCGGTCATCAACACGGCCATGACCGGAGATGGTAAGAGCCTGGCCGCGCAGATGTCAACGCTTGCCAATGGTCGCTCGCTGCTGATGATGTATCCCACCAACGAGTTGGTGCGTGACCAGGAACGGCAGGTGGCGCAGGCGCTCGCTGACTGGAAACAGCAAGGCAAGATTCGCCCAACCACTATGACCGGAGATACCTTGCGCGAGATTGTGGCCGCCGGCCAGTTCAGCCGCAAGGGCGAGGCCATCAAGAGCCTGGCAGCCAACAACGAAATCGTGCTGACCAACCCAGACATCTTTCACTACCTGGCGCAGTTTTATTACACGCGGCGTGACGACTCACCGGATATGCACTTTATGCGTGCGATCGTTGAAAACTTCGATTTGTTCGTGTTCGACGAATTCCACATCTTTCAGGCCCCGCAGATTGTAGCGGTGCTCAATGCCATGCTGCTGATCCGCGCGGTCGCTGCCGCACAGCAGCCAAAGAAGTTCCTGTTTCTGTCGGCCACGCCAGGCGGATTGCTGGGCGAATATCTGGAGAAGGCCGGTTTCCGCGTCAAGACGATTGCGCCGGCGATGGATAATCGCTATCTGCACACACTCGCTCAACCTGACGCCATCCAATGGCGACCGATCCTGCGCGGGAGTGACATCCATTTCTGGCCGGCGCGCGCCGAGGAGTGGTGTGAGGCGCACCTGGAAGATACGCTGCTGGCGTTTTTCAAGGAACACGGCCGCGGGGCCAAGGGTGCGTTCATCGTCAACAGCGTGGCCGTGGCGCACCGGCTGGTCGAAAGCTTGCGACCGAAGTTCGCTGCAGCCGGCTTGATCGTTGCGCCGAACACAGGCTTGACCGGCTCCGCAGCTCGGAAAGCGTCACGCGATGCGGATTTACTCGTCGGCACCTCGACGGTGGACGTGGGCGTGGACTTTCGCATCAACTTCCTGATCTTCGAGAGCCGTGACGCGAGCACATTCCTGCAACGGTTGGGCCGTCTGGGCCGCCACAACGACGACGGCCGCGGCAACCGGTTCGAGCAGTTCACGGCCCACGCGCTGATCCCGCCCTTCGTTCAAGAGCGTCTCTTTGAAGGCTACAAGGACACGCCGCCCAGGCTGGCGGATGGCGGGCAGTTCACGCGTGAGCAGTTGAGCGCGGCGATCCGCGGCGCCTATCCTTCCCCCTTCGAGTTCCGGTCGTATGCGCAGAAGTGGGGCTGGATTCAGTCCGCGCACATCTACATGCGTCTGTGTAGTCCGACGGTCAAGGAAACCTATACCAGCGTGCGCGAACGCCTGAAGAACGATTGCGCGAGCACTTTTGGTTTCAAGCTCGGCCGCGCCCTGCTGGAATACAAAGACCTCAAGGCCAGTGCAGGCCAGATCATCGAGGAGGCGCAAGCGTTCCGTGGCGGCAGCCCGTTCGACTGCGGCGTCGTGGATGAAAGCCCGCTGGCGAATCTGTATGGCGCGGGCGAAGCTCTCAACAAGGAGGTGATGAAAGACAAGATCAAGCGTTATGACCTGATGATGCTGGCCGCCAACGCCGATCTGGATTGGCTGGAACCGGAGGAGTTCGCCGAGATAGCCAGAAAGCATGGCGCCAACCTATCAAAAACCGAGATTGAGGATATGGCCGGTTGGTTCCGGCTGCGCGGCATCGGCGCTGAGCGCAAACAGATCGTCATCAAGCTCAACCAGGAAGTCGGTGCGTGGGGCGCCGACCGGTGGGGTGAGGTCCAGGTGATCGAAGGCGTGACGCTGGTGGTGGATTACGTGGACTGGCTGAACGAGTTGAACCGGCGTCTGCGGCAGCGCAAGTTTGTGGCGCTGCTGTGTCAGGGCGAGCCGAAGGAGTTGATGAACCGGCTGGGTCTGCCGCCAATGTTCGAGATCTACAAGTTCATCTCCCGCGACAACCTGGAAGGCAGCATTGCGTTCGCCCGTGAAGCCTTGATGCTCCAGGTCGCGCTCAAGGAACGACATTTTTCGTGCGGCGGCGGAGCCGTGATCTGCTGAGAAAGGAGTGCGTATGACGAAAACGACATCCAAGCAAGCCGAACTTATCCCCGATGAGATAGAAGAAGACATTGACCCAGAAGCCGTAGCGGAGGATATCCTCGCCGGCGATGCCAGGGAAGAGCCGGAGATCGCGCGGCTGGCCGACGAAGACAAACCCATGTTTTCGGTATTGTTACAGGCGGCCGTAGCGCAGGCCGCGCCGGATGACGCGGTGCTGCTGGACTACGTCACACACGTCGCCTGCCCACTGTCGGCCGAGCTGGCGCTGGTCTCGGCCAAAGGCGGCGAGAAGTTCATCGCCGACCGGCTGGCCGAGGGCAAGACCGATGCTGACGTGGCGCGCTATCGTCACGAGCAGAGCTTGCGCGCCCACCTGGTCAACGGCCTGCTGCCCACCGCCCGCATCGCGCGGCAACTGCAAGCATGGGGCGCGCCACGGATGAGCCGCTTTGACGAACGCGCCTACCGCCTCTTCTGCGCAGGCTTCACGCTGCACGATTGGCTCAAGCTGCCGGAGGTGGATGACTGGCTGCAAAGCGTCGACCTGGCGCACCACACCGTCAATCCGGCCAAACACCTGCCGCTGGTGGAAGAGATCTTCCGGCGGTGGTGCGAGCGGCTGGGGCTGGACGAGTTCCTGAAACCGATCGGCGGCGTGGATGCCTGGCTGCACGATCTGATCTACCTGGCGTGCAATGCGCAGGTGCGTTGGGGCACCATGCTCAACCTGAGCGCGTTGCCGCGGTTGGCGCTGGATGGTCGCACGCGCCAACTCGCAACCGATCTGTGTACGCTAGCGGATCGCATCGCCTACATTGCCCGCACGCCCCGCGATGTGCCCGCGACGAGCAGCATCACCGAGATCATCACCAACCTGGCGAACGGCGAGGCGCGGCTGCTCTATCATCACATCGCCGAAAACCGTGGCGTGCTGACGAATTTCATTCAGAACGCGGCGCTGGCTGCGCTGGAAACGACCGACTGCGTGGCGCTGTTGTATGCGCCGAGCGGTGTGGTCTACCTGGCGCGCGGCGCGGCTGGCGCAACGCCGTTGCCGCAGCCGGCCGCGGTGGCCGAAGATGTGGTGAAACGCATCCGCCAGGCGTGCGGGCAGCATTTGCGGACGAATCTGACCGGCTTTTCGCGAGATGGCAAGGGGCTGAAATATGCGCCCTATTACGATCTGCACTTCGCGCCCGCGGGGCGCATCCGCGTGGCGGCGCAGGCGGCGTTCAAGCGCATCCCCGAGACGAAGGCGCCGGCCGCGGGCACGCGCTTCGCCAAGATGGCTGAGAAAGCGATGGCACCGGCGGAGGCGAATGTGGCCTTGCCGAACGACATCCGCGTGGATCAGTTGGCGGAGTTCTGCGCGCTGGCGACCAAAATCGTGGAGGAGGCTGCTCCGGCGCTGGATGCAGCGGATTTGATCCTGACCGAGCTGGGCCTGGCCGGCGAAAGGGCCGCCTTCGATCAGATCGCCGCCTTTCCCCAGGCGGGCGGCGTCGCCTACCACTGGTACTATGCGGCCGGCGCGTATCTCAAGCAAGGCGGCAAGGGCGCTTCGCCCGCGGAATGGCAGGAGAAAGTCGAGCAGTTGGCCGACAAGCTGGCGGCCCGCGTGGAGGCGGCGACGGCTCAACAGCCGCGCACGGACGACGGCTGGGGTGATCTGCGGGCCTATGTGGCGCGCGTCCTCAGCTTTGGCCCGCAGGGGGCGGATGCGCAGACCGTGGATGTCGCGGCGGCGGTCGCAGCCGAGCTGGGCCGCTACCGCATGGCGAAGGCCCAGGGCCGCGGGGTGAGCGCCGTCTGCTCGCTCTGCTCGTCGTCGTTCGAGATCAACCCGCAGCGTGAGGCGGGCATCCTCTTTGCGCCGCAAGTCTACTCGAACAAGCTGCCACTGCACGGCTCGAAAGCCATCCGCAACATCTGCCGCATCTGCGAGATCGAGATGATGCTGCGCCAGATCCTGATGAACCGCCAGGCCGTGGCGGGAGGGCGTTTCGAGGGCCGACGGATGCGTTATCTGTACTTCTATCCGACCTACTTCTTCACGCCGGAGACGCTGGCGCAGATGGCTGCTATCTATGACGATATCAAGCATGTGCGCTTCACTGCGGTGCGCAAGGCGCTGCTGACCGAAGAGGACGGAGAACAGAAGTTGCACGTGGGCGCCAAGGATTTTCAGCGGTTGGGGCCGCTGTTGATGCCGCCTGCGGCCGATCCCGCGGAAGATCGGCTGTTCCGTTTGCGGTTCCCGCAGGGTGAGCCGCTCACCTTCTTCTTCCTGGGCATCCCGCCGCCGGGCCGCGACGCCAAAGACGCCGAGGCGTGGGTCAATCCGGCGTTCCTGGCGCTGGTCCTGCCGCTGGCGGTGGATGTCAAGGTCGTGGCGACCGAGTCATCCATCCCGCTGCTGACCGAGGCCGACGAGCTTGACGAAACGGTGTTCATGGATGCGCCGCACGACTTCGTCAAAGACATCCTGGGCCGCGAGCGCATCCCGTTGGAAGGGTTGCTGCCTCGCCTGCAAGCGTTGACGGCCGCCTATCTGGCGCATCTCGACGGCAACGCTAACTTCGCCAAGGGGGATTATCGCTGGCACACGATCCCACCGTTGGCGCGCAACTTGGCGAGCGACCCGCTCTGGGCTTTCGCCTATCTCAAGAAATGGCAGCGCGCACAGAAGAACATAGATGCCATCACCACCGACAAGGCGCGCCTGTATCTGCAACTGGTGGACATTCTCGATGCTCTGAAAGGGGGCTACAGCATGAGCCATGCCAAAGAACTGACGACCCGCTACATGCGCTTCTATCGCGCGAAACGACCGTATAACTCGAACAGGATCCTGCGGCCGGTGACCATCGCAGCACAAGCTATCCTCGACGCCAACATGTCTCTGTTCGGCGATCTTGACCGTGAGGGCGTGGTAGAAGCTGTTCGAGGCAAACTGCACGCCTTCATGGAACGCCTAGACACGCCCCATGCCGAGGGCTATCCTGTTCCAAACTGCAAGGGCGAATGCCGTGAAGAGGCTATACGGCAATTCGCCGAATACTTCGTCGGTACGATCTTCTACGACACGCTGCGCGCCGACAAAGCCGCGCTGCGTGGCAAGCAGCTCAACCTGCTCAAGAACGCCTGTGAAGTGATCTACGTGGACGCCACTGCCCAAGAATGGCGAGACCGCCAAGCTGCAACCGACACAAAGGAGAAACAACAATGACACTCAACACCAAATGGTTCCCGACCGAAGTGCCGGCCAAGCCGTCCGGCCATTACGCGCACATCATCGCCTTGCGCGTGACCGATTCCTACGCCGTGTTCCAGACCGACGGCGAGTTGAATACCGCGCGCGTGCGCGCCGGCCTGCAAGACGCCGAGCTGATGACCCGCCTGACAATCTTCAAGCGCAAGCAGACGACACCGGAGCGGCTGGCGGGCCGCGAGTTGCTGCGGCGCTACAGTCTATTGAGCGACGAGCCGTCGGATGGCAAGACCGAGGATGGCAAAGGCCGGCCGATCTGCGACTACAACGTGGCCTTCTGCAAGCAATGCCCCGACTGCATCACCTACGGGTTCGCCATCGGTGACGCCGGCTCGGAGAAGTCCAAGGTCATCACCGACACCGGCTATAGCCTCACCCCCTACGACTCGTCGCACGAAGCTTTCACTCTCAACGCGCCTTTCGAGGGCGGGACGATGAGCCGTGAGGGCGTCGTGACCAGTCGCATCAACGAGGCTGATCATGTGCGGCCGCAGGTGATCTTCCCTGCGGTGATTACAGCCCGCGACGTGACGGCCGCGTTGTTCGACTACGTGCTGAACAACGTCCTGCGTACCCGGCGCTACGGCGCGCAGACCACGCGTACCGGCACGGTCAGCAATCACATCGTCGCCATCGCCCTGACCGACGGCGAAATCTTCTCGAATCTCAAGCTCACCCAGGCGCTTTACGATGCGTTGAAGGCCAAGAACGCGGTCAACCCGCCCGATCCGATTGATCCCGAAGTGGCTTACGCGACCGCGCAGGCGCTTGTGCCCGATCTGCTGAAGGCGGATGGCGTGGCTGTGGATCAACTGCTGATCGGCGCCGAGCTGGGCGCGATGCTCAAGGCTATGCAGACGAAGCTGGATGACGCCGCGGCGGCCAGGCAGCTCCTCGAAGCGGCGTTCGGCGACAGCCGGAAATATGCGCAGGCGTACATCGTGAAAAAGCCGAAAGCGGCCAAGTGAGCGCCTGCCCGAACTGCGCGTGGGCTGACTCGCAAGATCAGCCCCGCCAAGCGATCTCAGGAGGCTGCCGATGAAAGTCTACACTTGCCGGCTGACGTTGCACGAGAGCCTGTTCTATGCGACGCGCGAGGTTGGCCGGCTCTATGAAACGGGGCGGTATCTGCACAACTACGCCCTGACCTATGCGCTGGGGTTGGCGACCGCGCCCTACTTCAGTCCGACCCAAACCCCGCGCTACGCCGAGCAGTTGACGCCGTTGAACGCGCGCGGCATTTACGTCACACCAGCGCGCGGGACGCACATCGAATATCAACTGGCGACTTTCAAGTACGCAGACAACGCCTATCACGTCGAGATGGAGAAGGGCAGCCGCAATACCCCTTCGTTTGGGAGAGCGAAGGAAATTAGCGCCGGCAGCGTTTTCGAGTTTGCCGTGCTGTCTGAACACGAAGCGTTGCGCCTGCCCAAGTGGATCCGTCTGGGATTGTGGCGGAGCAAGGCGGAGCTCAGTTGGGTTGAAGCAGAGGCGCGGAGTGAAAAGCCGTCTGCGGCGCGCGCCGATTTTCCGCTCAACCCGCTGGATGTCGGTGTTCGCCTGCTGGCTTTCGACCTGATTTCCATGCCGCCTGCCAGCCTGGTAGATCATGCGCTGCTGCAGGCGAATTGGTGGGTCTGGTCGGCCGGTGGCGCCGACTGGCGGCTGCCCACGCAACTGACCTATCGGTTCCCATAATCCGTACCCACGCCAGGCCCGCGGCGCATCACCCGCCTGCGGGCCTGGCCCAGGAATCTCGCCCGAGAGTTCAAGGAGTCCAACCTATGCCCTTCAACCCCGACCTCCAACTCAACGCCGTCGTCGTCAACCTGATCGCGACGAACGACGGCGGCATCCCCTTGACGCAGGGTGCGCTGGCGCACGCGGCGTTCCTCGACCTGGTGCGGGCGGCCGATCCCGACCTGGCCGACCGGCTGCACGAGGGCGGCAACCCGCGGTACGGGCGGGGCCTCTGTGCCCGCCCCATGCGGGGCGACCGCGGAGGGATCGCCCTTACGTACGGGCGGGGCCTCTGTGCCCGCCCCATGCGGGGCGACCGCGGAGGGATCGCCCCTACGTACGGGCGGGGCCTCTGTGCCCGCTCCATGCGGGGCGACCGCGGAGGGATCGCCCCTACGCGCCGCCCCCCGGCGTCCGCCGTGCGGACGCCAATGCGAATACCGCTGTGAACATATCGCCGTGATACAATCCTGCTGTTCTTGATGGTGCATTCGCCAGACTGAGTAAGGAGCGCCCCGCTATGGCCGAACCGTTGACTTTGAAGCTGCAAACCCTCACCCCGCTGTGGACCGGCGGACTGGACGGCAAGATGGAGCACATCCATGCGGCCGGCCTGATCGGCAGCCTGCGCTGGTGGTACGAGGCGCTCGTGCGCGGGTTGGGCGGCCAGGCGTGCGATCCTACCGATCACAGCACAGAACACGCCTGCAACTTCGATGCCGAGCAATACGAGAAGGCGGCCGGTCTGCCGCAGCGCGCGCGGCTGCGCGCGGCCGGGCTGTGCGATGCCTGTCAGCTCTTCGGCGCGACGGGGTGGCGGCGGCGGTTTCGGCTGGATGCGATGATGGGCCAGGGCGCAGCCGCGTGGCCCGGCGATCAGCCCATCAATCTGCGTCCGCACGATCGCACGCGCGGCTGGTACCTCCAGCCCGGCTGGATGGGCGAGCTGGCGTTAACGCTGATCGGCGAGGAGCAGGCCATCGGCCAGGTGGCCGCGCTGCTGCTGTTCCTGGAACAGTGGGGCGGGCTTGGGGCCAAACAGCAGTTCGGCTACGGCGCCTTTCGCCTCGATCTGCAAGAGCAGGCAGCGCTGAATCGCCGGGCCTCGTTCATGCTGCCTGGCGGCCAGCAGCCGCGGGGGGCGTTGCCCGACCTGCGCGATTTTACCTTTTTCCAGGTCCGCTTCCGACCAGCGCGGCCCGAGTGGTGGGCGCAGGTGGACGGCATCCGGCAGGTGCGGCAACGGCCCGATCAGTGGCAAAGCCTGACGCGGCTGGCGCAGCAGGGCGCAGTTCCGGTGAATGCTGCGCTCAAAAACCACTGGCGCTACGGCCAGCCATGGCCTTCTCGTGAGATAGAGGCATGGCTGTTCGGTATATTGCGCGGGGACATACGCCTGCGCAGCAAAGTCAATCCGGGGTGGGCGGTCAGGGCTGCCGATGGAAGCTGGCACATTACCGGGTGGGCCTGGCTGCCGCGTGATGCAGAGAGCCGGCCGCACTACGACGCGGTGGTCGGACAAATGTGTCGGCTGCTGGGGGAACGCGCTGGCTGGCAGAGTACGCTGAACCTGGTAGGCGCCGTCCAAAGCCTGGAGATCACGCTCACCAACGGCCTCGACGCCTGGAACGCTGTGGCCCGTCAAGTCTCAGGAGGCATCGGATGATCCAACGTCTGTACATGCGCAACTTGCGCGGCATCGCCGAGGGCGAGCTTGACGATCTCGCGCAGATCAACGTCTTCGTCGGCCCCAACAACACCGGCAAGACGACGATCCTGGAGGCCCTCTACCTGACCGCTACGGCCGATACGCCCTGCAGTCTGGCGATGGAAGATGGCGCATTCATGCCGGTGCGGGTCTCGGCCGACGCCGACCTCCTGGGGTATCACCCGCTGGCGCGGCTCTGGCAGCGGCACGGGCTGCCCCTGCACTGGGAGAACACAACTTCGCGCTGGGAGGAGGATCGTATCTTGCTGGGAAATCTGCCGGCGCCGCTGGCCCATTATCACGCCCTGGAGGGCAAACGGACCAGGAGCGGCTTTGTCGCCGGTGACGAGCAGCGCACGGCCATGTTCACGGTCGCCATCCCCCAGGGGGCTGACGTCCTCAAGCCGGAAGAGGGTGGATCGCCGATTGATTGGAGCGCGCCATCGGCGCTGGTCGAGCGTTACTTCGGCGAGAGTGCGGCGCCCTGGGAAGACCGGCGCTTCGGATTCACGTGGTATCCGCCGTTCACCTACAACTACAACGGCCTGGCGGGCTGGTACTCTCAGGGTTCGATGCCTGACGCTGCGCACACCCTGTTTCTCGATTTTCACACCACGGCCGAACACCTGTCGCAATCGTTGGTGGAGCGCGGCTACCGGGAGACGGACGATTGGCTGCGGCGCATCGGCCGCCATTTCCAGACTGTGTTGGGCCTGGACGCCGTTGAGGCACCGGACGTCGGGTTCGACGTCAACCGCTTCGACCCCACACAGCGGATTGGGCTGGTCGAGAGGAACCGTCGTCTGCTGCCGATTGACCTGTGGGGTGACGGCGCACGCCACGTGTTCAAAGTGCTGGCCCCACTGCTGGTGCTGGCCGACGCCGCCGAAAAGGGCCGGCCAGCTTTATTGCTTTGGGAAGACCCCGAGTTGTTCCTGCACGTCCAGGCGTTGGAGCGACTGGTGCGGGAGGCGGCGCAGATCGTCCAGGACAAGCCCCTGCAAGTCTTCATCACAACGCAAAGCCCCGACATCGTCGCCGTTCTGACCGATATGTTGCGCTCCGGGCAGTTGCCGCCTGAAAGCGTCAAGGCGTACCGCCTGGCTCTAACGAACGGTAGGCTCGTCTCGTCCTGGTTCGGCGCGCGCAACCTGATCGCCTGGCTGGAGGACGGCAAGGACATTCGCGTCTGGACGCAGGAGGAGACCCTGCTGCGCTACTACCTGGGAGAACGGGCATGAACACGCTCATCGTTTTCGGTGAAGGTGAGACCGAAAGGCGGTTGATGGACAAGTTCTGGCGTCAGGTCTTCCCGCAATGGGGCGCGTTGGATTTCAGGTCCAGCGGTGGACGCGATGAGCTCGTAAACAAACTCATTGCTGCCCTGGGACCGGAACTCGCTCAGCCGGTGCAGTGTGTCATCCTGGCCGACCTGGATGCCGGGGATACCTTGCAGAGTGTTCAGCAGCGCATCGCCAACGGCCTGCGACGGATGCTGGCCGAGCGACGCTATCTGGACGACGGCATCGCCTTTAGTCCCGTGGCCGGCCTGGCTAACGTCTTGCTGTTCGCCAGGCGGCTGCCCCCGGGCCATGAGTTACGGATCGTGCTGCACATCGCCCAAGCGCCGCCGACGCTGCCAGCGTTGGGTCTCTCCTTTCAGAACGCCGCCACTGACGATTACATTCTGGCGACGGCGTTGATCGAGAGCGTGGCGGAACGTTTTGCCCACGAAGCAGGGTTGACCGGCGCTGTGCTGAACCGCAAGGTCACGGCGGAGATCCCGGAGCTGTTGCGGGCTAACGGCGTCGCCAGCCTGGAAGCCAAAGACCTGATCGGGATCTACATGGCGGTCGCCCGCTTCCTCAAGGTCAAACGCACGGAAGGCAGAGAGCGTTTTGCTGATTTCGTGATAGACCGTGCGCTGAAGTACGCGCGGCCGGAGTTCAACAGTATCTTTTCCTCGCTCGTTGTAGCACTTCGGACCGCTACGGCCCAGGAGAGTGTTTGAATGAAAGGTGAGTTCCATGCCCGGTTTGGCTTGCTCGATCATCCCGGCCACGTCCAGAAAGGCGCCGTCAACTATCTGATGGGCACGACGGCAGCGCCGCCCAAGGAGTTTTCCGAGTTGGCCCACGTGACCGACCCCCTGGCGCGCCTCGATCTGCTGACTCAGGCGTTGTTGACGCCGTATAAGGACTACGCCCGCGCCGGCGCGCGGCGGGAGGGGGGCGGCCTGCCGCAGCTTTACGCCAGCTCCGACTTCCAGCAGGCGCTCGAGGCGCGGCGTCAGCAGTTGGCGGCCTTGGGCCTGCTGCCCGGCCTGCCCGACCTGCGGAGCCTGCCGGCCTTCAGCTTCGCCCTGCACTTCACCTTCACCCTGCGCACGCCCTACATCAGCAAGGACGACGTCGGGCTGCACATCCTGGACAACCCGGTGCGCAAGGATCGGGTCTTCGGCCTGCCCATGGTGGGGCCGACGGCGTGGAAGGGCAGCCTGCGCGCGGCCATTCGCCAGGCCAACGGCTGGGACGATGAGCATTCCGACCTGTTGCGCCTGTTCGGGGATGTGGGCAGCGAGGAGGGCGGCCAGGCGGGTTGCCTGTACTTCTACCCCACCTTCTTCACCCGCCTGGGTCTGGAGGTGATCAACCCCCACGACCGCCAGAGCAACGCCGGCAAGCAACCGATCTACTTCGAGTGCGTGCCGGCCGGCGCGTCAGGCGACTTCACCTTGCTGTATGTGCCGTGCGATCAGGCTGATGTTGTCGAGGCGCGAGCACAGGCGGCGGCCGACGTGCAGGTGGTCATGGCGGGTGTGGCGGCGCTGATGACGGTCTACGGCTTCGGCGCGAAGACCAGCAACGGCTACGGCACGGCCGCGGAGACGTTCGTCACGGACGGGCAGGGCAAAGCGCAGGCGTTGGTGGAGCTTCGGAGCGGCGGCCGCTACCGTTGCCGCACCTTCGGCAGCCTGGCGCAGGCCGCCGAAAAGCTGGCCGAGGCGCTGACGGCGCAGGCAGGAGGCGTGGCATGAGCTACAACCTGGAAAAACTGTCTGAGAATCAGAACCGACAGGCGGTGCTACTGGCAGAACTGGCTGGCTTACTGCACAACCTGGGCAAGCTCGATCCGAACTTCTTTCCCAATCAGGTATCGGACACATCTTCGGCTATTCGTCAGATTCGGACCGGGAAACAGTTCATCGAAGGCTACAAGTTCAAGCGGTTCGCTCAGCTATCCGCCGGCTTTCTCGCCAAAGCTCGCAGCAGCATCGCCTCGACTGCCAAGCTCGATCCGACGACCCTGCCTCCAGTGGCGGCAGGTGATCTCGGCAGGGCCCAACAACAGGCTGCCGAGAATTTTAACGAATTCTTTCGGGGTACAGGGGTGCTGGACCAGGCGGAAACGGTCCAACTACAGGCTCTCCAGTTCGCAGTAGGAGGCGAAAGCTGGCCTCTCACAGACTTGCTGACGCTATTTTGGGATGACAAGTTTGTCTACAAAGCATCAGGGGATGATTACCAACGTCAATACGCGCTTGCCTGCTGGCTGACTCAGCCGAACGCTGTTTTTCCGTTGCTTCTGGCATTGTCTCACGGCGAAATGTCCGGATCGGAGAAGTATCGTATCGCCGACGATCCCATAACGGGAAACCCAGTCGCTGCAGGGGTCGAGCAGAGTAAAACAAGCTTTGACCAACTGAGGATAGCCACGGCCTTCGGTTTCGAACCGGACCAAACCCTTGATATATGGAATTTTCAGTCGGCGAAGAAAAGCTTGATTGCAAGCCTGCCCACCACATTGGCAGAGGTAGTGACGAAGCGACAAGGTTGGGTGCAGGCCATCAGAATGACGCTCAAACGGGGATTGGGCGATAGTCAATGGCCTGTCAACGAGATATCGCTTTGGGACTATGCATCTTCGATCGCTGCGCTCTTCAAAGCATGTATGACCAAGAGCATATTGGAGGGAAAAGTAGCGGACGCGAATCAAATGCATTGGCGATGGTTGAGCCTGCGGTTGGATGGCTTGGACTATCTGTTCCAGGCTAACCGAGTCGCCGATCTCATCGCTCGTCACGATGCCTTGGAGAAAGCATTGGGCGTGGTTCAGAAGAGCCTGGAATGCTCAACGCCCCTGGGCAATGAGGTCTACAGAGACGAACACGGGAGTTACTTCGTTATCCCCGACCTGCAAGGGGTGAGCGTCGGGGAATTGAAAACACAGATAGAAGCCATAGTACGAAAAGCCCTCACTGCTGAAGGGTATGAGGATGTTCAGCCACACATCTCGCTCGGTGAAGGACCGCTGCAAGGGAAGCGACTCAACCTGGGCCGTGAAATGCAACGGTTAGGCGCTCCAGAACAGTCAACCATTGGAGTTGCCACTATGAGCACTTGGTGGCAAGAACAACGAGAAGAAATCTGTACGGTGTGTCAGATACGTCCGCAGGGTTTCGTTCCCAGGCTCGGCGCACAGGAACTCGTCTCTCCACACTTGGCTAAGAAACGAAAAGTTTGCGGCGTGTGTCTGGTACGCCGCCAAGGACGCGCCAGAAGATGGGCAGAGCAAGAATATGCCCAGGCAACCATTTGGAGTGACGAGGTGGTTGATGAGAACGGCCGTCTGGCCCTTATCACTGGCTGTTTCGATTTGAATCACTGGCTTGACGGTGTGTTGATCGAGTCATTAGCTCTAGGGCATGACCAGACATCGGGACAGCCAGTATCCAAGTTTGCCTCTTTTCCACGAGTACAACGCGTTTGGTCAACGACCAAGCAGTTTTGGCAAGATGTGGAAGCTGAGCTCCGACTTCAAGCTGACATCTTGCACCCTCACCATCTGCGCGATGACAGACGACGGTTGAAGTTAACCGTTGAACAAGATCTGCAGCTAGAAGAGTACCATGTCTACGAGCTCCGGCTTGGCGATGTGTCCCTGAGCGTTCTTTGGGATGGACGACAGTTAGTAAGCACCGACAACCTATCTTATGTTGCTCGACAGCTCAATCCAGACAACGGGCGTTTCTCACCGGTAGATGGAGCACTGGCAGTAGGTGTCTGGATTGACGAACGGAAGAACGACCGAACCTTCAGACTGATTGAGCCTCCCGAGATAGGTTCGCTGACCTCTGAGTTCACAATTCGCATCCGGCATGTAGACTACGAAGATAGCACTTATGCCTCCCAGATCCCCATCCTGGCCGAGCCGCGCACCTTCATGGCCCTGGTTCCGGCCGACAAGGCGCTTGACGTCGTCCGGGCCATCGCCGCCAAATACGAGCGCGAAATGGGCAAGGTGCGCAATCGCCTGCCGCTGACGCTGGGCGTGGTCTATGCTGAGCGGCGCACACCGCTGCGCGCCGTGCTCGAGGCCGGCCGGCGCATGTTGGTGCAGCGGCCCCTCGGCCCGATGGACGCCTGGGAGGTGCGGCAGGATGTGGTGAGGCAAACCGGCCCGCTGCCCAAGGTGGCCTCTGATCTGGCCGACGGGACGCAGCAATTCCAGGAATGGTACGCTGTGTCGCTTGCCAACCAGGCGCTCGACCGAACCCTCACCTGGTACGTCCCGGCGGTGATGGGGGACGGCCAAACCGAAGATTGCTGGTATCCTTACGTTTTCTTGAAGACCGATACCGAGCCGACCGACCGCAACCGCCGCTTCCAGGCGCCCAACCCATGGACGGGGCAGACGGGCTGGCTAGTTCACGTCGGCGAACTCAAGGAGGGGGACGCGGTCTATTTCACCCCCGCCACCCTCGACTTCGAGTTCCTTGACACGGCCGGCCGGCGCTTCGAGATCGCCTATGACGAGACCGGCCGCCGCCGGGGGCGATCGGCGCGGCCCTACCTGCTGGAAGAGTTAACAACGCTGGACGCCGCCTGGGAGGCCATCGCCGGCCCCGCTGGCCTGACCAACAGCCAGATCCACGCCCTGCGCGACCTGATCGAGACCAAACGGCAGGAGTGGCGGCCGGTCCCTGCCGACTGCGCCCGAGACGCCGGCATGTTCTGGCGCTTCTGTCGCGATGCGCTCCTGGCCGCGCAATGGCCGGAAGGTTGCCGGCCAACCGGCGATGCCCTCTATCGCCTGACCAGTTGCGCCGCCAGCGGCCTGTTGAATGACGTCATCGAGCTGCGCATGGGCATCATGAAAGAGAGCAGCCAACGCAGCGCCAACCAAGAGGAGATGCACCAATGAGCGAGCCAATCTATCGTCAACAACGTTTCCTGCTGATGACCCTGGACCCCGTCCACGTGGGCACGGGCGGCTATCGGCTGGGGCGGGTGGATCTGAGCATCGTGCGCGAGCCGGGCACGCGGCTGCCCAAGATCCCCGGCACGTCGTTGAGCGGCGCGATCCGTCAGTTTGCAGCCATGCGCTACGAGAGCCGCCGCTGCGCGGGCATGGGCGAGGGCGAGAAGAGTCACTGCCGCGATGGGAAGTGCCCGGTGTGTTACACCTTCGGCTATATTCGTGGCAGCGAGGGCGGCCAGAGCGGCACGGTCAGCATCGGCGACGCGCGGCTGCTGCTCTTCCCCGTCTATTCCATGGCCGGGCCGGTGTGGGTTACCAGCCCCAGCGCGCTGCGGGATTTCGCCATCGAGGTCAAAGTCGGGGATGATGCGGTCAAAGTCGCCTCAGGCCTGGCGAATCATCCGCACCTGAACCTGGGCTGGCTGATGTTGAAGAAAGAGGAGGGCGGCTTCGATCTGCCGGACGCCGTGCCGGCGGAGATCAAGGCGCGGGCCGTCCTGGCCTCCGACAAGGTTTTCAGCCAGGTGGTCAACAGCAACCTGGAGGTGCGTACCTCGGTCAGCATCAACCCGGAGACCGGCGCCGCGTCGGACAAGGCGCTTTTTACCTATGAAGCGTTACCGCGAGCGGCGTTGCTGTGGCTGGACGTGATCCAGGACGATTTCCAGCCGGGAGGACGCGTTTTCCCGATCACCGACAAAAAGTGCAAAGTGGAAAAGACCACGGATGAAACCGGAGCCGATAAGAAGCGATACACGCACAACGCTGGCGAACCCCTGGGCGAGACCTGGAGCATGCCGCTGAACGTGGTGCGCGCCGGCCTGCGTCTGGCTGAACACCTGGGCATCGGCGGCATGGGCACGCGTGGCTTCGGCCGGGTCAGGCTGACCGGCGACTGGGAGGTGCGCTGATGACCCCGCTCAACCTGGATCAAGAGGCCGCCCTGAGCGCCCAACAGATGGTGGCGGCGGCCCTGACCGTCAAAAAAGATGCTAAGGCCATCGAGAACCTGATCACCAAAACGCTGGGCGTGTTGCAAGAGCAGGGCGTCTACGCCTGTATGTTGTTCCTGTTTTCCCGCACAAGCAGCGACGAAAGGGGATTTACCGGCAAGATACGGCCCGTGCTCTACGACCTGCTGGGCAAGCTGCCGGCATTCGGTCAGCGCGCCGATTTGCCCACCTGGCAGGACGAATCCAAAAAAGTCCTGGAGTTCTACGCCAGGCATGTTTGCCAAGAGTTGGACTCGTTGCTATTGGCGCGCGATCTCTATGAGCAGGCGCTGATCTACGCGCGCTTCACGGCCAAGGCGGAGCGCAAGGGGGATTGAGATGAGCTGGCAAGTCTATCCCCTGGCCTTTCGGCTGCTCAGCCCGTTGCACATCGGCTATCGCAAGGTGGGCAACCTGCAGCAGACGCGCGGCTACGTGACCGGCAGGGCGCTGTGGGCGGCAGTGACCAGCCGGGTGACCCGCGACGCCCTCCCGGCCGCTTCCGGTGCCGACTATCAGCGCATCGGCCAGAAGGTCAACCAGCAGTTCCGCTTCACCTACCTGTTTCCTGCGCTGAACGCCGACGGGCCGGCCCATCACCCGTGGGCGGACGAGGCGACCTTCGCCTATCGCTTCCTGGACAGCTACGCCAGCACTGCGCTGGATTACGGCCAGCAAAGTGCGGCCGAGGGGCTGTTGCACGAGGTAGAGTTCATCAGCCCCCGGGCGCGGCCGCTGGACGGCGAGGCGCCTTCGCAGGTCTTCTTGCTTGGGCGCCTGTACGTTCGGGATGAGTTGGACGACGAATTGGCCGGCTGGCAGACGGCGCTGGCGCGGCTGCAACTGGGCGGCGAGCGGGGCTACGGCTGGGGCCGGTTGGCGCTGGCGGCGGCCCTGGCAACGCCTGAGCAGATGGAGTTACCCGCGCCGCTGGTGCAAGTCCAAAGGGGCCAGCCCATCACCGCGCACGCGCTGGCCGCGCACGCCGCCGACCGCCGGGCCGTCAGCGACGTGCGCGGGCCGGTGGAGCCGCTGGTGGGCTGGGAGCGGAACAACCGCGGCGCAGGTGGAAACTGGCGTCTCTCCGAGGCGCTGATCTGCTATGCGCCCGGCAGCATCGTCGCCGCCGACGCGACCTTCGCCATCGGCCCCGACGGCGTCTGGCACGCGGCCGCGGCCTGAGCGGCCGGCGAATGGAGCTTGACCTATGCCGTTCAACCCCGACCTCCAACTCCACGCCGTCGTCGTCAACCTGATCGCGACGAACGACGGCCGGTTGCCGCTGACGCAGGGCGCGCTGGCGCACGCGGCGTTCCTGGATCTGGTGCGGGCGGCCGATCCTGCGCTGGCCGAGCGGCTGCACGCCAGCGGCAGCCGCCAGCCGTTCACCATTTCGCCGCTGCGCGATTTGCCGGCGCGTACGGGCGGCGCCTCTGTGCCCGCCCCCACCGGGGCGACCACGGAGGGATCGCTCCGACGTACGGGCGGCGCGTCCCTGCCCGCCCCCGCACGGGGCGACCACGGAGCACGGGGCGACCACGGAGGGAT
>VGOD01000108.1 GCA_016876015.1 Chloroflexota bacterium
GGCGGCCCGCACCGACAGGGCATACCAGTGTTCGTTCTCGGCCCGGAAGCGCGCGATCTCGGCCTCTTCTTGCGCAAATGCCTTGACCGCACGCGCGCCCCGCAGACTCTGTTCGACGCGCGTGGTGAGGACCGCCAGTTGGCGTTGGATCGTCAGCGCGAGCGGTCGCAGCATGCGACCGAGCACGATCGCCCGATAGGCCATCAGCGGCATCGCGCCGATCGCCAGCAGCGCCAGCCGCGGATTCATCCAGAGGAGGATCGCCGCGGTGCCGATCATCAGGATCGCGCCGTCCAGCAACCGCACGATGGAACGGCCGGTCAGAAAGCGCACGCGATCCACATCTTGCACGGTCCGCGAGAGCAGCTCGCCGGTCTGCGCGCGGTCGTGATATGCGAAGGAGAGCGCGGTCAATTGGCGCTGAACCGCGCCGCGCAGCTCGTATGCGACGTTCTGCGAGGCCACCTCGCTCCAACGGCCCTGGGTGAAGACCAGGAGCCAGCGCAACAACCCCAACGCCAGCAAGATCACGGCCGCGCGGCCGAGCAGCCCCAGATCGCGGCCCGCGATGCCGTGGTCAATGGCCCACCGGATGATCTGCGGGATCGCGAGATTCAGCAGGGTGATGCCGGCGGTTGCCGCGTAGGCGCCGAACACAAAACGGCGAAAAGGGTGCAAAAAGGTGAAGGCGCGCCAGAGCGCGGCCAGGGTCCGCCGGGCGTCGCCGGCCATCGTCTGGCCACGGGCCGGAGCAATCGCTACAGTCATCGTAATAAAAGTCGTCTCCTTTGGAAACCCACCAAGTGCCAGGCACTTCGGAAGCGCCTGGCACTTGGTGGGCGATTCTCAGGACAGGTGATTTTCAGGGCAACCCCTCCTCGATCGCGGCGTTGAGATCGTCGAGCAGGCGCCGCTGATCCTTCGGCCCCCAACCGCGCGCGGCCGCGGCCTGGACGATCGGCTCCCAGTAGGGCACCGGCGTGTCGCGCCACGGGATGCGGTACCTCTCGAAGACGCGCTGCGTCTCGGGCCACGCCTGCGCCACTGCGCTCACAGCCATCAGCCGGCCGATCGCGGCCCCAGACGACGCGCCAGGCGACATGCCAGGCGCTTCAGCAGTGCCTGGCATGTGAGAGACGCGCGACACGCCAGGCGGTTCAGCAGCGCCCGGCGCGTGAGAGCTCTCCAGCCCCAGCAGGCGGGCAGCGTTGCGACCCATGATGTCGTCGTAGACGGCCGGCGCCAGCCCCAGGCCGGCGATCTCAGCCAGGAACGGCCGGAAGTCGGGCGTTCGCTGCTTCCTCGGATAGATCAGCAGCGGATAGTCCGAACCGTAGAGCAGCTTGCGATGGTCCACGCATTGGAGCGCGGTCCGAAAGATCGCCTCGGTGGGAAAAAGCAGCGGCGAGCCGGCCGTGTCATACCAGACGTTCTTCAGCGTGCGCCGCACTTCGGGCATGATCTCGTAGAAGAGCAGGCCGCCGCCCCAGTGGGCCAGGATCAGCTTCAGCTCTGGGTAACGCTGCGCCAGGCCGTAGTAGTGCAACAGCGGCGTCGTGCTTTTGCCCAGGTAGAAATGGCCGATCTCCTCGCTGACGTGCAGGTTGAGGGGCACACCGTAGCGTATGCAAGCCTCGGCCACGGCCGCGAAGCCCCGATCGTCCAGCGGACAATCCTGGCCGTAGGGGCCCAACTCGCCCACCCCCGCCATGCCGGCGTCCAGGCAACGCTTCAGCTCGTCCAACGCTTTTCGACCGGCCCTCGGTTGCACGACCGCAAACGCGCTGACCCGCTCTGGCCAGCGCCGCATGATCGCCAGCGACTCATCGTTGCGACCGACGCACCCTGCGTGCTGCTGGCGATACTCGCCCATCAGCACGACGCGGTCGATGCCCGCCGCGTCCAGGTCTGCGATCATCGTTTCGGCCGTCGCCCACCCCTGCACCGAATTCCTGGCGTCCGCGCCCGCGACGAGCAGACCCCAGTAGGGCTCCTGCTCCGCGAAGGCACGCAGATCGGCCGCCATCTCCGGCGGAGTGTAGTGAACGTGGGCGTCGATGCGCACAGTCATCTTTTCACATCCTGGGCCCGATGACATTGATTGCGAACTCGTTCGAACCCCAGGTCTCGGCCGCAGTCTGCTGGCCATTGGCCGCCGCGATGATCTGGTCGAAGATCCGCCGGCCCACGTCGGCCAGCGACTCGCCCTGTTCGATAACCGCGCCGGCATCCAGGTCCAGGTCGCCAGCCATGCTCCGAAACATGGCGCTGTTGCTCGCCACTTTGATCACCGGCGCGATCGGGCAGCCGAGGGGCGAGCCGCGGCCCGTGGTGAACACCACCACCTGCGCGCCGCCCGCGACCATGCCGGTCACTGACTCGGCGTCGTTGCCAGGGGTGTCCATCACGACCAGCCCGCGGCGGGTCGGCCGATGGGCGTAGGGCAGAAATTGCATCACCGGGGAGGCGCCGCCCTTTTCGATCGCGCCCAGCGACTTCTCCTCGATGGTGGTCAGCCCGCCGGCGATGTTGCCTGGGGTCGGTTGGGCGCCGCGCAGGTCCACCCCCATCCGGTACGCGTCCGCCTCGCGGCGCTGAACCGCGGCGACGATCTGGCGGCCGACCTCGGGGTCTATGGCGCGGCCGGCCCGGCCGTCCGGCGCTGGCGCGAACAGGTGCTCAGCGCCGATGAATTCCGGCGTCTCCGATAGGATAACGGTCCCGCCTGCGGCCACGATCAGATCGCTGGCGACGCCGACCGCCGGGTTGGCGGTCACGCCAGACCAGGCGTCGGAGCCGCCGCACTCCAGACCAACGATCAGCTCCGAGAGCGGGATCGGTTCGCGACGGGCCGCGGAGACCTCCTGAAGCAGTTCCTTGGCCACGCTCAGGCCAGCCTCGCAGGTTCGCCGGCTGCCGCCCAGCTCCTGGATGGTGAGGCGGCGGGTCAGAACGCCGGCCGCGGCCAACTGCTCGCCCATCTCGACCGTGGGCATGGTCTCGCACCCCAACCCGATCAGCAGCGCCGCGGCCACGTTGGGATGGGCCGCGAACTCCTCCAGCACGCGCCGCGTCTGCGCCAGGTCGTCGCCGATCTGCGAGCAGCCCCACGCGTGCGAGAGCGCGATCACCTGGGGCAGCGCGCGGCCAATGCGATCAACCACGGCGTTCGCGCATTGCACGGTGGACAGGACGAGCACGTGGTTGCGCACGCCAACGCGGCCATCTTTGCGGCGGTAGCCAGACCAATGGCGGATTGGAGATTGCCTTCGTCCGGGCTCAGGCCAGGGGAAGTTGGAGGTTGGAGGTTGGAGGTTAGAGGGATCGCCTGATGACCGCCGGCCGAGACCCTTCGGGTTTCCGAAACCCGAAGGGTCTGTTTTCAGGTCGCCGCGGCCGCGCAGACTCTCGATGTTGTGTACGTGCGCGTGCTCGCCGGCGCTGATGTCGCTCGTGGCGCGACCGATCGGCTGGCCGTACTTCAGCGCCAGTTCGCCGCGGCCGATGGCCCGCACGGCCAGCTTGTGGCCCGCGGGAATCGTCTGCAGGATAGATAAGGAGCGGTCGGCGGTGTGGATGACGTGACCGGCCGGCAGTTCTCGGATGGCCAGGGCCACGTTGTCGTCAGGGTGGAGTTGGAGGATAATCATTGCAGTCGTGGGATTGGCCTTTCAGACAACTGGCAGCCAGACAGTGATGCGGTGACTCTCCTGGTCGTCGCGTGCTTCGGTGATCTGCCCATGGTGCTGCTTGACGATCTCCTCGCAGATGGCCATGCGCAAACCGGCGGTGGCCGCGCTCGTTGCGGCGTGAGGGCCAGTCGCCAGGGTGATCGCGACCCCCTCACGCGCCGCGGCCGGCTGCGCCAGAACGATCGCACTGTCAGCGAGAGCTACGGGCTGTTCGGCGGCTGGCTCTACCTCTGCGACCTGCGGGACGCAGTCCAAGACGATCACGCCGCCATGCATAGAGCGGTCCACCGTGAGCGCGATCAGATTGGACAACAGCAAGGCGAGCAGATTCCCATCGCCGTTCACCCGCGGCAGATCGGGGGGGCAACGCATCTGCGAAGTCAGTCGCCGGCCTGCAAACAGGCTCTCCCGGTCCGCGACCGCCTTCGTGATCAACTCGCTCAGCTCCAGCGGCTGGAGATCGGGCTGCAGCTTGCCCAGGTCCAGCGCGGTCAAGGTGAGCACGTCCTCGACCAGCGCGTGCAGCGCGTCCGTCTCCTGGCTCAAGACTGCTGCATAATAGTCTCGTTTCTCGGGCTTGCCGTGTTCCAGCAGCCAGATGGAACTCTTGATGTTGGTCAGCGGCGTGCGCAGCTCGTGAGATACGCTCGCGAGGAACTGACGCTTGAGGCGATCGGTCTCCTGCAGGCGGACATTGGCCGCGTGAAGCTCGGCTTCGCGGCGAGCCAGGTCCGCGGTGCGTTCGGCCACGCGCTGCTCCAGCTCTGCGGCATGGCGCTGCACCTTCTCGTACAGCCTGGCGTTTTCGACCGCAATGCCGGCCTGGTCGGCGAAAGCCTGCAAGTGATCGGCCTGCGCCTGTGTGTAGAGGTCGGGCGTCGCGCTATCCAGACTGAGAAAGCCGATGATCTTGCGCCTGGCGCGCAACGGCGCACCGACGTGAGAACGCACCATGCGCGGGTCAATGCCGTTGTGAGTTCTGACCGTGGTCCCGACGCCTCCCTCCGCCAGGATGATCTCGGCCGCATCGTGGGGCGCCACGCGGCCGACCTCCTCCAGGATGCGATCCAGCACAGCGTCGAGGCTGAGCTTGCTGGTCAGAGCGGCCGCGGCCTCACTCAATGCCTCGGCTAGGGTCCGCTGCTCGCGTTCGGCCGCGAGCAACTGAGCATTGGCGGTCGCGGCCGCACGGAGCTCATCGTCGCGGCGCTCGCGCTCGATGGCCGCGGCCAGGAGGTCGGCCGCGATCTCCAGGGCGTCCATCTCCGCAGCCAGCCACTGCCGCTCGGCGCAGCACTCGTCGAAGCCGATGAAGCCCCACAGGCTCTGGGCATCTTTCTGCCAGCTCCGACCGACCAGGATCGGAGCGACCGCGATGGAACAGATGTCGAGCGCGGCCAAAACCTCCCGTTCGGCCGCGGGAAAGTCGCGCACGTCGCCGCAGATGGGCTGACCGTGCTCCAGCGCCGCGGCCCAACGGCCGAAGCCCGCAGTCTCCAGGGAGAGGTCCTGAAGGTCCGGGTTCTCGGCCCGCAAGATCATGCCCTCCGCGGCCCATTCGTGGCGTAGACTGGCCAAAAGCTGACCGCGCTCATCGCGATGATGCTCGAAGATGTAGGCGCGGCTCACGCCTGCGGCGCGGCCCAGGCGCCCCAGGAGCTGTGGGATTTCCGCCCGCCAGGAGCCGGCGCGCAACAGTCGCGCCGCCATGGAGCCGACCGCCTCGAGGATAGCCTCGCGATGGCGCAGCGCAGCCTCTGGCTGAAGGTCGTCGCCGCGGGGCCTCGGTCGGGAGATCTCGGTCAGCCGATGATCGGTCTTGAGTGATACGTGTGACGCGGCGTCAAACATGTGTGTCCTGAAAATAGGCAACGAGTTGGGAAAGAAAAGAACCTTGAAGGAGTTCGAGCAGCGCGGCCAACTCATCCGAGCGTTGCTGCGCATCGCGAAACAGCCGCGCATTCTCCAAAGCAGCCGCGGCCTGATCCACAAACGCGGCCAACAGGCGCACTTCGTCTTCGCCGAGGCAGCTCTTGGTGGACCTGTCACAGCCCGCCTCGATCACGCCAATCACACGGTCGCGCGCCTTGATCGGCATGAAGACGCGCAGCAGGCGCTCGTGGCCAAAACGTTCCCAGATGTCCCGATTGAACCGATCATCCCAGCCCACGATGACCTCGGTGCGCCCCGTGCGGCAGATGTCGCACAGGATATCGGAGGCAGACAAGGGATAGCGCGACGCCGCGACCCAGCCCGGATGGGCGTCCAACTGGCCATCCCAGATGCCGTGCTGGATGCCGATGGTTTGGCTGGATTCATCCACCAGCGAGATCACAGCGTATTGATAGCCCAGCGTGCGGTGTGCGGCCTCCAGGATGGTGCGGAGGACTGCTTCTTCTTCGAGCAAGGCCGCCAGCGCGCGGCCGGTCTCGTAAAGCGCCTGCGTGCGGCCGGCTGATCGCACAGCGTCGTCGAACAGCCGCGCGTTTTCCAGAGCCACCGCGGCCTGGTCGGCGAAGGCCTGGAGCCGTTGGGCGTGCGTCTCGGTGAAGAAGCCGGCCGTCGCGCTGTTCAGATTGAGAAAGCCCAAGATGCGGCCCTTGCTGCGAATCGGCGCGCCGGCATACGAACGGATCCCCTTCACCGACGGCGCCGGAATCCAGCCGGAATAGGCCGCGGTATCGGGCACGATGCAGGGCCAGCCGCCTTCGGCCATCTGGCGCAGACTGGCCACCTCGGACACCGAGAAGCGCCGGGCCAACGCGACCTGGGCTGCCCGTTTGGTGTAGCCCCGGCAGCGCATCACGCGCGCAGTACCGTCCTCCATCGTCATGATATTCGCGGTGTCGTAGGGCGCCACCTCGCGCAGCTCATCCAGGATGCGGTCGAGCACCTCCTCGGCCCTCGCGCGTCACATACCAGCGTAGGGCGGCCACCAGGCCCAAGTCATCCAGCAGCGATGGCCGCAGGTCGAGCGACATGTCGCGCACCTGCTGCAGTGTGCGCTCCACGATGGCGATGCTCTCATCTAGCTGGCGGCTGAGCTCAGCCGCTGCAATCTGGCGCTGCATCGTCTGCAGGTTGATCTTGAGCGCGGTGAGCGCCTGGCCGATCTCATCGTGCAGCTCACGCGCGATCCGCCGGCGCTCGGCCTCTTGGACCTGCACCAGCGGCCGCAGACCGGGGGCCGGCGGCCGGGACCACGCGATCTGACGCTCGCCGGCAGGCGGCTCCTCCTGGCTCACGCCGCGCCAGATGCTGATGGCCCCGATCGTCTTGCCGTTGGCCAGCAGAGGATAGGCCGATGCCGCCACGGTCACATCGCGGCCGGTCGCATCAGTGAAACAGAGCCGCTCTCCCTGCACCTCTTTGCCGGCCAGCGCCTGCGACGAAGGCAAATCCGCCACGGTCAGCGGCCGGCCATCGGGCCAACTGATGCCCAGCGCGCTGATCAGCGCCTGCCGCTCGATGCCGACTGGATCGAAGCCGAACGCGGCGATCGCTGCGAGACTCGCGCTGACCGGCCGGCCCTGGGCGTCGAACACGATCACCGCGTCGGCGGGGGACCCTGGCGCAGCGTCAGGATTGTTCGTGCGTCCTGGGGCGTCGGAGGTGGGCGAAAGCTTCATCAGTGCACCGTCGCAGCTATCGCGCGAGCTGCTGCTTAACCCAGGACGCCATCGCGGGGTCGTCTGGCACAGTCGGATCCAACGGCTGGACGCGCCACGTGTAGTCAGTCAGCTTCCGCTGCGGAGTCAGAGTTAGCCGGCCGATCCCGATCAGGCGGCCGGCGTGACCAGGCGAGGCCTGGTCTGCGTGCAGACGCAGGGCCCCGGTCTTGGCGCTGCGCCAGGCATCGGCCAATGCGCCCGGCCCGCCACTGACAACCGCCGCGATCCCTGGAACGCTGTCGGCGATCTGCTGGTCAACATGGGCGCCCGCGTGCGATAGCACGATGACGACATCGGCCTGTCTGGCCGCTTCGGGCGCGATCTTCTGGGCTGTGGCCAATGGATCGCGCACCGCGAACTCGCGGACATCGCCGGCCTCGGTGAGGCCGACTACTGCCACGCGCAGTCCGCCGACCTCGCGCACCACATAGGGTTGGGCGACCAGTTGACCGGTCGCCGCGTAGACCGCGTTGGCCGACAAGATCGCGAACTTCGCGTCTGCGATGCGGCGCTTCAACGCGGCTGACCCCAGCGCCAGGTCCCGCTGACCGAGAGTCATGGCATCGTAGCCCAGGCGATTCATGGCCGCGATGCTGGTCGCGCCGGCTGTGCGCAACGCCGGGTCTTGATCGCCGGCCAGACTGTCGCCGGCGTCCAACACCAAGACGTGTGGATTCTGGCGTCGCTCATTCCCGATCAGGGTGGCCCGCCGGGCCACGCCGCCGACGGCCGGCATTCAGCCGCACGGGAGGAGATAGCCCCAGGTGTCGTTGGTGTGCAGCAGCGTGAGCGTGACCACGGCTGCCGGGCCGCGGGAAGCGGCCGCAGTGGAGGAAGTTCGGGCAGCGGGTTGAGCCGCGCACGCAGCGCTCAAGACCAGGATAACGCCCGCCGCGATGCCGCGCCAGGTGCGTTGTGTCGTGCGATTCATATCAAATCCCTCCTGTCAGGCCGAGAGACCTGTCAGATCTCGCCGGTCTATGCGGCCTCGAGTATCCGCTCCACGCGCGCATAGGCGATGAATGCCTCCAGCTCCGCGAGCAGGCTCTCTTGCGCCTGGGGATGCCGCTCGCGCAGCCAGGTCAATACGGCCGCGACATCGCCCCAGGTCGCCAGACCGCGCCACATGTCAGCCCACAGACCCTCGAACATGTGGGAGGCTTCGCTCTCAGTCTGAAGGAGCCATAGCCTGTCGCCGTCTCGACGCCACATCACGGCGGCCGGCGATTGCCAGAGCCTGGGGGATGCGGCCACAGGCGCAGCGGCCGGTCGCCTCGCAGCAGCCAGCTCGACCTGATGCTTGAGACAGCGATGCGGCGGCGCAAACCGCCACCCGCTCTCGACCTCGCCGGTAAAGGGATCGCGCACGTGGATCTCCGGCTCGCTCCAGGCGAAGATCACCGGCGCGGCCGAGCCTGCCCAATAGCGCCCGGTCACCGGCATCGCCGGCCACCCGGCTGGATGGTCATCGCCGGCCGCGGCGGTCGCGTCAGGGCCAGGGGCGAGGCCGGCCAGATCGTGCGCCGCAATGCACGCCTGCACGCGCGGTTCGGCCGCCTGAATGCCCCGGCGCAACGCGGGGTGCGAGTAGAGGTGGGCAAAGACCACGCGCTCGTTGCCCACGGTGGCCAGAAACTCGGCGAAACGCAGGCCGGTCAGCGCGCAGTCATCCACGATGCACAGCGGCCGGCCGGCATCCCCCGGCCGCAACGCGACCTGCCCGGCCGCGAGACCAAGCGTGTAGGCCAACATCCCCAACACGATCAAGCCCCCGCGCGGGATCGCGGCGAACGCGAACTCGCGCAGCTCCCCGCAGCCATACGCCGCGGCAAGTTGCGCGGCGAGCTGTACGCAGTCGGCCTGCGCCTGCTCATAGTCCACGTAGACGATCTGCTGCTTGACCTGCCGGCACTGAACTGCCTTCACCCAGCGGCGCAGCGGTTCCATCGCAGCGTCCGACGTCTGTCTGTCAGTCACGCCTTGCGCTCCCAGAGAAGTACGCAGCCATCTATAGCACAGAACCGCACGCAGGTCAAGCTGGTTCTTGGTCATTTGGGCCACGTGTGCTATAGTCGGGCGATGACTGACCTGATCCTGGCCGGCTGGCGCGTGCGCCTGGAGTGCCGCCAGCCCGAGCTTGCGCAGCTCGTTGCGGGCCGCTATGCGGCCTTCCGCTCCTACGACCGCGCACCCGCCGACTTCACGGTAAGCCTGGCGCTGGACCACGACGCGACCGACGCGCAGATCGAGATACCGACGGTGGACTGGCAATTGGCGGTGGATGACTGGCTGCTGACAGGCGACGCGCTCTCGGGAACCGCGCATCCCAACCTGGGACAGGCAGCCATCACATTTCACGCAGCGCCCGATGTTGACTACGCCCTGAAGAATCTGGTCGCCATCTTCGCGGATCACCGCGGGGGCCTGTTGCTGCACGCGGCCGGGCTGCTCGTTGGCGGCCAGGCCTACCTCTTCATGGGGCCGAGCGGCAGCGGGAAGTCCACCGTGATGCAGCTCTCGCCTCACGCCTTGCCTCTGAACGACGACCTGGTGCTATTGCGCCCACACGCGGGCCGTTGGATGGCCTACGGCACACCGTTCTGGAACATCGCGGCCGAAGACCGCAGCGGCGAGACCGCCAGCGGCCCGGTGGCGGGCATCTACCGGCTGATCCAGGACTGCCAGAACTCGGTGCAGCCGCTCTCGCCGGCCGCGGCCGCTGCGGAGCTGGCGGCGAGCTGCCCGGTGGTCAATGCGGCGGTCGAGCGCCTGCCCGCGCTGCTGGCGCGCTGCCAGCAGATCGCCACAGCGGCGCCGGTCAGACGACTGCATTTTCGGAAGGATGCAGGTTTTTGGGCTGTGATCACTCACTGAGGCGCAGAGCGAGCATCGCGGATGTCAGAACCAAAACGCCTTGGCCCGCTGATCGCGCAGGGACGCACCGCCGAAATCTATGCCTGGGGCGACGACCAGGCGCTCAAGCTCTTTCGCGCCGGCCTGCCGGCCGCCTGGGCGGAACGTGAAGCCCAGGTCGGACGGGCGATCTGGCAGGCCGGGCTGGCCGCTCCGGCTATCTTCGGCGACAGCATCGTCGTGGATGGCAGGCCCGGCATCATCTACGAGCGGATCAGCGGCGTCTCGATGCTGCAGCGCCTGCGGAGCCAACCGTGGCAATCGCTCGAACTGGCGCGGCAATTCGCCGCGATCCACGCGCAGATGCACGACTGCACCCGCGATGAACTGCCTGCGCAGCGCGAGCAACTGGAGCGCGGCGTCGGCCGCGCGCCTGGCTTGACGCCTGCAATCAAGGAGCGCATCCTGGCGCGGCTAGAGCGGTTGCCCGATGGAACAGCCGTGTGCCACGGCGACTATCACCCCGACAATGTCCTCATGTCGCGGCGTGGCCCCCTCGTGGTAGACTGGCTCACCGCCGGCCGCGGCGCTCCGATGGCCGACGTGGCGCGAACAACCCTGCTGGTGCGCTTCAGCCGCCTTCCACCGGAGATCAGCGGGCCTCAACGCTGGATGTTCGAGGCCCTGCGCGACATCTTCTATGCTGCGTATCTGCGCGAGTATCGCAAGCGCCGGCCCGCGCCCAGGCCGAGATCGCGGCCTGGCTGCCGGTGATGGCGGCCGCTCGCCTGAACGAGAAGATCCCTGGCGAGGCCGAGGGCCTGATCGCCCTCGTGACCGCGGCGGTCAGTTGAAGGAGGGGGGAGCAGACTGTCAATGCTGTTCGGTATTCGTTGGGGCGGCCTGCACACCAAGATCATCGCCTGGTCGTTCGTGCCCACCGCCATCGTCCTGCTCGCGGTCGCGCTGGTCGCCTATTCCGCATATCGGAACGTGACCGGCGATCTGGTCGTCGCCAGGAACGGCGAGGTGACACGGCTGTCGGCCAGCCAGTTGGCGACCGAGCTGGACGAGTATGCCGCGATTCTGAGCGCGTTGGCGCGCACGCCCGGCATGTTCGCGGCGGGTTCGGCGGGCCAGGCCGCGGCTCTGAAAGCCGCCAGCGGCCGCCTGGCGGTCTTCGATGCGGGCGTGGTGGTCCTGAACTACCGCGGCCATGTCGTCGCGGCTGAGCCGGAGCGCCCGGAAACCCTGGGGCACGATTGGTCGCGCCGCGCCTACTTCCGCCAGGCGCTCAGCTCTCCCACCCCGGTCTTCTCCGACATCGTCAACGATGGCCCGGGCGGCGCGGACGTGCTCGTCATCGCGGCGCCGATCCTCGGCAGCCAGAATGAGCTGACCGGCGTATTGGCCGGCATGTTCCGGCTGGGCGCATCGCCGGGCAGCGCCTTCTACGACAGCATCATCCGACTGCGCATCGGCGGCAATGACATCGCCTATCTCGTAGATCGGGCTGGCCGCGTGATCTATCATGCAGATCAGCGGCGCATCGGCGAGGACTTCTCGGCCCAAGAGGCGGTTCAGCGCGCAGCAGGCGGAGAGCCGGGCGTGTTTCGCACGCAGGCGGGCGGCGAGCAGATCGTCGCCGGCTACGCGGGCGTGCCGCACACCTCGTGGAGCCTGGTGATCGAGGCCGATTGGAGTCGCCTCTGGGCTGCCACGCAGGGCTACGGCCGTTTCCTCATCGCATTGCTGGTCCTGGGCGTGATCGCGCCGGCTGTTGTGGTCGCGGTGGGCGTTCGGCGCATCACCCGACCGATCAACGAACTGATCCAGGCCAGCCAGGAGGTCGCCAGCGGCAAGCTTGGCCGGCAGATCGCGGCGCGCACCGGAGATGAGCTGCAGGCGCTGGTCGAGCAGTTCAACCGGATGTCCAGCCGTCTGCAAGAATCGTACTCCGCGCTGCAAGAACGCGAGGAGCGGTTTGCGCTGGCGATGCAGGGCAGCAACGACGGCTTCTGGGATTGGAATGTGCAGACCGGCGCGGTCTACTACTCGCCGCGCTGGAAGACAATGCTCGGCTACGCAGCCGACGACCTCCCCGACTACTTCGACACCTGGCGCGACCTCTTGCATCCAGATGATCGGCAGCGTGCGCTGGATGCTGTGCAGGCCTACCTGCGGGGACGCACGCCCACCTTTCAGCTCGAACACCGGCTGCGGCACAAAGACGGCTCATATCGCTGGATCCTCGCCCGCGGCATCGCGCTGCGCGACGCGGCGGGCCAGCCCTATCGGATGGCAGGCACCCACATTGACCTGACGGAAAGCAAGCAGGCCGAACATGCGCTGCGTGAACGCATCGCGTTCGAGGAACTGGTCTCGGCCATCTCCAGCGAGTTCGTCAGCCTCGACCCCGCGGAGATTGACGTCGGCATTCGCCATGCGCTGGCCGCGCTGGGGCGGTTCACCGGCGCCGATCGCAGCTACGTCCTGCTCTGCTTGAGCGATGGTCTGACGCTGAAGCAGGCCCACGAATGGCGCGCGGCCGGCGTGACCGCGCAGATGTCTGAGCTGGAGGGCGCTTCGTTGGCTCAGTATCCCTACCTGGCCGGCAAGATGAGGTGTTGCGAGAACATGACGCTCGATCGCCTCGCCGACCTGCCTCCCGAAGCGAGCGCGGAGCGCCGCGAGTTCGAGCGCCAGGGCATCCGCTCCTTAGTCTGCGTCCCGATGGTCTGCCGCACCCTGCTGACCGGCTTCATCGGGCTGGACACGATGCGCGCTGAACGCGTGTGGGGCGAAGACATCATCCGGCTGCTGACGATCGTCGGCGAGATGTTCGTGAACGCGCTGGAGCGCCAGCGCGCACAAGCGATCCAGGCCGGTCAGCGCCAGTTCCTGGAGCTGCTGGCCGCGGGCGGCGACTTCTCCACGACTCTGCACACGCTGGTGCGCATCATCGAGGAGCAGTGGCCAGGGATGCTCGGCCTGATCCTGCTGTTGGACCCCGACGGCCTCCACCTTCACACCGGCGCGGCGGTCAGCCTGCCCCAAGAGTACGTACGCTCCATGGAGGGGCTGGAAATCGGCCCGAATGCTGGCTCATGCGGTACAGCCTGCTATCGCCGTGACCGGGTCGTCGTGGAAGACATCGCCGCTGACGCGCGCTGGGAAGGGCTGCGTGACCTGGCCCAGCAGCATGGTCTGCGCGCCTGCTGGTCCGAGCCGGTCATGGCCGCGGCCGGAGAGGTCGTCGGCGCCTTCGCCATGTACTATCGCCAACCGCGCACGCCCACCGAGGCCGAGCTGCATACCATCGAGACAGCCGCGCACCTGGTCAGCATCGCAGTCGAGCAGCGACGCGCGCAACAGGCGCTGCAGACCGCCTACCAGACGTTGGAACGCCGCGTGGCGGAGCGCACCAGAGAGTTAGCGACCCTCAACGCGCTCGCTGCGGTCGTCAGCCGCTCGCTGGACCTGCGCGAGATCCTGACGGCTGCGCTGGACAAGGTGCTGGAAGTCGCGGGGCTGGGTTGCGGCGGCGCGTATCGGATCGAGGGAACCGGCGCGGAAGCGCGCGAGGAGCTCTATCTACATCCTCTCGTGTATCGCGGGGTGTCGCCGGAGTTCGCCCGACTGGCCGGCCGGCTGCGCTTTGCGGGCAGCGGGGTCGAGATCGCGGCCCAGACCGGCGCGCCGCACGTGTGGGCGCCGCAGACCCTCCCGGCCGACCCGGCCATGCAAGAGGCGCTTCAGCGCGAGGGGATCGCACAAGTCATCAGCATCCCCTTGACGGCGAAAGGCAAGCTGGTCGGCGCCATCCAGGTGGGAACCACAGAGCCGCGCGATTTTGCGGCCGAGGAGCTGGCCTTCCTGGCGGCCATCGGCCAGCAGGTGGGGCTGGCGGTGGAAAACGCCCGCCTCTATGAGCAGGCCGAGCAGTCGGCTGCGATGACCGAACGCAACCGGCTGGCGCGCGAGCTGCATGACTCGGTGACGCAATCGCTCTACAGCGTCACGCTCTACGCCGAGGCGGCCGCGCGGCTGTTGACAACAGGCAACGCCGGGCAGGCGGCCGAGCATCTGCGTGCGGTGCGCGATACGGCTCAGGAGGCGCTGCGCGAAATGCGCTTGCTCATCTTCGAGCTGCGGCCGCCCGCGCTAGAAGAAACCGGGCTGGCCGCCGCGTTGCAGGCGCGGCTCAAGGCGGTCGAGGCGCGCGGAGGCTTGCAGGCCGACATGCGCGTGGAAGGGGAAGAACAGCTTCCGCTTCAGCTTCAGCAGGAACTCTATAACATCGCCCGCGAGGCCCTGAACAATGCGATGAAGCACGCATACGCGCAACACGTTCGGGTGCGGCTGCAATACCGCGATGACGCGACTGTGCTCGAGGTGACCGATGACGGCGCCGGCTTCGACCTGGCGGCCGGCCAGGAGGGCGGCGGACAGGGGATAGCGGGCATGAACGAACGCGTGCAGCGGATCGGCGGCCGGCTGCAGATCGAGACCGCCGCGGGCAAAGGTACGCGAGTGACCGTGGAAGTGGATATGCCGGGGACGTGACGGAGGCAGCATGTCGCATAAAACCATACGCATCCTCATCGTGGATGACCATGCCATCGTGCGCAAGGGCCTGGCCGCGTTGCTGGCCACCGAGCCCGATATCCAGGTGCTGGGCGAGGCAAGCAACGGGGCCGATGCGGTCGCCCAGGCGCAGGCGCTGCGGCCCGATGTCATCTTAATGGACCTGGTGATGCCCAAGATGGACGGCATCGAGGCGACGCGCGCGATCACCGCCCAACAGCCGGGCGTGCGCGTCCTGGTGCTCACCAGCTTCGCAGCCGATGACAAAGTCTTTCCGGCGATCAAGGCCGGCGCGCTGGGTTACCTGTTGAAGGACACCGGTCCGACCGAGCTGCTCCATGCCATCCGCCAGGTCCATCGCGGCCAGCCATCCCTCGAGCCGGTGATCGCCAGCAAGGTGCTTTTCGAGCTCGCCCACCCCGGCCGATCGCAACCGGCCGCGGACCCGCTCACCGAACGGGAAGTGGAGGTGTTGCGGCTGGTCGCCCAGGGATTGAGCAACCGCGAGATGGCGGAGAAGTTGGTGATCACTGAGATGACGGTGAGCACGCACGTCAGTAACATCCTGGCCAAGCTGCACCTGGCCAGCCGCACCCAGGCCGCGCTCTATGCCCTGCGAGAGGGTCTGGCGTCGCTGGACGACATCCCGCCGGCCAGATACTGAAAAGCAGCAGGCGGCATACCGAAAAATCAGTAGACGAAGTGCGGCAGAAGTGGGAGGAGATCGTCCGGTGGGCGGTCTCTTTTCATGAGGGGCAAATCCATCATCCTTGCGATGACCAGGGCGCAGGGGTCTGGTATAGTACGGGGGTAGCTGAAACACAACACGTCACAGCGGATGCCCCTCATGACCAAACCAGAACTCATCGCCAGCCTCAAACTCAACGACCCGGCCGACTTCGGCCAGGTGGTTGAAGCCTACCAGTCGGCCGTGTATAACCTTTGTTACCGCATGTTGGGCGAGGCGCGGGAAGCCGAAGATGCCAGCCAAGAGACCTTTCTGCGCGCCTACAGCCAGCTCCATCGTTACGACACGGTCCGGCCCTTCAAGACCTGGCTCCTGTCCATCGCCAGCCACCACTGCATTGACCGGCTGCGCAAGCGCCGCCTGACCTGGCTGGACATTGACGATGAGCCGCTGGCGGGCCATCCTGCGCTGCGCGAACGGATGCCTGGCCCTGAGGAGTCGGCCGAGCGCCGCGAGCACGAGGCGGAGATCCAGACGCTGCTGGCCGGGTTGGCCCCAGTGGATCGCAGCGCGGTGATCATGCACTACTGGTACAGCCTCTCCTACGAGGAGATTGCCGGGGTGCTAGGCACGACGATCAGCGCGGTGAAGAGTCGCCTCCACCGGGCGCGCTGCGCGCTGGCGACGAAGATGGAGCCGCAGGCATTCGGCCGCGCGACCAAACCAACTCCGGTGAAATCCACCTGCGCACGACCGCGCGGGCAGCCGGCGACTACGCCCTTCGCCGCGGCGGGCGTCGCGCTGTCCTGAAAATGGGCAGGTTCGTAGTAGCGACTTTAGTCGCCGTGGCCCGCGCCGAACGACTGAAGTCGTTACGACGAACGTTTTCATCCGCCGTCCCACGGGGAGGCTTCGCACTGGCGCCGCACACGGCATGAGCGACTGTCCTGAAAATGGGACGCCACGTGCCAGGCTCATCGGAAGCGCCTGGCACGTGGGGGAGTCCAAGCGCCGGCGCTTGGTGGGTATCACGCGTAGAGCAGCCAGCCGGCCAGCCCGCCGAGCGCCAGCACCACGATCACCGGCACGCGCTTACTGGCAGCCAGCGCCAACGCGGCCAGCACGATCGCAACCCCGCGCCAATCGCTGACCGTGGCGCGGAACAGCACCCAGGATACGCCAAAGGACAGCCCCACCACGCCCAACGCAATGCCGCGTGTGAAGTCCTGGACGATGGGCTGGCCTTCGAGTCGCCGGTGCAGCGCCACCACGACCAGCGCCAGCAGCGTCGGCAGGGTGATGGCCACCAGTGCCAGCGCGGAGCCCAGCCAGCCGTAGGTCAGATAGCCCAGGGCGATGGTCCACAATCCATTCGGCCCGGGACTGATCTGCCCAACCGCGATCGCGGCCAGGAAGTCGGTTTCGTCGGCCCACCCCAGCGCGATCAGGTCCTGGTGGAGAAACGGCAGATTGCCCAACCCCCCGGTAGAGAACAACGAGCCCTTCAGAAAAAGCCAGAAGTAGAGCAGTGGGTTCATGGCCGCAGCCGCCCTCGCGCACGCCGGAGCGCGGCTGGCGCACCGCCCAAGAGCGCCACGGCAGCCACGCCCGCAAGCCCCAGCACCGCCACCGGCGACACCCGGCCGACCGCGTAGAGCAAAGCCGCCGCGGCCAACAGCGCAGAGTGCGAAACGAGCCTGGCGCGGCCATCGCGCCGCGCGTGATCGAGCAACCCGCGCGCCATCTGGATGCCCATCGCCAGGCTCAAACCGATGGTCGCGGGGATCACCCCACGCATCGCGGCCGCAACGACCGGTTGCTGCTGGATCGCGGCAAAACCGGCCGTCATCAGCACCGTGATCGCGGCGCTCGGCAGCAGAAGTCCGGCCAGGGCGATGCACAGGCCGGGCCACCGGCGCAGCTCATAGCCGATGACGGCCGTCAGCTTGATGAGGTTGATGCCCGGTGAAATCTGCACCAACGCCCACGCCCTGGCGAACTCCGCCTCGTCCAACCAGCCGCGCGTGATGCAAGCCTGGTGAATGAGATAGAGGGTGGACGAACCGCCGCCAAACGATTGCAGGCCAATGCCGAGCCAGGCCCGCAACAATTCCGATAGGCGAGGAGGCGGCCGGCTTCTGAGAGCGGTCATAGCGTCACGCCAGGCGGTGCATAGCAGGAGATTGCCTCGCAGACTGCGCTCGGCGCCGCTGGCCCCTTGTGGGCAACGCCGAGCGACTGTGTAACCACTGTCATTTCAGCGACGCCTTGCTGCGCGTCTCTTGCAGCTCGACGCGCGGGGGCCGGCGCTCGAGGAGCGCCAACGACAGCTCGATGACCTCTTCGGCTTCATAGGGCGTCAAGACGCCGACGCAGACCATGTCCTTCTCGCGCAGCGTGGCCCACGAGAAGGCCAGGCCGACGAGCGGCGGCAGCCGGCCGGCCGCCAGCGGCTTGATGGTGATGACCGGCTGGCGCGCGTTCCAGATCATCCGGTGCACCCAATCCACCTCGATCTGCATCAGGAAGCCGGCTGCATTGTAGATTTGGATGTAGGTGGCCACATCCAGGCCCGTGGCGTCGGCGTAGACAGGCGTCTCTGGCATGTGGGTGGAGAGGCCCGGCAACATGCCCCGGCTGCGTATCAGCGCCAGCAGCGGCTCGATGCCCGCCAGCGAGCGCGTCTTGCGATTGACGAACGCGTCGGTGGTAGCCTGGTGCGGCATGCAAACGCTGACGCCCAGTGCGGCGTACTGATCGAGGATGCGCTCGGCCTCGCCCAGGCTCCCCGCGTCGCCGCCGGTGGGCAACGTGGGGATGGCCACGGTGATCACCTTGCGGCCCGTGCGGTGTTGGGCCTCCGCGATCCCTTCCACCAGCTTCCCTTCAGGTCTCATCCCGTAGAGGGTGTCCACGCCGGCTTTCAGAGCGACCTCGAGGATGTCGGCGACGCGGGCGGCGTCCACCGTCTCCCTGATGAAGCGATCCTGGGCCTTGCTCGTGTGTGAATAGCCCAACAGCCAGTTCGTCCCGATCATGAGACGGGACACCGACAGATTCTCGATGTTCGTGCGGGGAAACATCACAGCGCCTCCGATGAGCAGCAGGGTGGCAGCCGATGCGCGGGCGTCAGGCAGGTAGCCGCCCCCCGCTTCGGGCTGCGCGTGCGCCGCATTGTAGGGCTGAATGGCACGGCTGTCAATAGCAGGACTTACGCAGTGGCGCCGAAAACCAGCCACGAATGACACGAATTGACACGAAAATGGGTTGACCAGGCGGCTGAATTCGTGAAATTCGTGCAATTCGTGGCTA
>VGOD01000109.1 GCA_016876015.1 Chloroflexota bacterium
CGAACCCGGCATCAAAGTGGCAGTGCAAGCCTCGCCGGAACCGAGCGAGGAGGAGTTGGCGCTCATCCAGCAGATGGGCGTCGAATGGGTCGTTCTGTGGACCGATGCGTCGAAGGCCGGCTACGAATACTTCGTCAGCCGGCGCAAGCTGTTCGAGAGCCGCGGCATCCGGGTCTATGGCTTCGGCAATCGCGACGTGCACAACCAGGATGCCATCGTGTTGAACCTGGAGGGCCGCGACGCGAAGGTGGCGCAGTACAAGCAGCATCTGCGCAACCTGGGTCGCGCGGGCATCCCCTACACCACTTATGCGCACATGGCCAACGGCATCTGGAGCACCGCGCGCGAGGCGACGCGCGGCGGCGCCCCGGCGCGGGCGTTCGACGTGGACAAGGCCGCCGAAGGCCACTGGTTCAACGAACGCTACCCGATGCCGCTTTCGCACGGCCGGCGCTACAGCCAGGAGGAGATTTGGGCCAACTACGCGTCCTTCATCCGCGAAGCCGCGCCTGTGGCCGAGGAAGCCGGCGTCAGGATCGGCATCCATCCCGATGATCCGCCCTGGCCTGAGCTGGCCGGCATCCCGCGCTGCATCTTCAGCAGCTTCGACGGCTACCAGCGCGCGCTGGAGATGGCCGCCAGCCCGAATGTGGGCGTCTGCCTGTGCGTCGGATGTTGGCTGGAGGGCGGCCCGCTGATGGGCAAGGATGTGCTCGAGACGATCCACGCGTTCGGGAAGCAGAATAGGCTCTTCAAGGTGCACTTCCGCAACGTAGATCAACCGCTGCCGCATTTCGTCGAGACCTTCATTGACGCCGGCTACATGGACATGGCGAAGGTGATGCGGGCGCTGCGGGCGGTGGACTTCGACGGCGTGGTGATCGCAGATCACATCCCGCTGATGGGCGGCGATCCGCGCATCGGGATGGCGTATTCGATCGCGTATATGAAGGCGTTGGTCAGGTGGGCCAACGAGGGGTAGTTTCCGCAGTAACGTGGTGATTACCCATAAGTTCGGCATGTCACTGCGAGGAGCGTCGTTGGCGACGAAGCAGTCTCCCGCGCGGGCGAGATTGCTTCGCACAAACCACTCGCAATGACGCTTCAGAAGATGTGGGTAATCACCACGCAGTAACAGATTGACTTCGCGCGCCTTTCAGCTATAATCGCGTTGATGTGAAAAGAGTTGTGCGCCATGAGTTTCATCGTCCGAACCGACGATCTCCCGATCTTCGAGGACTCCTCTGGCGGGCTGCGCATCGAGGGGTCTCGAGTCCTACTCGAGACGGTCATTCGCGCATTTCAAGACGGCGCAACGCCCGAGGCCATCGTGCAGCGTTACCCGACCGTCAACCTGGAGAATGCCTACACCGTGATCGCCTACTATCTACGCCATCGGCGAGAGGTAGATGAATATCTTGCCCGTCGTGAACAATCCGCACAACAGGTCAGGGAGCGGATCGAGCGGCATCAGCGCGATATGCGAGAAATCCGATCACGCCTGCTGGCGCAGGCGACTGTGTGAGCCGGTCGCATGTGGCGGCTGTCGAGCGACGAGAATACTACGTTGACAACTTGCAGTGCACAGGAGGAATGGGACGCTGCGGTATTGTACTTGCCGCTGTAGGATCTCATTCGATCAAGGAGCACGAAAATGACGAGAACCCGCTGGCAAAATCGCGTTGTCATCGCCCCAGATATCCATCATGGCGATCCATGTATCAAGGGGACGCGCATCCCTGTGGCGATGATCGTCGGAAGCCTGGCCGATGGCATGACGCCGGATGAGATTCGTGATGCGTACCCCCAACTACACCTGGAGGACATTCAGGCTGCGTTAGCCTATAGCGCCGACATAATGCGCCAGGAGATCCTGGCGCCGTTACCTGCATAGGAGTGGAGAGGTGCGCGTCAAGGTTGATGAGGACCTGCCGTCGGCTGCCGTTCGATTGCTGCGGGCAAGGGGCTACAACGCTGAAGGTGTTGTGGATGAGGGCATGGGTGGATGGAAAGACCCGGCTGTGTGGCAGGCCATCCAGGCCGAGCAGCGGTTTCTCATCACCGCAGACAAAGGGTTCGGCGACATCCGTCGCTATCCGCCTGGTACCCATCCGGGCATCCTGCTGCTGCGTCCTGACGAAGATGGTATCCGTCCCGTAGTAGAGCTTCTTGACTATCTTCTGACAGCGTACAACCTGAGCAAATTGAGCGCAACGGTGACGGTTGTAACCCCACGAGGGATTCGCATCCGCCGCGCTTGAGCCAGTGAAGACTTGATGTGTCCATCCAAACCGCCTACTCTGACATCGAACGGCTGGTCGGCCGCTTCAAGGGGCTGACCACCGCGGCGCGCCGTAGCTACAACGAGGACAACACCCGCAAAGACTTCATCCTGCCGCTTTTTCGCGCGCTGGAGTGGAATGTCGCGGACAGCGCCGAGGTAAGCGCGGAGGAAAGGGTGTCGCGCGGGTGGGTGGATTTCTCGTTCCGCATTGCTGGCGTGCCGCGCTTCTTCCTCGAGACCAAGCGGATCGCCGAAGGCCTGACCAGGCCCCAGTGGGTGCAGCAGGCCATGGACTACGCCTGGACCAAGGGCGTGACGTGGGCGCTGCTCTCCGATTTCGAGGGACTGCGAGTCTTCAACGCGGAGTGGAAGGAGTACGATCCGCTGGCCGCGCAGTTCATCGAGTTCGGCGTGGACACCTACCTGGCCGACTTCGAACGGCTTTGGTGGCTTTCGCGGCCCGAGATCGCCGTGGGAACCCTCGATCGGGAAGCGGAGAAGGTGGGCAAGAAGGCTCATCGCCAGCCGGTGGGCCAGCACCTGTTCGACGACCTCAAAGAATGGCGGCGCATCCTCTTCAGGAATCTGCACGCCTACAATCCGCAGTGGAGCGTTGGCGAGATTGACGAAGCTGTCTTGCGCATCATCAATCGCTTGATCTTCATCCGCACCGCTGAAGACCGCCAGGTGGAAGCGCGGCGCTTGCAGGCTTTGCTGCGCGAGTTGCGTGACCAGAAGCGCACAGGCCAACTGGTGGCGGAGCTCCGCAAGCTCTGGCGAGAGTTCGACGCCGTCTACGACTCTCACCTGTTCGAAATGCACCGCGCCGATATTCTCGATTGCGGCCCCTCTCCGTACGAAGTGCTGATCGAAGGGCTGTACGGCAAGCAATATCTGCTCTACAACTTCAACGCCATTGACGCGGATGTGCTGGGCACGGCTTACGAGCAATATCTGGGCCACGTGATCGCCGATCCAGAAGCCGCCGAGGTGGTGGCGAAGCGCGCCAGGCGCAAGGCGCAGGGCATCTTCTACACGCCGACCTTCGTGGTCAAGTACATCGTAAGGCAGACGTTGGGCCGCTACCTGGCGGAGCACGGCTATCACCCCAGCCGGCCCGTGCGGGTGCTCGACATGGCGTGCGGCTCCGGTTCGTTTCTGATCGAGGCGTTCGATGTGCTGGATCGCTATGTGGCGGAGATGCGCGGCGACCTCACCCCCCGGCCCCCTCTTCCGACGACGAAACCCATGTCGTCAGGAGAGGGGGAGCAGGATGTCTATGCCCACGCGCGGCAGATGGAGTTGCTGACGCAGTGCATCTACGGCGTGGACAAGGACGAACAGGCGGTGGCCGTGGCGCGGCTGAACCTGCTGCTGAAGGCGCTGCACACGCGCGACAGGCTGCCCCTGTTGGCGAACATCCGCTGCGGCGACAGCCTGATCTCTGGCGCGGCCGACGAGCTGGCGGCCGCGTTCGGCCCGGATTGGCGCAGCAAGCGACCGTTCAACTGGCAAGAGGAGTTTCCCGAAGTCTTTCCTCCTTCTCCCTTGCAGGGAGAGGGCCGGGGTGAGGGTCAGGTCGGGGCTGGAGGTGGGGGCTTCGATGTGATCGTCGGCAATCCGCCGTATGTGCGGCAGGAGACGCTGGGCGAGGCGTTCAAGGCTTATGTCGCTGGCCGGTATGCCACTCATGCGGGCGCGGCGGATCTTTACGTCTACTTCATCGAGCGGGCGATGCAACTGCTGAAGCCCGGCGGCTACTTCGGCTTCATCGTCGCCAACAAGTGGCTGCGCGCCAGCTATGGCAGACCGCTGCGCCAATGGCTGAAGGGCCAGCACATCGTCGAAATCGTGGACTTCGGCGACCTGCCCGTGTTCCAAAGCGCGACGACCTATCCGTGCATCCTCATCCTGTGCAAAGCCGCGCCCGCGTCCGCTTTTCGGGTCACGCAGGTCAAGTCGCTGGATTTCACCGATCTGGCGGAAGTTGTGCAGGCGCAAAGCTACCCGTTGGCGCAGGAGACGCTCGATGACGCCGGGTGGTCGCTTTCGCCCGATGCGACGCAGGCGATCCTCGACAAGATGCGCGCTGGCGGCGTTCCACTTGGGGAATATGTGGTGGGGCGAATCTACCGAGGTGTTGTCACTGGTCTGAATCAGGCATTTGTTGTTAGTGCAGCGATTCGAGATGCTTTGATTCGTTCTGATCCAAATAGCGAGCAACTCATCAAGCCGTGGCTGCTTGGCCGAGATGTGCGGCGATACGTGCCTGCCGTAAGCCACAGTCACCTGATCTATTCACCGTGGGAGTTGCAGGTAGATGACTATCCAGCAATCAAGGCTCATCTAGCGAACTGGGAACAGGAGCTTGCGATGAGGCCAGAAGTGCAAGCCGGGCGATACAACTGGTGGTGTATGTCGCGCTATGGCTCAGAGTTCGTCCACGAATATTCGATACCCAAAATCGTGGCGCCGGCAATCGTGCAGCGGGCATCCTTCACGTATGACGATCGCGGTCACTACTCTAACGACAAGACAGCGATTATTTGTCATCCCGAACCATTCTATTTATTGGGCATTCTGAACTCGACTACCTCTGACTTCTTTCTGCGATTGACTGCCTCGACCAAACAAGGCGGCTACTTCGAGCAGAAGCCAATATATCTCGCTCAAATTCCCGTTCCACATCTCGACCTGAGCAATTCAACCGACAAAGCGCGCCACGACCGCATCGTCGCGCTGGTGGACGAGATGTTGGTGTTGCAGCGCGACCTGGCCGCGGCCGAGCGGACGCTGGACGATGCGCGTCACGACCTGGCCCGGCGCATCGCGCGGGTAGATCGCGAGATTGATAGGCTGGTGTATGAGTTGTATGGGCTGACGGAGGAGGAGATCAGGATCGTAGAGGGCAGATAAACCCCTTGCTTTCTCCTGCCATTCGTATTAGAATGGAGGAAGAGGTGACGAACATGACGCGAAATTCCGTCCCACATTACCAAAGGGATACCTTCCGTTTCTACGCCTACAAGGCTGGCGAGGGACGCTATATCGCGCGTTGCCTGGATCTGTTGTTAATGGGCGAAGGCCAAACGTTAGAAGAGGCCATCGCAGAGCTGAATGACAGGACTTACGCAGTGGCGCCGAAAACCAGCCACGAATGACACGAATTGACACGAAAATGGGTTGACCAGGCGGCTGAATTCGTGAAATTCGTGCAATTCGTGGCTACTCCGCACGGCACTGCGTAACTCCTGTGAATGAGAATGTCCTGGGCTATCTGGAGTCAGTGCAGAGCCATGGGTGGGAGAAGGATCTCATTCCCCGCCCCTACGGCTGGCGTGTCTGGCTACATTACTACTGGCTGCTGGCGCTGCACACCTTGAAAGCCTGGTCGGGACACTATTTCTACGGCAGCGCTCGCGATACGGCCCGCAAGATCAATCTGCGGGCCGACGAATACCCGATTCCTCTCGCCGAATAGGGGAGTCAACCCCATGAAACCCCGACCACACTTCGACCACCCGCTTCACGAGTTGATCCAGAAGCGTTGGAGCCCGCGTGCGTTTGCCGGCCGGCCAGTGGAAGCCGAAAAGATCATAGCGCTCTTCGAGGCAGCGCGCTGGGCTGCTTCGGCCGTCAACGAGCAGCCGTGGCGTTTCATCTATGCCGCTCAGGAACAGGCCGATCGTTATGGCAAGCTGTTCGCGTGCCTGCACGAAGGCAACCAGGTGTGGGCCAGGATGGCGCCGGTGCTGATCCTGACGCTGGTCAAGACGCACCATGCGCGCAACGGCCGGCCCAACAAATACGCCTGGCACGATCTGGGCCTGGCCATCGGCAATCTGACCACCCAGGCGTCCGCGCTCGATCTCTACGTGCACCAGATGGGCGGCTTTTCGACCGATAAAGCGCGGGAGTTGTTCGACCTGCCGGCTGACATCGAGCCGGTGACCATGATCGCGGTCGGCTATCCTGGCGACCCGGAGGGGTTGCCCGATAACCTGAAAGAGCGTGAACTGGCGCAGCAACAGCGCAAGCCGCTGAAAGAGTTGATTTTGGAGTAAGAAAAGAGTGGACGTAGAAAAAGAACACCTGGATATCCTGCAGAATATCGAATTCGCGATTGTCAGCGTGCACAAGCGACAGCCGATGTTGGTAGATTTAGACGTCGACGCGGCGGTCAGCGCATTGGTTTCCCATTACCAGGCGCGCGCACAGGGTCGCGAAGCGCGGCCGGTCAGGCTCAACGAGCGCGCTCTGCAGGTCTACGAGATGGTGGAGACGATGTGCGAATGGCGCATGGGAAACGATGCGCGCGTATCGGAAGATATGCGGAAACGTGGCCCGAAGATCGCACCTGTCGCCGCTGACGTCATCGTCGCCTGTCTGAAGCGCATCCGCAAGTCGGTTCAGCGGTGGAACAAACAAGGCGGGCGTCAGGGCTATCTCACGTTTGTCCGGCAGTTTATCCGCTAAGGACGCGTCAAGAAACAAGTTACCGAGCTGGCTCGGTCGGAGACCGGCCAGAGCGGGAAGTTATTCTTTGACAAGCGCTAAGTTCTGCGTTGATCAGGAACCGCGTATGTGTGACCGCTGCAGCGGGGTGATGCGGCCGGCCGACCCGGAGCGAGTGCGCGCCATCCTCTTCGACTACGACGCAGACCCCGGCCGGTTCCTGGCCAACGTACAAGCGGTCGCGCAGTACGGTCTGGCCGGCGACGTCCATCAGGCTGTCGCCGAGCGGGCAGTCGAGGAGGCCGGCGGGCTGGCGCTCGATCTCGGCTGCGGCGAGGGCCGGCTGGTTCGAGAGCTGTGCAAGCGCGGGGTTTCTGTGATCGCCTATGATCTTTCGGCGACCATGCTTGCGGCCGTGCGCGGCGACCGGGTCCGCGGGGATGCGACGCGGCTGCCCTTTCGCGACCGCTCGTTCGGGGCCGTGGCCGCGCTCTACATGCTCTATCATCTGGCCGATCCGCGCGCGGCCATCGCGGAGAGCTATCGCGTCTTGCAGCCGGAGGGGCTCTTTGCGGCCTGTGCGCCCAGCCGCTACAACGATCCTGAGCTGGCCATGGCGCTGCCGCCGGCGTCGCCCAGCACGTTCGATGCGGAGAATGGACCGCAACTCGTGGCCGATTCCTTCGATGAAATCGAAGTGCAGTGCTGGGACGCGGCGCTCGTCCACCTGCCCGATCGGCCGGCGTTGGCGCTCTATTTGCGTGGGCGAGGGCTGTCAGAAGCAGAGATCGCGGACGCCGTAGACTGTATCGCAACGCCGCTCACGCTCACCAAGCGCGGGGCGTTGGTGTACGGCCGCAAAGCCGCTTGAGGAGAGGAGGTCCTATGGACATCGGCATACCCAAACAGAAACGCCCCTTCGACTACCGCGTCGGCTTGACGCCGATGGGGGTCGAGATCTTGACGCGGTTGGGCCATCGCGTCTACGTGGAACACGACGCGGGACAGGGGAGCGGCTTCGATGACGATCGCTACCAGCGTGCCGGCGGCCAGATCGTCTACTCGGCCGAGGAGGTCTACGGCCGCGGGCAACTGATCCTGGCCGTCTCCCGGCCGTTGGCTGCGGAATTCGACCTGTTGCAGGAGGGGCAGATCCTCTGCGGCTTCCTGCACCTGGCGGCCGCACACCCGGCCAAGATCGCGCTGCTGCTCGACCGCAAGATCACCGCGGTGGGGTACGAGACGATCCAGACCGAAGACGGCTATCTGCCCGTGCTGACCGCCATGAGTCAGATCGCGGGCCGGATGGCGGTCAGTGTCGCCGCCCACCTCCTGCAAAACAACGAGGGCGGTCACGGCATCCTGCTCGGCGGCGTGCCGGGTGTGCCGCCGGCCAATGTGGCCGTCTTGGGCGCCGGCACGGTGGGGTTGAACGCGGTCAAGATGTTCGAGGCGGCCGGCGCTCACGTCTCTGTGTTGGATACCGACATCCGCAAGCTCCAACTGCTCGAGGAGCGCGGCTCGGCCGCCCACACCATGGTCGCCTACGATTTCAACATCGCGCGCGTCGTCCAGCGCGCCGACGTGCTGGTGGGCGCGGTTCTGATCCCTGGCGCGCGCACGCCGATCGTCGTCACCCGGCAGATGGTGCGCACGATGAAACCGCGTTCGGTGATCATAGACATCTCGATTGACCAGGGCGGCTGCATCGAAACCAGCCGGCCGACCACCTATCAGAATCCCACCTATGTCGAGGAAGGCGTGATCCATTACTGCGTGCCCAACATGACCGGCGTGCTGGCGCGCACCACCACGCACGCGTTCAACAACGCGGCCTGGCCCTACATCCGCGAGATCGCCCAGAAGGGCCTGGCCCGCGCGCTGGAAACCAACCCGGCGTTGCGTCTGGGCCTGAACACCCACGACGGCGAAATCGTCCATCCCGCGTTGCGCGAATCGCTTCAAGCCTCCTCGGAGGCGTTAGCCGACAAGGATTGGGGAGGCGGCGTATGAATTGGCGCGATGTCTATCACCGGAAACTCTGTTCGGCCGACGCCGCGGTGCAGGCGATCCAGTCGCGGCAGCGCGTCTTCATGACGGGCAACTGCTCTGTGCCGAAGGAGTTGCTGGCCGCGCTGGTGCGCCGTGCGCCCGACCTGCAGGATGTGGAGATCGTCCAAGTGTTGACCATCGGCCCGGCCGACTACGTGGCGCCCGAGATGGCCGGTCACATCCGCGTCAATTCCCTCTTCATCAGCGCCAACGTCCGCAAAGCGGTCAACGAAGGCCGCGCGGACTTTACGCCGATCTTGCTGAGCCAAATCCCCCGCGCGCTGCGCGATCCCCATCTGCTTCTCCTGGATGTCGCAATGATTCACTGCTCGCCGCCCGACGAGCACGGTTTCTGCACCTTCGGGGTGGAGGTGGGGCTGACCAAGCCGGCCGCGGAAGCCGCCAGGATCGTCATCGCCGAGGTCAACGACCGGATGCCGCGCTCGCTGGGCGATAGCTTCATCCATGTTTCCAAGCTGACGCACATCGTGCCGGTCAGCTATCCCATCGTCGAGGTGCCCATGGGTTCGCCGGGCGAAGTGCAGAAACAGATCGCCAGCCACATCGCGGACCTGATCCCCGATGGCGCGACCATGCAGATGGGCATCGGCGAAATCCCGGATGCGGTGCTGCTCTATCTGAAGGACAAGCGCGACCTGGGCGTCCACACCGAGCTGTTCTCGGACGGGGTGATTGACCTGATCGAAACGGGTGTGGTGACCAACGCAGCCAAGACGCTCCACCGCGGCAAGATCATCTCAGGTTTTGCGCTGGGGTCGCAGCGGCTCTACGACTTCATGGACAACAACCCGCTGTTCGAGTTTCATCCGCAGGACTACATCAACGACCCGTTCATCATCGCGCAGAACGCGAAGCAGATCTCGATCAACTCGGCGCTGGAGATTGACCTGACCGGCCAGGTGTGCGCGGACTCGATGGGGACGATCTTCTACAGCGGGGTCGGGGGACAGCTCGATTTCGTATACGGCGCGTTGCGCTCGCCGGGCGGCCTGCCGATCATCGCCATGCCGGCCACCGCCAGAGATGGCGCGATCAGCCGGATCACGCCCACGCTGAAGTTGGGGGCCGGTGTGGTGACCACGCGCAACCACGTGCATACTGTGGTGACGGAATACGGCGTGGCGCGCCTTTTCGGCAAGAGCATCCGCCAGCGCGTGCACGAGCTGGTCAATGTGGCCGCGCCGCAGTTTCGCGAGGAATTGCTGCACTTCGCCAGGGCGCAGCACTGGATCTGAGGCGTGATGGACCGACAGACCGTTGAGACCATCAAGACCGTGAAGATCTAGTTGCTCTGATAGATCGTTTCGATTTCGCGTAGCACGGCCGGCAAATCGGGGGGCTGGGCGGGAATGGCATTCGCCTGCCCCGCGATGTGTTTATGGTAGGGAAAGTGGGGCAGACCGGGGAAGTGCGGAGTATCATCACAATCGGCGACGCGGCTACAGCGTCGAGCAGCGAACGCAGATATCGGTCAATCAATCTGCGCCTCGTGCAGCGCGCGGTATTGGCTTTCGAGTAGGCAGAGCATACCGACTTCCATCCGCCAGTCTGTGAACGTAAGCGTTTCTTCCAGTTCACCAGAATTCGGTCGTCGTTCAAACTCGGCGGAGGTCATACCGAATTGCCGCTCGAAATCAGCCAATCGCTGCTGCGTTTTTTGCAGCCCGAATGCGATCATCCGCTTCTCGCCTTCCATGGCCGATTGTAGAACCGGTCTTAGCGCAGCTTTGTGATTGGTTCTGATGGTCAACTGCTCTAACACTGCTTATCTCCTGGTCTCTCTGCACTGAAAATCGCCCACCAAGTGCCAGGCGCTTCCATGCCTGGCACGGAGCCCCTGCACATCCACGTCGTTCTCCGAGCCATAGCATACAACGCCCGTCACCGAATGTCAACTGATTCGCAGCTCGGCTGGCCCAACTATCCCCGCTGTGCGATCGGCGTCCACGGCGTTTGATGTTTGCCCGTGTAATTCGCCAGCGGCCTGATCAAGCGGTTATCGGCCTGCTGTTCGTAGACGTGCGCGGTCCAACCGACAATGCGGCTCATGGCGAACATGCAGGTGAACGAATCCACCGGGATGCCGATGGCATAGAGCAACGGCGCTGAATAGAAGTCTACGTTGGCGCTCAGGTTGCGCTGCTGAAAATAGGGGTCCTCGGCAGCGATGCGTTCCAGCTTGCGCGCGATGTCGAACCACTGGCGCTCGCCAGTCGCCTCCACCATCATCTCCACGTTCTTCATCAGCGGCGCCGCGCGCGGATCACGCACCTTATAGACGCGATGGCCGATGCCCATCACGCGCTTCCCTTCGCTGCGGCTCTTGCGGAACCACGGCTCGACGTTGGCCAAAGAGCCGATCTCCAGGAACTGCACCATCGCCTCTTGCACCGCCGCGCCGTGCGCTGGGCCCTTCAGCGCGCCCAGGGCGCCGGTGATCGCCGAATGCAGCTCGGACCCGGTGGAGGCGATGACGCGCGCCGTGAAGGTGGATGCGTTGAGCTCGTGCTCGGCCAGCAGCAGCAGATACTGATCCAACGCCCGCGCGGCCAGCGGCTCGGGGTCCTCGCCCGTCAGCATCCAGAGGAAGTTGGCCGCATGATCCAGGTCCATGCGCGGCTTGATCGGCTCTTCCCCACGGCGAATGCGTTCGTACCCGGCCACCACGCCGGAAATCTGACCCAACAGACGGCACGCCTTGTGCTGGTGCGCGATGGCCGTGTTCTCCTCTGATTCGGGGTCGTAGTGGGCCAGCATCGAGACCGCGGAGCGCATCACTGCCATCGGATCGGCGTTCTTTGGCATGTTGCGCAGCGCCGCGATGATCTCCGGGGGCATGAAACGACAGGCGCGCGCCTGCGCTTTCATGGCCTGCAGTCCGTTGGCCGTGGGCAGGCGACCGTTCCACAACAGATAGGCCGTCTCCTCGAAAGTGCTGTGCTCGGCCAACACGCGAATGTCGTAGCCCCAGTATTCCAGGACGCCCTCCGCGCCATCCACGAAGCTGACGTTGCTATCGGCGACCACGATGCCGGCCAGACCCTTGTCGGCCGCGGCCTGTACTGCTTCAGCGCCCGCAGCAGCGGGACGTGTCGTGTTGCTCATTGGTAATCCCCCTCGTATGACTTTATCCTATAGCAAGTCAGATAAAGATTCGGGATTCGCAATCCGGTATAGAGGCTTCAGCCGGTTCTTCTGGGCAGCGAGGGCCACCGGCTAAAGCCTCGAGTCCAGAAGATTATCTGAACATCTGTAGCATACGCCAGGAACGGCGAGCTATCTGTAAGATGCGCTTCGGATTTGCGTTGTTGCAGTTCTTTGACATCCCAACCGCCTTGCACTAGAATCCCTCTCATCTTACACCGAAAGAGGGTTCGTACACTGCATGAGCGAATTGCTGAAGGACAATCGTCGTCTGCTCTCATACATCATCGTCTCCAATCTCCTGATGAGCTTCGGCTTTCAGGTCTGGCAGGCGCTTTTCAACAACTACGCAGTCGAGGAGATGAGCATTGGCCCGGCGGCCGTGGGGCTGGTGCAGGCAGTGCGCGAGGTCCCCGGCCTGCTCTCGTTCCTGCTCGGCGTGCTGGCGCTGGTGCTGTCGGAAGTGCGCATCATGGCCCTGAGCACGATCTTGCTGGGGGCCGGCATCGTGCTGACCGGCGGCGCGACGAATCTGACGCTATTGCTGGTCAGCACCCTGGTGATGAGCACCGGCTTTCATTTCTTCACGCCGGGCAGCAGCGCGCTGGTCTTGATGGCCGTCAAACAAGACCAGACCCCGCGCATCCTGGGACAGTTGGCCAGCCTCGGCTCGATCGCGGCGCTGGCTGCCACCGCGGTCGTCTATCTTCTGGCCGGCGGGTGGGGCTATCGTACCCTCTTTGTCGTGGTCGGCGCGGTGGTGCTGGTGGGCGGGATGGTGTTGTGGCCGCTCGGTCCGCGCGGAGAGGGGCTGCCGGTCAGACGCCGCGTCGTGCTGCGCCGGCGCTATTGGCTCTATTATGCGCTCGCCTTTCTGATGGGCAGCCGGCGGCACATCTTCACGACCTTCGCCATCTACCTGCTGGTGCGCGAACATGGGATCAGCGTACAGACGACCGCGGTGCTCTTCCTGATCAACAGCCTGGTGAACATCTACACCCTGCGCGCCGCGGGCCAATTGGTCGGCCGGTTTGGCGAGCGCCGCATCCTGAGCCTCGCGTTCATCTCGCTGGCGGTCATTTTCGTGGGCTATGCCTACGTCACCTATCTGCCCATCCTTTTTGTCCTGTTCGTCCTGGACAACATCCTGTTCGGCGCCGGCCTGGCCGTGACCACTTACTTCCAGAAGATCGCCATCTCGAAGGACGAAATCACCGGCAATGTCTCGGTCGAGCAGGCCATCAACCACATCTCGGCGGTGGTCGTGCCGCTCATCGGCGGGCTGGCGTGGGAGACGTTCGGCACGCAAGCGCCGTTCCTGGTGGGCGTGCTCATCGTGCTGGCGGCGCTCGGGCTGGTGCAAATGATGCGCGTGCCGCCGCCAGAGGCAGTCGCGGTGGAGCCTGCTCTGCCGTGATCGGCGGCGTGTGCTGAGGCCGCGGCTGCGGCTGGCTACTGCCAGCCCACCAGCGGCAGGAACGCCCGCGGCCGGGCTGCAGGCAAGGCCGAAGCCGCCCAGGGGCCGAGCAGCCCGCCGTGCACCGATTCCTCCAGCCAGTACCAGTAGTCGTAGCCGGGCTTGATCGCTTCGTCAGCGAAACGGCTGCGGCCCGCGGCGTCCGCGACGACCGGCGCCAACGTCAGACGCAGAGCGCCAGAGCCTTTGGCGTTTTCCCCACGCCACACGTGAAATGCTCCGCCTGCTTCCCCTTCCCACGTCAGCACGATGCGCCCCGGTTCGGTCTCAATCGCCAGCCCGCGCAGCCCGGTCGCGGTTGGCCGGGCGTAGCCGAAATCCAGGGTCAGGTCTTGCCGGGCTGTGAGCGTCAAGACCGCGGTCTTCGCGCCGGACGTACGTTGATAGCCATAGAAGCCTAGCGGGACCGTCACCGTGTAGACGCCGGGAAGCAGGCTGTCCGCCAGGTAGCGGCCGTCGGAAGCCGAGAGGACGGTGAAATCCACCGCCGCGCCGCCGATGGCGACGCCGGTGATCCGCACTGGAACCCCGCCGATGCCGGTCGTCTCACCCGCATCCTGCTGGCCGTTCTGGTTGTCGTCAACGTAGATGAAATCGCCGAGCTGAACATGGAGCAACTCGCCGAAGTCGTTGCCCGTCGCTGCGCCGGCGGGACCGACGAAGGCCAAAGCTACGCTCCGCACGTCAGGGGTCGTGGACTGGAGACCCGAGGGTTGCGTTTCGACCACCAGGTAGCGGCCGGGGGGGAGATCGGTGAAGGCGTAGCGCCCTGTCGCATCGGTGCGCACGCAGTCCAGCTCTGCGTCGCCGGGTCCCAAACGGCCATCGCCGTCGGCATCGCGGTAGAGACACACCTTCACGCCCGCCAGTCCGGTTTCCTGCGCCCCATCCTGGCTTTTGCTGCGGTTCCAGTCGTAGAACACCGCGCCGGTGATGGCGCCGCGGCCGGCGTAGCCGAAATCGGCGGCAGTGTAATGATCCCCCACGACGACCGCGACCGGTTTCGGCAGCGGGCCGCTGGCCGATCCGGGCACGAAGAAGAAGCCGGTCAGCGCTGCGCTGGTCTCGTCAACGATCACCACGTAACACCCCGCCGCCGGGACAATGAAGTTGTACCAGCCGGCCGCGCCTGTCGAGGGGTTCTGCGCGGTCGTTTGCGTGGCCTGAAGGCTGCCTTCGACCGGATTGCCATCGCAGTTGGGATCGGTGAAGAGCCACATGCGCACATCGTTGATCCCTGGCTCGCCGCCGTCTTGCAGGCCATTGCCGTTGGCGTCGTTCCACACGAAATCGCCGATCACGGTCGCTGGCCGATTGCCGAAGCGGACGATGGCGTGCGCCGGGTAGCCGAGCGCGACATCTTGTTGGAGCGGTGTGGTGTTGATGTAGCCGGGATGATCGTCCAGCCGCTCGATGACCCGGTAGAGGCCGGCCGCCAACTGCGTGAACGCCAGCCGGCCGTCGCTCCCTGTGGCGCCCCCGCGATGCTGCGCCCAGTCTTCGCCCGTCCACCTCAGGAGCGCGAACTGCCAGCCCGGCAGGGGCGGCTCACTATCTTCATCCCAGATCGCATCCCCATCCACGTCCAGGAACTTGATCACTTCGATGATGGCGTGGCGAGCGTTGCCGAAGTGCGCCTGCCACTGCAGCCACGGGTCTGCATCGGCGCGTGGCCGGCTCTGACTGAGCGGAGTCCGATTGGTCCATCCCTCCTGGAGTGTTTCGGTCAGGGTGTACACGCCGGCGCCGGCGATCGCGTTGTAGAAGTATGCGTGGCCGGTCGCATCCGTGGTCGCGGTGAGCTGGGCCGTCGCGCCGCCGGCGAGCACGGTCAGCGTGAAGCGCCAACCGGCCAGATCGGGCTCGCCCTCCTGCTGCACGCCGTCGAAGTTGGCGTCCTCGAACTTGTGCGCGATGATCAGATTGTCGGCCAGGACCCAGCGATGCGACGCCTGCGCTGTCACGGTTACTTCGACATTCTGGCCCAACACCAGGCGCTGCCAACTGTCGGCCGCCTGTTCATCGGACAGGCGAGAACCGGCCGGCAGCGCCAGCGTCGTCGTAGCAGTGATCGTCGCCGAGCCGGCCGTGTCGCTGCGGAGCGTGAAGTAAGCTTTTCCGCTCGCGTCCGTGATCCCGGCCGTCGAGGTCAAGACGCCGAAAGTCGAACCGACGCTAACCACGTAGCCCGCAAGCGGATAGCCGCCCTTGGTCAGGCTCACGCTGAATGGAAAGGCATCCTGTCCGGGCAGGAAGCTGACGCCGGTCGCCGGCTCGATCGCAATCTGCACGTTGCCCGGCAGATACTCTGGCGGCGGCGCGGCAGGGATGGCTGCCAGGATGGCGTTGTGGGCGTTGCGCACGGCCGCATCCCAGGCGCTGTTGTAGAGGGTCGGATCGGCCTGATCGAGAGCCCAGCCGTCGGCGAAGTACCAGACCGCCGCCTGCCGGGCCGCCTGTTGCACGGCATCGCCTTCGTGCGGGGGGTAGTGAGTCACCAGCCAGGCTACCTGCCAGGCTGAGAAGAACGTGCTGTCCAGGCAGTAGGAGCGGTTGTACGGCCGTGGGTGATAGATGTCGGTGCAGAATGCATAGGCGACGTTGCCGCCGCCGAAATCGAGCCGGGCCAGCGGCGTGTCCAGGATCTTTCTCTGGCCGCTCTTCTGCAGATTGACCGAGATCGAGACCCCTTCGGGGCTGTTGGCCGTGGGGTTGACCCAAGAGGCGGTTGCGCAGACCGGGCCGCCCACCGGTCCGGCCAGGGCGAGATCAGCGAGGCGGGGCAGCCCGGCCGCGATCTGGCCTGTGCTGGGGCCAGGTTGGGGAGGGGGTGTGTCGGCGGCCATCGCCTGGGCCGGCGCGTGGGCGAGGAGCCAAACGAACAACAGTGCCAGGAGACTGACAAGGGCGAGCGCGGCGCGACGCACGCCGGCATCGCACTTTCGGCCGCCGGTCGCGAGCTCCCTCCGGTTGGCGGAACAATCCATTCGCACAGACATAGAGCGCGCTCCTTTCCCAGGCCAGACCTGTTTCCCCGAGACGGGCAAGATCACGGTTCGGCCCCGATTCTACTCGGCGGTGACGTATCAACAGCGTAGAATAGCCGGTGGTCGCCCACTCTCAGCCGACACGCGCGGGCGCGTTCAACGCCTCCGGGCGCTGGATGGGAATTCCCCTTGGCGGTCCAATCTTACCGCCCGTCACGGCATTTGTCAATGCGGTTTCGGGACAGAATAGGGGTAGAGACCTGTTCGTTTCCAGTACGGCGCGCCCTACGGGTCTTGTTCGCCTCGCAAACCTGACAGGTCTACTCTGTGGCGACGAACACCGGCGTGACCGTGACGCCGGTCTCTGCGTCCCTGTAGCGCGCCTCGTACTTCTGCCGGTTGGCGTCATCCACCCGCTCCACGAAGAAGGCCAGCGTGATCTCGCTCAACCCCAACTGCCGGCCGTAGGCCGCGGCCTGGCGCAGCGCCTCACGGTACTCGAACTCGTCTGCATAGCTCTTGACCTCGAGCGCGTGCATCCGCCCCGCATACCTGATGAGAATGTCTACCTTGCCGTTACCGGTCGGAAACTCGGGGTAGACCTGCGCGTCCCGACGCCCCATGAAGCGTGACAGATAGGTGAACAGGTTGAAGTGATAGACCGCCTCGTAGATGCGCAGGTCGGCCCGCCGCGGCGCATCCTTGAGGAGCCAGGAGCGGTTCTGCCGCAGGTAACGCTCGTAGCGCCGCAGCAGGTTGCGCACGTCCAGGTTGTCCTCGGTGATGGTGTCGCTGAGGTCCTCGAACGGGTCGTAGAGCCGGCCGCCCTCGCGGAACAGCTCCCCTGCAAAGTGACTGAACAAACGCTTCTGCACGAACGGACAAGGGAATCTGACCTGAGGGACAGTGGCCGAATCCCATTCCCAATCCACTACCCCGTTCAAGTAGAGGTAGTTCAGGATCGGGTCGTCGTACTTGAAGGCGACCGGCTCATCGGTGCGGAACATGTCCAACACGTAGCCCTTGTACGGCTCCTGCCGCGCCTTGCTGAGAATGTTCAGGATGTTGTTGTTCGGCAGCACGGATGAGGCCGCGATGTAGACGTGCTCGAACGCCGCCATACCGATCGGTCGCGTGCGGTCGGGGTTGTAGGTCTCGGTCAGCAGCTCGCCGAACCAGCAGGTGAGACCAGGCTGGCCGCGCGTTTCGTAGAACAGCCGCTCGACCACGGCCGGCTCGACCGCCTGCCCGCTCTCCCGCGTGTACCAGTCGAACAACCCCTGCACCTCCGCGAAGGTCAGGTTGGGCACGTGCAGGCTGCGTTGGACGTTGAACGGCGAGCCGCGTGGATTCTCGACTCCCAGTACGGCCTGCACGCCGATCAGCGCGACCCCGTGCAACAGATAGCTCTTCTCGCCGGTAGGCCGGTCGGCCTCAGTCTGGCGGCGAATGTGGATGTTGCGGAAGACCCCCGCGATGCCGGCGATCGCCTCCTCAGTCAGCGCGTCGAACTCGTCCAGGATCAGGATAAGTGGTTTTTGCAGCAATTCGCGGCGGAAAAGCAGCTCGAGCTCTTTGATCTGGCGAATCTCATGCGGCGGCAAAGCCAGCGTATAGCTGAGCTCGCTGGCCAGTGACTGAGCGATCCCTGCCGCATCCTGTTCCAACTTCAAGTGCTCCAGGCCGAGATACACCACGTCGAACGCGGCATACTGCGGATCGTGACGCAGCCGTTGGAGCGCCTGCTGAATGATCCAGGTCTTGCCGCGCTGGCGGGGCGCCCAGACGGTGATGTAGTGCCCCCCCTGGGTCGGGTCTTCGCCCACCAAATCCGCCACCGCCCGTTCGATCAACGCCTGTCGCGGGGCATAGTAGTGCAGGCTGGTGCTGATCGGGCCATAAGATGAGAACTTGCGCATAGCTCGCTCCTTGCCGTGCTGGCAGGAAGCATTTTACTACAGATCGGACGGGGTGACAAGGAGGGTGGGGGCGGGGGAGTGTGGGGGTGTGGGAGTGTGGGAGTGAAGAGGGGACAGAGCGCACGCAAAGGCGCAAAGG
>VGOD01000110.1 GCA_016876015.1 Chloroflexota bacterium
TGATGGGCGCATGGCCGAGGCATGGGTGGATGGGGGAGGAAGCCACATTTGAGCGCGGGCCGCCAGATGGTGTATCATGCAGCCGCGGGATAAGATCGAGAGTCGCTCGTCCCGATCCCGCGCCCAACTTTCGGCCGGAGCAACTTCGTGCGCGTTTCCGTCATCTGCACCGTGCTCAACGAAGGCGAGGCTATCCGCCGGCTGCTGAATAGCCTCGCCAGCCAGACCCGCCAACCCGATGAAGTGGTCGTCGTAGACGGGGGCTCGCGAGACAACACGACCGCCGTCATCCGCGAATACGCCCATCGTCTGCCGCTGCGTGTGCTCGGCGAGCCGGGCGCCAACATCTCTCGCGGTCGCAATGTGGCGATCGCCGCGGCGACGAGCGACGTGATCGCCTCGGTGGACGCCGGCGTGTGGCTCGAACCGCAGTGGCTCGAAAAGCTGATCGCGCCGCTGACGCGCCCTGGCCAAACGCAAGTCACAAACCAAGAATCGCAAATCGCAAATCGCAAATCACAAATCAGCAGTCCGCAGACTGTCGCCGGCTTCTTCGTCCCAGACCCCCAGACGACCTTCGAGATCGCCATGGGCGCTACGGTGCTGCCGTCAGTCGCCGAAATCAACCCCCAAACGTTCCTCCCCTCCAGCCGATCGGTGGCCTTCACGAAGGCGGCGTGGGCGGCGGCCGGCGGCTATCCAGAGTGGCTGGATTTCTGCGAAGACCTCGTCTTCGACTTACGGTTGCAGCGAGCGGTCGGGCCGTTCGCGTGGGCGCCGCAGGCTGTGGCGCACTTTCGACCGCGCGGCACGCTGGCTGCCTTCTTTCGGCAGTACTACCGCTATGCGCGTGGGGATGGCAAGGCCGATCTGTGGCGCAAACGTCACGCTGTTCGTTATCTCGCCTATCTGATTCTGCTGCCCGGCCTGGTCGTGTTGAGCAGCGTACACACGCCCCTTTGGCTGCTGGCGCTGCTGGTAGGCGCGCTGGCCTACTGCCGCACACCCTACCGCCGCCTGGCTGCGTATTGGCCGCGTCTCTCGGTCACTGACCGGCTGCGCAGCGTGCTCCTCGTCCCCGTCATCCGCGGCGTGGGCGATCTGGCCAAAATTGTGGGCTATCCGGTGGGTTGGGTTTGGCGGCTGCGCAACTGGCGCAGGCCAGAAGTGCACTGGCGCGGGTTTGGCTCTGTATAGGCCGCGCGACGCACTCCTCTGCTTGGGCCGGTCTCCTGACCGTGCCCCGGCCCGGTTGGGAAACTGAGCTTCGTTCTGATCGGCTCGCAGGCTGCGCGACGCGCTCCTCACTTTTTACTCGTAGTCTATTCTGCGGTAGAATGTCGCCCATCACCTGCCGGAGGAGAAAGCCTGACTATGGAACTCCTGAAGGAACGCATTATCCGCGACGGGGTCAACCTGGGTCGCGGCATCTTGAAGGTAGATAGCTTCATCAACCACCAGGTTGACCCCGCCCTGATGCTGGCAGTTGGCGGCGCGTTGGCCGCGCGCTTTGCGCACCTGGGCGCCAACAAGATCGTCACGGCCGAGATCAGCGGCATCGCGCCTGCGTTGACGACCGCCCTGGCCCTGGGCATCCCGGTGGTTTACGCGCGCAAGACCAAGCCGGTCACCATGCACCCGAACGCCATGACCGCCGAGGCGCCATCGCACACCAAAGGCGTGATGACCGAGCTGATGATTTCGCCGGAGTTCCTCGGCCCGCGCGATCACGTGCTGGTGATAGATGACTTCCTGGCGCGCGGGGAGACGATTCGCGCGTTGGTGCGCCTGGTGCAAAAGGCCGGCGCGCAGTTGGTCGGCATCGGCGCGGTGATCGAAAAGCGCTTCGAAGGCGGCCGCGACGCGTTGGCTGACCTGGGCGTCCCCATCGAGACGCTGGCAGTGGTTACCAGTATGCAGTACGGCAAGATCGTATTAGAATGACCTGAAGACGCCGCATGTCTGGAGCGGATTCCCGATGGAAATCGACAGTCTGGCGTATCTGGCCAAGGCGGCCGAAAGTCTGGCAGGCGCCGAAAGCGAGTTCACTAACCGACGCTATGACAATTGTGCCAGTCGTTGCTACTACGCCATGTTTCAAGCGGCCATCGCTGCACTGATCGCGGCTGGAATCCGACCGGATGCGGGCCGCGAACACTGGGAGCACAGCTTCGTGCAGGCGCGCTTTGCCGGCGTGCTCATCAGTCGGCGCAAGTTGTACTCACCTGCTCTGGGATCATCGCTCCCGGAAATCCTGGATATCCGGAGGGGCGCTGATTACGGTCTGTACACGACCAGCCGCAAACTGGCGCTGCATGCGCTGGAGAAGGCCCGGCTCCTTGTGTCGGCTATTGAGACGAGGTTGCGATGAACAAGAAACTTCAGATTCTGATAGACGAGTTCATATCTGAGCTCCAGGCGCGGCTTCCCAGTGTCAGATTGGAGCCATACCCACGCGGGCCGAAGTCGGCTGACATCTACATGATCGCGCCGCACAAGGACTTCTGGGATGATGATATAACTCTGGCGGCAGTGGAGAACATGGGACAGAAACAGATCGAAACGCTGGTTCGCACCGGCTACTTCATTCATCTGCTCCGTCACTATCCTCAGTGTGGCGCGGGCGTCGTGTCAGCGGTGCGCGAAGAAGCACCGCAATGGCAGACACACGAACAGCACGACAAGGATGCCGATTGATGGCTGGAGCTACTCATGACGCGATTGCAGTCCTCGACTACGGGTCGCAGACCGCGCAACTGATCGCCCGGCGGATTCGGGAGCTGCACGTCTATTGCGAGTTGATTCCATGGGACGCGCCGGCCGAGCGCATCGTCGCGCTGAATCCGAAAGGCTATGTCCTGTCGGGCGGCCCCGCGAGCGTCTACGAGCCGGACGCGCCGGTATTGCCGCCACACGTGCTCGCCTCTGGCCGGCCGGTGTTGGGCATTTGCTACGGCATGCACCTGTTGGCGCGCGCCCTGGGCGGCCGCGTGGCCGGGGCCGAGCGCCGCGAATATGGCCATGCGCAGATCGCCCTGGCTGATCTGCCCAACCCGCTCTTCGCCAACCTCCAACCTCCAACCTCTAATCTCCAAGTCTGGATGAGCCACGGCGACCATGTGGCCGATCTGCCGGCGGGGTTCACGGCCCTGGCGCGTTCGGATGCGGCCATCGCAGCCATGGGCGACATCGGCCGGCGCATCTACGGCGTCCAGTTCCATCCTGAAGTCCAACACACTCCCCAGGGACAGGAGATCCTGCGCAATTTCGCCGTGGACATCTGCGGCTGCCGGCCCGATTGGACCCCCGCGCACTTCATCCAGGAGACGGTGGCCACGCTTCGGGAGCAGGTCGGCGATGGCCGCGTGATCTGCGGGCTGAGCGGCGGCGTGGATTCGGCAGTGACGGCCGCTTTGCTGCACCGCGCCATTGGGGATCGGCTGACGTGCATCTTCGTGGATCACGGCCTGTTGCGGCAGGGCGAGGCGGAGCAGGTTGTCGAGACCTTCGAGCAGCATCTGGGAATGAATCTCGTGGCGGTCAATGCCGCCGAGGAGTTCTTGACCGATCTAGCCGGCGTGACCGATCCCGAGACGAAGCGCAAACGCATCGGTGCGCGTTTCGTGCGGACCTTCGAGGCGGCCGAGACGATCATCGCGGCCGAACACGGCGGCGAACAAGCCGCTTTCCTGGCCCAGGGCACGCTCTACCCGGATGTCATCGAGTCGGCCAGCCGCGCCGACCAGCGCACCGCGCGCACGATCAAGACGCATCACAATGTCGGCGGGCTGCCGGACGACATGCACTTCACGCTCGTCGAGCCGCTGCGCATGCTCTTCAAGGACGAGACGCGGGCCATCGGCGAGGCATTGGGGCTGCCAGAGACCATCATCTGGCGGCATCCTTTCCCTGGCCCTGGCCTGGCCATTCGCATCATCGGCGAGGTCACCTGGGAGCGGCTGGAGACGTTGCGTCGCGCCGATGCCATCTTCCTGGCCGAGCTGCACGAGGCCAGCCTGTATCGAGCCGTGTCGCAGGCGTTCGCAGTGCTGCTGCCGGTGCGCTCCGTTGGGGTGATGGGCGACGGTCGCACCTACGCCGACACGATCGGGCTGCGCGCGGTCACCACCGATGACTTCATGACAGCCAATTGGGCGCGGCTGCCCTATGACCTGATCGCGCACATCAGCAATCGTATCGTCAACGAGGTCCCGGGCGTCAACCGCGTGGTCTATGATGTGAGCAGTAAGCCGCCGGCGACAATCGAGTGGGAATGAGAGCGCCGCGACTCTGGCCATGCGCAAGCTTTTTCTCGCCCTGCTGCTCCTGCTCGCCTGCGGATGCGCGCTCTTTGCGCCCTCGTACATCCGCTATCAGCGAACGCGCGGAGCGACCCCGCCTGGGGTGCAACTGGTCGGCTACGATTTCAGCCAGGCGGATACGGCCACTGTCGCCAGCACGCTCAATCGCCTCTACAGCGAGCCGGTAGCCATCCACTACGCAGATCAGCGCATCTTCCTGCGGCCCCAGATGGTGAAGTTTCAGGTGGATGTCGAGGCCATGCTGGCCGAGGCGCGACAGCACGAACGGCTCGATCACCTGCTGCGCATCTGGACGTTTGAGGCGCTGCACCGAGACCAGCCGCCTGTGGAAATCCCGCTGCGCTACCATCTGGATCGGGACGCCCTGGACAATTGGCTGGCCGACATCGCGGTGCGCTACGATCGGCCGCCCACGCCCGCCAGGGCCATGCGAACCAACTTCACGATCATCCCCGGTCTGCCTGGCCGCCAGATGGATTTGCCTGCATCGCGCACCCGTGTGATCGCGGCGCTGACGGACCCACGAACACGCACCGCCAATCTGGTGTTACGAGAAACCGCGCCGCCGCCCGCCAACATCGCGCTCTTGACCGAGCTGCTGCAAGCCCGCATCGCTCAGTTCCCCGGCGTGGCAGGGCTGTTCCTGCACCACATTCCCACCGGCGACGAGGCGGCGATCAACGCCGACGTCGCGTTCTCCGCCATGAGCACCATGAAGATCGCTCTGCTGGCTGAAGTCTACCGCAAGCTCGACGCCGCGCCGGACGCGACCATCACCGCACAGATCACCGAGACCATCGCGCTGGCCGGCAACCGCGCGGCCAACGAGCTGCTGGCGCTGATCGGCGATGGCAGCGCGACCGAGGGTGTGCGCATCTTCAACAGCTCGCTACGGACCTTGGGGCTGAAGAATAGCTTCATAGCTGCGCCCTACGACCAGCCTGGTCCGCGCGTGGCGACCAACGCGAACCGGCAAGGTCAGCCCTCCACGCGGCCCGATCCCTATGTGCAAACGACCCCGCGCGAGATGGGGCTGATGTTGAGCATGATCGTGGCGTGCGGTCAGGGTGGCGGCGCATTGCTGGCTGCGTTTCCGAACCAGGTGACGCAAGCCGAGTGCCAGCAACTGCTGGACTGGATGCGGCTGAATGATGTAACGGCTCTGATCGTCTCTGGACTGCCCAAGGGGGTGCGCGCGATACACAAGCACGGCTACGTAGCCGAGACGCACGGCGACGTGGCAGTCATCTGGGGACCGGTAGGGCCGTATGTGCTCAGCGTCTTCCTGCACCGGCCGGGGTGGTTGGAGTGGGACTTCTCGTCGGCGACCATGGGAGAGCTTTCCAGGATCGCCTGGGACTACTTCGCACTGGTCAGCAGACAATAACAAGGCCAGGTTTCCGTCGGAAACCCGGCCTGTGCGCCCTGACGTCTCTACGCTTGCTGAGTGGGCTCGGTCGGCGCGATTGGCTCGGCCGGCGCGACCGGCGCAGCCGGCGCGACCGGCGCAGCCGGCGCAGCGGCCTTGCCAGCCTCCAGGCGTTCCAGCAGCCTGGCCAACTCGTTGTTGATCGCCTCCAGGCCGGTGACCAACCCATTCCGAATCTCGTCGGTGACGTTGCACGCCCGCACTTCGGCGACGATCTTCTCGGCCTGGGTCATGATCTGCTTCGCTTTTTCACTCTCCCTGGCCTTCTTCGCGGAGTCCGAAACCTGGTCTCCGAACTTCTGCAGACCCTCGGCGATCTCGGCCTGGATCTTCCTGCGGTCATCGCTTTCCCAGGCGGCCTTCAGCGCCTCGGCGACCTGCTTGCCCAGCTTGTTCAACTCATCTGAAATGCTCTTCTCGGTGCGCGCTTCCTCGGTCATGGGTGCCTCCTCGTAGCGAAGTCCCGCGTCCTCTGCGGGGCATGTCTGACAGGCTCGGCCGGCGCTCCTGCTCGGCCGTGTCCATAGCTATCTTTCATCCATCCATACGCAGGCGCCGCGAGAAAGTTACGCCGAGCATACGCAAACCTATTCCGTGCGTCCCAGGCGCACCACGGCATCCAGCTCCACCCATTCGGCGCCCTGGCCCGTCGTCAGCCGCCGGCCGGTCGCGGGGTCGTAGAGGCCGATGACTAGACGATAGAGGCCGGCCGGCGCGTCGGCCGCGATCGCAACCCGGTGCAGATCGGTCAGGTATTCGCCGGGGAGCCAGCTTGTGGTGGGGAACCGGCCGCCGGCCGGCTCACTGTCGCCATAGCCGCGCGTGACGCCCGTCGCGTCCTGCAAATGGACGAAGACCGTGTGGGCGCGATCGGTGGCGCCCGTCGCCTGCCAATAGAGCGTGAGAGTCAGGCTGCTATCAGCCGGCCCGGTCAGATCATAGCCGACCAGCCTGCCCAATGCCCCGAACTGAACATCGGCGGGATAGCGCGGCGTGGGCGGCGTCATCACATGCGGCCGGCCGCGTACTTCTATCTGGCCGAGCACGATGTGATCTGCGCCGCGGGTGGTGCGCACGCGCGTCTTGTCGCTCTGCCTGAACAGCCCGGCCGCCAGCCGGTAGCGGCCGTCGGTCAGGCTGGCCGGCAGCCGGAAGGCGGCCTGGGTGCGCATCAGTGTACCGGGCGTCCAACGGCTGGTAGCGTAGGCGGCGCCGGGCGGCGCCTCCCACCCCGCGACGAGCGCGCCGGAGCGATCCCACAGTTGGATGAAGGCCACCGCGTCGGCCGCCGGCCGGGCTGTGGCCTGCCAGAAAAGGCTGACCTTTAGCAGGTCGCCAGGCGCGGCTGGTCCCTCGGCTGCGCTGTGTCCCAGGAAGCGAAAGCCATCCTCCAGGTCAACCGTCTGGCGGCGGCCGATCGGCAGCCGTTCGGGGCCCAGGGGCCGATCGGCCGGCGTCACCGTGATCTCCGCCAGCCGCGCCGCGGTCCCGACCGGCCCTGAGCCGCGTCCTGGGCCCGTCGAAGGGTCGGCCCCGAACACGTCGAGCGGCCGGTCATCCCCCTTGGGGTGAACGGCCACTTCCAGGGCATAGACGCCCGGCGGCGTGCCCGCGGGAATCAGCAGGCCGAGCAGGTCTTCCCCGTCCCACTCTGTCGGGCCGACTGCTGCGGGTGAGGCGAGACCGGCCAACGGTTCATAGTCGTGCTGCGCCCAGATTTGGCCCAGGGGGTCCACCAGGCGCACGCTGACGCCCAGGATGGGCGGCGCGGCCGCCTGCCCTGAGTCGCGGCCTGAGCCTGTCGGGGGGCCTGCCGCCAGGTCGCCGCGCCAGGTCAAGGCCAGAGGCAGGATCTCATTGGCCGCAGAGACGGGACCGGCCCCGAGCGCGATGCGCGTCAGTTCCACCGCGGGGCTGGCCGCGGCGATGAGCGCAAAGCGGAATGGGCCCGCGTTCACCGGCTGGATCGCGTCGGCGGTCGTCGCGGCCCATGCGCTGAGTCGAGTCCCCGGTCCATACCAGGCGACCGCGCACACCGCGGCGCGTTGCGCGAGATGCGCTTCGATCTGGGTCTCCAACACCGCGCCCAGGGCCAGGTGCGCCGGGAACCAGACACGACCGGTCGCCAGCGCATGGTCCAGGCCGCGCGCGACGTCCGGCGACCAGGCCGCATCAGGCGTCAAGACGGCCGTCGGGCCAGGCGTCGCCAAGCCTTTCACGCCGGAGGCGAGAGAGGCATAGCTGCGCCAGTAGCCTACCTGCCAGGGATAGACGCAAAACACCGTGTCTTCGGGCAGCCCCTGTTCGACTGTGCGGCTGATCAGCGGCCGATAGTCGTCGGCGGCATAGCGCGGGGTCGTGTAGAACGCGGCCAGGCTGGCTCCGGCCGCCGCCACGAATAGTCCCACCGCGACGTAGGGAACCGACTTCGCCAGCCCTCCCCTCGGCTGCGCCCATGACCACAGCCCGGCCAGGCCGGCCGCGGCCAGCAACACGAACGCCGGCAGCGCCAGCAGCAACAGCCGCTCCCCGCGCGCGGGGAAAAACGGATAGCGCAGTCCGATCAGCCAGCCGAGGAGGAGCGTCGTCGTCAGGACCGCGACGAGCAAGGGCAATCCTGCCCTGAAAATTGCCCGCCGCTTTGGTCTCGAGGCTTTAGCCGGTTTCTGCCGCCGACCACCAAACCGGCTAAAGCCTCGAATCCAGCCCGCCTGTTTTTCAGGCACCGTCCCACAGGGAGGCTGCGCACTGGCGCCGCGGCCGGCATGAGCAACAGTTCTGAAAATCGCCCGCCAAGCGCCAGGCGCTTGGTCGGTTTCAAGCCACAGCCACCCGCACACCAAGGGCGCCAGCAGCAGCAGCGCGGCCGGCCAGGAGGGCGACAGCGCGCCTTCCAGATGACCAGCAAGGAAGGCCGCCAGGTGTCGGGCCAGATAGAGCGCCAGGCCCAGGGGCCGGTCGGCGTCGGCCGCCACCTTCTGGCTGATGTAGGGGATGAGCCTGGGCGTGGCGAACACTACCCACGGCAGGTAGAGCAGCGCGACCACAGTCTGGCCGGCCAGCCAACGGATCAACGATTGGGCATCTCGCCGCCAGCGCCAGAGCGCGTAGAGGGTCAGGCCGATGGGCAGAAAGACGGCGTAGTACTGGGTGTAGAGCGCGGCGACCGTGAAGACGACATAGGCCGCGAGCGCAGCGGTCCGGCGACCGGCCGTTCCATGTTCTGAAAATCGCCCACCGCCCCGGTCTCGAGGCTGTGCGAAGCCTCCTTTCAGGATTAGCCGGTCACTCTCGCCAACAGTGTAACCGGTTGAAGCCTCCAAACCAGGACATTTTCCCACTGGCCGTGGCGCCGCGCCCGGTATGAGCAACTGACCCGCCGCGAACACCCGCGCCGCGGTGATCAGCGCGCCGAGGCTGAGCAGCGCCACCAGGCCATACATCCGCACTTCCTGGCTGTAGAAGATGTGCAGAGGGTTGATCGCCAGCAGCAAAGCGGCCAGCACGGCTGGCCGCGGCCCCAGCAGCCGCCGGCCGGCCAGATAGATCGCGGGAATGGCCAACACGCCGACCCAGGCCGAGAAGAGCCGCAGCGCGACCGGCCCGGCGCCCCACAGCCCGATCCAGCCGTGCAACAGTGCGTAGTAGAGCGGTGGATGGATGTCTTGGGCCGTCAGCCCGGCCATCTGGCTGACCGAATGCGTCGCAAACCAAACGGAGTACCCCTCATCCCACCACAGCGGCTGCAGATCCAGGCGCAAGACGCGCAGGGCGAAGCCCAGGAGGATGAGCAGAAGCAGCAACGGCCGGAAGCCGAGACCGTCAGAGGGTCCCGGCACCCGGCCAACGCGCCTCTCGCCTACTTCTCTTTCCATTCGATGATCGCGATCCGATTGGTCACGCCGCTGACGGTAAAGTTGAACACGTCGGACACCTGCTGGCCGCCCTGGATGATGAAGGCGCTGTAGTTGCCGTTGAGGGCGGGCTGGATTTCAGCCTTGCAGCCCGGATTGTAGAGGAACTCGCTGGGATAGCCGGAATCGCCGCGCGCCGGTTCGGTTCCACCGCTATAGGCTTGCTCCTTGATGACCGCGCCATCACGCGTCACACGCAGCGTGCCGGGGACCAGGGCTGTCCCAGCCTGATTGAAGACGAAACACCAGACGGTCACGAAATCGTTGGTGTTGGGCCGCAATTGCGATTTACCGGTCAGCGCATAGCGCAGCGCTGGCGCGGGCGTATTGGTCGGCTGTGGCGGCGTCGTGGGCGGCGGCGGCGGCGAGGTGGGCGGCGCCGGGATGTTGGCGGCCACTTGAACCCTGGCGGTCCCCCTGGCCGTCACCATGCCCGCAGTGATCCAACCAGTTCGCCCCTCATAGGTGAACTGCCACCAGTCGCCGTTGGGATTCTTCCCCGTGATATCGAAGGTCTGGCCCTGGCGCACCTCGCCGAGGATGGGGTAGTTGACGCCCGGCCCCCCGCGCACATTGACGGCCGGCTCGGAGACGGTGAAGGCTGCCTTCTCTGGCGTGGCGGTGGCCGTAGGCGGCGCGGCCGTGGGCGCTACGGTCGGCGGCGCGGTCGGCGCAGGCGGCGCCGGAGTCACCGTCGGAATCGGGATCGGTGTGGCCGACGGCGGGACAGCGGTTGGCCTGACGGGTGTGCTCGTAAACGTTGGGCGGAGCGTCTTGGTCGGGATCGGCGTGACGGCCGGCCCACGGCTGGGGCCTATCCTGCCGCAGCCCGCGAGCGCAATCAGCGACAGCGCCGCTATGAGTAGCACCCAGATACGGAAATTCATGAATACGTCCTCCTATGCAGGGTTGGTAGTTGGTGAATTGGTGGGCAGAGATGTATCAGCGCGCCAGCCAGTAGGCGACGAACACCACCAGGTTTCGATAGGAGTCGCCCTTGGTCGTGAACTCTTTGATCGGCGAAACGCGATACCCGCCCGGCCTGGCCAGGTAGATCCGCCAGTCTGCCTCGCCGGCATGATTCATCTCGAATTTCAGATTATAGTCGAAGCTTCCTTCCGGTTTGGTGTTGTCGAAGGGAGGACCGTGCGATTGCACGAAGTCGCTGACCTCGACATTGTTGCGGAACACGACCAGCACGTAGCCCGGCAGCGCCTTCTGGTTGTCCCACGGCCCTTCATACACCTTGACCCAGATCGTCAAGACGCCCGTGTCCCGCTTGATGGGGAATTCGGGGCCGCGCGCGATATCGAACGGCGGCAGTGGGGTGGACGTTCGCGTCGCGGTAGGCGGAGGCGGAGGAATCGGCGTGGGCGGCGGCGTGGGCGCCGGCGTCAAGACCGGAACCTCCTCCAGCGGACCTTTCGGCGATACCGAGTCGGCCGCCACCCAGGCCGGCTGGTTCGAGATGCAGCACACCTGCCACCAGTCGCGGTTGGGGGTGCGCGCCAGGATCATCAGCTCATCGCCCCGTTGAGCCTGTCCGATCAGCTCGAAGGTGACGCCAGGCCCGCGGCGGCCATTCGCTGCATCCGCAGTGACCACCACGTAAGGCGTCGGATAGGGCCGCGGGCCGATGACCCGCGTGGGCCGATTGGTCTCGACATCGGGCGTGCGGGTGGGCGTGGCAGTGGGCATGCCGGTGGGCAGCGGGGTGGGACTCGGCGGCGGCGTCAAGGTGGCGATCAACACCAGGCTCGTGCGCCCCGCGTTCCCTTCCGCCGCGGCTGGCTGACCGTTGGCAACGGCTGGCGCGGCCGGCCCTCCTGGCGCCGCGACCGTCACGCCGGGCGGCAGCGCGCCGCGCACGGCCAGCTCTGGCGTGGGCCTTTGCGCGCCGGCCGCGGCGGGCAGCGGTGTAAAAGTGGGCCGCGGGGTCTTGGTTGCGGTCGGCGCGGCGACTGTAGAACGGCCCACCAGCGTCTCGCCCACCGAGCAGCTCAAGCCGACGACGATCAACACCGCCGAGCACAATAGCAAGATGCCCACAACCTGCGGTCGTGGACGAGCAGGGCGTTGGGTCATTTTCGGCTCGTGAAAACTATGTAGTACCACTTGGCATTCGCTGCGCTGGTGTGCAGACGCACGGCCGCAGAAAGCGGAGTTCCAGCGCCATCGGTAGCGACCACTTCCCAAACATCGTCTCCCATCGGCACACCCACGCCATTGCTATCCCATTTGACGTTGCTCTTGAGGCAGAGCAGGCCCGTGCGCGGGGACGGGCAATCCAGGGTAGGATTGACCGGCTTGCCGTCATTCGGCCAGCCGATGACGACCCATTGCCAATGCGATACGGAACCGTTGCTCAGCCATTCCTGGCCGGTCGAGAGCTTGCGCACTCGCAGCTTGTATCCCCACAATGGCGTAGCGCCATTGTAGATGATCGCATCCACCCGGAAGAAATCCTGGCCTAACACGTACTGTTCGGGTATGCCCTCAACCCGGAAAGGCCACGCATAGGTTGGGGTCGGCGTCGGCGTAGCGGTTGGCCCCGGCGGGGGCGCCGCAGACGGGGGCGGCGGGATGTTGAGGACCTCGGGCACGGTCCACAACGGCCCGGCTGTGCTGACCAGCTCCGCGAAGATCCACACGTCGGCCCCGTTGACGCAACAGATCTTCCACCAGTCGCCCGCGCGATTGCGCCCCACGACCGTGACTTCCGTGCCCGCGTCGAGTTGCGCGACGATCGGGTAGGCGGTGCTGGGGCCCTGGCGGACGTTGACATCATCGGTCAGCACATTGACGACCACCGGCGGCAGCGGCGTCGGGGTGATCGTCGGCGTCGCGGTCGGCGGGCCAGGGGTGGGCGTGGCCGATGGCGGAGGCGCCGGCGTGGACGGCAGCGCCACAGCCGTTGCGGAAGGGATCGGCGTCGCGGTCACGATGATGACCACTACCGTTTGCACGCCCGAACCGCCGCCAGGCGGCTGCGGGACGAAAATCGGCTGCCCTGAGCCGGGAATCAATTGTTGGGGCGTCGGCGGCGGCGCAGTAGGCAAAGCCACGTTAGGAAAGCGCGTTCTATCAAGCGTTGGCGTCGCGACGCGCAGGCCGCCCCCTGCCGGCGTCCAGGTCGGACGCGGGGTGCGGGTCGGCGTGCCGGTGGCCGCGGTCTGGCGCGCCAGCAGTTGGCCCACCGAACAGCCCAACGCCACGAACGCCAACAAGAACAGGGCAATCAAGGGCACCACCACGGTGCGGTTGCGCATGTCGAGATGATCCTCTCTGCGGTCAGGCGCATGAAGCGCGGCGCGCAGTATATCATAGGAATGCGCTTGACGGCAACCGCTGGAAGCCAGCTCTGGTATGCAACGAAAAGCCTCCTGGAACGATGTTCCAGGAGGCCAGAATGCTCCAGTGAGAGGATCTCCGGGGCGATTACGGATTCGTTCGATTGATAAGCCTGAAGGCCGCGAGCGCGGGCTGCGCCGGCGCTTGGGGCGTCGGCGCACAGGCGACGGGCGTGGCGATCGGAGTCGGAACGATCAGCCGCCAGCCGTCTTCGCTGCGAACGCGTATCGGCCGCGGGGTCTGCGTTCCGCACGGCTCCTTGCGAACGCATCGCGCGGTCTCGCCGATATTCTCACAGGCGGCGCACTCCGGCGGGCTGATGACGGTCTTGCAGTCCTGGCTGGAGACCTGCCGCGGGCCGAAAGTGCGCGACTTCGTCACGGAGTTGCCGCCGCAGTCCACGCCTGTGAAACTCACGGTCCGCGAGCGGTTCAAGCAGACCTCCTGCGAACTGCCGCCGGGGAAGTCCACAGGCCCGCGGTCATCGGTACCGGAAGCTTCCACACGGATCTTCTGGTACGTCACCACCGAGCCGCCCTCGCACGTCTGGCAGGTGCCGGCCGAACCAGCCTCGCGGATGTAGATTGCTGGATCGTTGTCTATCAGGCGTTGGATGCACTCATAGCCCGAAGCGACCGAGCCGCCGCAGGAAGCAATGGCGGCGACCACCGCGGCCGCGGTGGCGGGCGGCACGAAGGAGGCGATGGTCGAGGCGATGCAAGCCACCGTGCTCAGCCCGAACGCGCCCACGCAAATCCAGAACCACGGCTCGCTGCAATTCCCGACCGCGAGCGCCTGCCCGGCCGGCGTGTAGGTGGAGATGACGCCGCCGACGTAGCGGAGGCCGCCGCTGCGATCGAACATGCGGAAGTCGCCGTTTGAGCCCAGTCGTTCGATCAGAAAACTGACCGTCTGACCCTCCTGGCGCAGGTGCATCACGATGAGGCCCAGATCGTCCTCCTGGCCGGGCCGCTTGAGCTCGCCGGCCCAACTCATGGCGCCGTTGCTGTAGTGCGTTTCCACCGTGTTGCTGAGCGGTTCGGTGTATCCCAGCTCGGCCGCCAGGGCCGCCACATCCTGGAAGCCCGCGTTGCCCTGCGTGCCCGTCAGCACCGCGGCCGGCGTCACAGCCGTCTGCGAGGTTGCTTCGAGCGCCGGCGGGCCCACCGCTGGCAGAGCAGCCGTCGCCTCATTGTTCGTTTCATCGCTCTCTGCGTTGAGCTGGTCGTCATCCACAACCGCCAGAAGCGACTGGCTGGCGCGCAGGCCCGGCGATGTAGCGATCCAGACATAGCTCAACTGGGCGCTCTGGCCAGGGCCGAGGGCCGGCACAGGCAGCCGCGCCAGGAAGCTATCCACAAAGAACGCCACGTCTGTCGGCAGACTGGCCGCATTGCCCTGGTTCGCGATGGTGATCGAGAAAGTTACTGGCGCGCCAGCCGGGATCGTCACTGACGATCGTGCGGCTGGCGCCGCGGCCGCACGGAAAGCGTGCGTCTCGCCGCCAGCCGCACGCACGAAGATCGGCAGATAGTGGACATAGAACTGCGCGGCGAACTGGCTAACGGTCAGATCGGGCGCCGGCGTGTCTGCCTGAGAAGCCGGCGGCATGGCCCCGGCGAGCGCCAGGGTCAGGGCGAGAGCGACGAGCAAGATCGGATTCGGACGCATGTTGCACCTCCTGAGATGCGCCGCCTCGGCGCCACTCTATGATGGATCGAACTGGCAGCCCTGTAGAGATATGTTGTCCAGGAAGAATTGGGTCGGCGCACTGTCATCCAGTGTCGCCACGATGTGGATCTCAACCGTGCGGCCGGCCAGGTCGCTCAAATCGAAGCCGTTGGCGTCCCACCGCCGGACCGCATGACGATTGTCCACGGCCAGCAACGTTCGCAAGAGGCGGCCATCGAGTTCCCGTAGCTCGACAGTCAGATGATCCTGAGCGGTCGTCCGGGTTTCAGCCGTCACCCCGCCCCAGGCGAGCGAGAGGGTCGCCAGGGTCGCGTCCGCGGGAATCGTGACGCGTTGCCGAAGACCGGTCTGCGCGCTGTTGAAGCCGCCCAGGTAGGCGCAGAAGTCGCTGTGATAGCAGCCGAAATCCAGGATCGTCGGCGCGATGCCGATCACGCTCCAGCCGGCGAGGCTGCCCTGCTCAAAGCCGCCGTTCGCCAGCATTTTGCGGCAGGTATACCGGTCGGTGCAGGCGCGGCCAGCGGGCGTGCCGGGGAGGAACAGACGGCTGGCGGCCACAAAGAACCGGGCTTGCGCGACATTGTCGTTCGAGTCCACTTCGTTCAAGTCGGGGGCCAACCTGACGGTCGCAGTGACAACATGCCAGCCCAGGGGAACGCCCTCCCAACGCACGCTCGCCGCCGCGCTGCCGCGCGGCCCAATCGTGGCCAACGCGCTTGTTCCGAGCGGCTGGCCGTGGTCAGCTACAAAGACGATCTCGGCGCCCGGCGCGTCCAGAGTCCCCCAGTTCTCGACTTGCGCCGTGATCGTCACGCTTGCCGTCGTCCCTGGCTCGACCAGCACGATCGGCCCAGGGGCGACGTTCAGCCCAGACAGGTGTGCGTTGACCGATCCGACGACCGCCAGCTCGTTGTTCGTTCGGTTCGTCTCGGAAACCTGTCCGGCGACATCTACCTCGATCCGCAAGGCCCACCGGTCGCTATCGGGAATCGTCCAGGGGCCCTCGATCCAAACTCCGCCGCCATGACGCGCTGGCAGCCCCGCGATCTGACGGACCGCAAGGTCCTGACGAACGCCGTTCGTTTCCGCGAACAGCGTGGCCGTGAACGGCTGGCTTATTGGCGTATTGCCCAGGTTCGCGACAAAGCCGCGTGCTATGACGGACGAACCCGGCGCGACCGTTGCGCCCACAGGCTCCATGCGCAGCGCGAGCGGCGCCACATCAACATAGGGCAGGAAAAGAGGCTTGACGTAGGCCGACCAGGCCTGGCCCACTGGAGTCAGCGCGCCGGTGTCGGGGTTCAGCAGATTGGCCCAGTAGGTTCCCCAACCCGTGAACGCATCGTCATCCAGGCTATACCAGAGCCACTGCTGCACCAGCCGGTCGCCGTCGGCCGGCAAGCCCAGGTCCGGGTCTGTGGCGCTCAAGAGGTAATCGAAAGACCCTTGCATGAAGGCGCGCGTCTTGGCCAGCGAAAAGCCATTCTCCTCGTTGAAGAGGATGCCATATTCGCTGATGACCAGCGGCTTATCGCGCTGGCCGTGTGCAGCCATCCAGCGCCGCATGGCCAGGACGTGCTCCGCGAAGATGGCCAGGCTGCCGTGCTGGCTCACGCTGTAGAGCGCGCCCCACGGCGCGCAGATGCCAGCCGGGATGTCAGGCCCCCAATCGCCCGGAACCTCTTGCAGCACGAAGTTGTGGATGTTCCAGAGATCGGCCGGCAACTCGCGGCCGTAGCGCGCCTGATACAGCGTCCACACCGCTTCGAGCCAGCGCAGGCGCAGAGCTGTCGGCTCCACAACGCCGCCGACCGCGACGCGTGCGGTCGGATCGTGCGCCTTGATGAAGCCGTACAGCTCATAATAGAGCGGCGCGTATTCTTCGGGTCGGAGCCCGTCCTGGAAGATGCACTCCGGCTCGTTGCCGATGAACCACAGGGCGCCGGGGTCGGCGCGCACGACCTGGCCGATCGTGGCTTTAGAAGGGGAGAATGCGCCAGGCTGCAGGCGCACGACATAGGCGACGTTCATGCCGCCAGGATGTGTGGGGTTGACGGGGACGCCCCAGTTGAGATACCACCCGGCCTGAAGCTCGGAGACATCATACGTTGAGAGCGGCGCGATCGCTCCGAACCCGAAGCGTTCATTGGGCGAAGGATACAAGGTGCGTTGATCGAACAACGTCTCGCTGGCGACCGCCCTGCCGGCCAGCGTCATGATCGCAACCAGCGCCGCACACCGAACCAGCCAACCTATCACCGAAAAGCCTCCATTCCTCTACTCCAAACTCGTCCTTGTGGGGCTCCTACGAACTATGACGGCGAACGATGGCTGAGGACACTGTAGCACAGCGGGCGGCCCTTGTCAATACGCCGCCCGGTAACATTATCATTTGACTTGACACATACGTCCGCCCGCGGTCGCAGGGCGATTTCATGTTGCAGAGATGACCACGCCTCGGCAGTGAAACCTGCGCCTGCGGCGGCAATACCAGATTGCGTCAACTGCTTTAGCCTGCTGGAGGCCAGGTTTTGTCCGTGTCTTGCAACTCTCGCTGCCAGATCGTGAGCAAGCCCTCACAATGAAATCGCCCTGCTGGCTCCCAGTGTCACATTGACAACGGCGTTGACGCGAGTATTCACGATCATCTCGATGACATGCTCAGGAACAACCTATGCGCAAGTTCTCATCTTACGGCCCGGTAGATACCGACCTGCACTACTATGCGCCGCGAGAGGTGTTGATTGGCCAGGCAGTAGCGGATCTGCTGGGCGAAGACCCGGCCAAGGGCGGCCATTACATCGCCGTCTGGGCGCCGCGGCAGCGCGGCAAGACCTGGATCGTCCAGCAGGCGCTCCGACGCTTGCGGAACGAACCACAGTACCGCGATGCTTTCGATATTCTCTATATCCCGCTTGAACACTTAAAGCTCGAGCGAGATGTCGCAAAGATTGCTCAATCGCTTGCTCAGGAGGTCACCAGGGCGTTCAATCTTTCACCAGTTGCTATCCATGAAATACAGGAGATCGAGCAGATCTTCCGCCGCCAGGTGCTGCGTAAGCCCTTGATCTTGGTGCTTGACGAGTTTGACGCACTGACTGAGGAGGCCATTGCCGGCATTGCCGGAGTCTTTCGCAATATCTACATCCGCCGTCAGGACGAGAGTGATCGGCCCACCGGCGAGAAGACCTACCTGCTGCACGGGGTGGCGCTGATCGGTGTGCACGCGGTGCTGGGCGTCGAGAACCCCCGCGGGTCGCCGTTCAACGTCCAGCGCAGTCTCCACATCCCCAATCTGACCTTTGCCGAGGTGCAAGGGCTGTTCGATTGGTACACGCGTGAGCGCGGGCAGGTGGTCGAGCCGGCTGTGGTCGAGCGGCTGTTCTATGAGACGCGCGGCCAGCCCGGCCTGACCTGCTGGTTCGGCGAATTGCTCACCGAGATCTACAATCCCGATCATACGCGACCAACAGGCTCTTCCGCATCGCGTGCGGCGCACGCAACGACGACTATCACTGGACCGAAGTGTTGATGGAGAAGGCAGGGCAGGAGACGCTACTCGGCGGCCGCTACATGGACGGCCTGGCGCTGCAC
>VGOD01000111.1 GCA_016876015.1 Chloroflexota bacterium
AGACCGGGCTGCGGCTGCCGCCTCCCACGCAGAAAAGCCCGGTCGTCGCGAAGCCCCGTTCGGCCGCGGTTGCGGCATTGTGGCGCAGTCCGAACGCAGCCCCTTCCATGATGGCCCGCACCAAATCCGCGCGTCGTGTGGCCAGTGACAGGCCGAAAAACACGCCTCGCGCCGCGCTGTCCCAGATCGGCGAACGCTCCCCGAACATGTAGGGCAGAAAGATCACGCCGTTGGCGCCGGCCGGACTGCGGCCCGCTTCCTGGCTGAGCAGCTCAAACGCATCCACATCGAGCAGCCCTGCGGCCAGGCGCTCCACCTCGCCCAGTTGGTCGCGAAACCAGCGCAGCGCGCCGCCGGTGGCCACCAGCGCGCCCACGACCAGATAGCGACCCGGCACAGCGTGGACCAGGGGGATCAAATCCTGGCCCAGATAGGGCCGATCGCTGCAAATCAACAGCACCGTGGACTGCCCCGTCATCTCCACCGCGTCGCCCACCCGCAGCAGACCAGCCTCCAGCCCGGCGGCCGTGCCATCGCACATGCCGGCGATCACCGACGTGCCTGCGGCCAGCCCGGTCGCCGCGGCCGCTTCCGCGGTTACCTCGCCCACCACCTCGGCGCACGGCCGGACCGGCGGCATCCGAGCCAGGTCGAGCCCCATGGCCGAGATCAGCGATTCGTCGTAACGCGTGTTTCGGCTGTCGAAGAATGAGGTCAGCGGGCCGTTGGAGACATCCATGCAGAACGCGGTGCACAGCCTGTGCACCAGGTAGCCGTTGGCCTGGAGCACGGCATGGGTCTGGCGATAGAGCTCCGGCTCGTGCTGCTTGAACCAGAGCAGCTTGGGCGCCAGGTAGTAGGGGTCAATGCGGCCGCCATTGACGCTCGCGATCGCCTCGGCGCCCACGCGCTCATGCAGCCAGGCGCACTGCGCATCAGCGCGGCGGTCCAGCCAGATGAGCGCGGGCCGCAGCGGCTCGCCGGCCCGGCTCACGGCCACCAGGCTCGGCGCCTGGCCGCTGACGCCGACGCCGGCGATCGCCCGCGGGTCGGCGCCGGCCGCGGCGATCACCTGGGGCGTCGCCGCACACAGCGCGCGCCACCAATCGTGCGGATTCTGTTCGGCCCAAGAACCCGCGGCCCGTTGTGAGCCGGGCCGCGGATAGGCAGTCGGGTACTCCTGGCTCGCCTGCGCGAGGATGCGGCCGTCTGGATCGCACAGCGCCGCCTTGAGGCTGGTGGTGCCGGCGTCAATGCCGAGAAGCAGCTCGCGTGTCATCGGGCCTCCGGGGAAGCGCCTCGGGATTCGCGCAGTGGAGCGGGTCGCGGCCCGCGCACCAGGCTGCGATGTCCGCGGAAACCATCTCGGCCGCCAGGTGCACCGTCTCTTTGGAGCACCCCGCGATGTGCGGCGTGAGGGTGACGTTGGGCAGCTTCAGAAGCGGCGAGCCAGCCGGCGGCGGCTCTTGCGCAAAGGTCTCCAGGCCCGCGCCGGCCAGGTGTCCATCGGCGAGCGCGCGGTAGAGCGCATCATAGTCCACCATAGGCCCGCGTGCGGTGTTGATGAAATAGGCCCCGCGCTTCATGCGCCTGAACTGCGGCTCTCCAATGAAGCCGCGCGTCTCTGGCGTCACGCGCGCGTGCAGGCTGACGATGTCCGACTCGGCCAGCAGGAGCCCCATGTCGCGCACGCGTTCGGCGCCTTTCGCCGCAAAAACCTCATCGGCGACATATGGATCGTAGGCCAAGACGCGCACGCCGAACGGCCGCAGCAGACCCGGCATCAGCGACCCGATGTGGCCGAAGCCGATCAGCCCTACGGTCTGGCCGGCCAGCTCGCGCGGAGCATGGTCGTAGCGATAAAGATCGGTGCGCCAGACGCCATCTGCCAGCGCGCGGTGGCCGCGGCCGATGTTGCGACACTCGGCGATGATCAGGCCCACGGTGAACTCGGCGACCGCGCGCGCGTTGCGTCCCGGCGCGCAGAAAACGGGGATCCCGCGGCCGGTGGCTGCAGCCAGATTGATGTTGACCGGCTCAGTGCGGTAGCAGCCGATCGCGGCCAGTTTCGGCAGCGCCCGGATGGTCGCAGCCGAGAGCGGCGGCATGTGGCTCAGGATGATCTCGGCGCCCGCTGCGATCTCCAGGACCTGTTCGGCTGTGCCCACGAACTCGCGGATTTCCGCGTCCTGGCGGGCCGGCTCGACCGGATATCCCAACTCGCACGACCGGAAGCTGATCTGTCCCAGGATGGGCGCGAGATGTCGGCGCAGCGTTTGCTCCAGGATGGCGGCGCGCACGAACAGGTCTCCAAAGACGGCGATGTGCATGGCGATGTCGGCCCCTTTCTCTTGGCGCGATTATATCACATCTGGGCAACTGATTATATAATACCAGCGACGAGCCGTATCGTGTACGCGCCGAGGAGGTTTGCCATGCGCCGTTTCTTATCCTATGGTCCGGTGGACACCGACCTGCTGCACATCCCCAACCTGACCTTCGCCGAGGTTGAGGCGATGTTCCGCTGGTACGAGCGGGAAAGCGGCCAGCCGGTAGTGCAGGCGGTAATAGATCGCGTCTACGCTGAAACGCGCGGTCAGCCAGGGCTCACCTCCTGGCTTGGTGAGCTGCTGACCGAGACCTATAACCCCGACCGCAGCCGGCCGCTCGATCTGGCGGAGCTTGATCGCGTGTTGCTTTGGGCTACCGACGGCCTGGGCAACGCCAACATCCTGAACCTCATCAGTAAGGCGAAGCAGGAACCGTACAGGGGTGTCGTGCTGGAGCTGTTCCGCACCGACGAGAAGCTGCTCTTCCACTATGATGATCCGTTGCTGAGCTTCCTATATCTGGCTGCTGAAAGACGCGCCGCGCAAGAGCGATCTCCGGCCTTTCGAGGCAGTCTTCCACTTCATACTCTGCCGCTATCTGGCTGACTTTCTTCAAAGCTACCATGGCCGCGTGCGGCCCGAATTCCCCACGGGGAACGGCAAGGTGGATCTGCTGATTGCATACGGTGGGACGGTCTACGGTCTGGAGGTCAAGAGCTTCACCAACCTGCCCGACTATCACCGCTCACTACGCCAGGCGGCGGCCTACTGTCGGCAGCTTGGGCTGGCAGAGGTGACCCTGGCGCTCTTCGTGGAACAGGTGGATGACGCCAACCGGGCGAAGTACGAGGCGCCCTACACGGATGCCGAGACGGGAGTCTGCGTCGCTCCGGTGTTCGTGCAGACAGGGAAGTGAAGTCTGTATTGCACAGATGCCCCAACGCGAGTATAATGCGCCGCGATTGGAGGGTATGTGATGCGCAAGTTCTCATCCTACGGCCCTATTGACACCAGCCTGTACTATTACGCCCCGCGACAGACGCTGGTTGGCCAGGCTTTGGCAAATCTGGTGGGTGAAGACCCGATGCGCGGCGGCCATTATATCACCGTCTGGGCGCCACGGCAGCGCGGCAAAACCTGGATTATGCAGCAGGTGCTCTTTCGGCTTCAGAGCGATCCGCAGTTTGCCATGTTCGACGTGCTGAAGCTCGGCCTGGAGTACCTGAAAACAGAGCAAGATGCTGATCGGATCGCCCAATCGGTCACCGAGAAAGTCTGCAAGGCGCTGGACTTGCCCGCTGTCGCCGTCAGCAGGATCGAGGAGCTTGACAGGCTCTTTGAAAGGGGCGTGCTGCGAAAGCCGCTGATCTTGATGCTGGATGAGTTCGACGCGTTGACCGAGGAGGCGATCAGCGGCATCACGGGGATCTTCCGACACATCTACAGCAACCGGCAGGACGAGGGAAGCCGGCCCACGGCCGAGAAGACATACCTGCTACACGCCGTCGCGCTGATCGGCGTGCGCGCGGTGCTAGGGGTCGAGAACCCCCGTGGTTCTCCGTTCAACGTGCAGCGCAGCCTGCATGTGCCCAACCTGACCTTCGAGGAAGTCCAAGGCTTGTTCGAGTGGTATACCCGCGAAAGCGGCCAGCTGATCGGGCCGGCCGTGGTCGAGCGGCTCTTCTACGAGACGCGTGGCCAGCCCGGCCTCACCTGCTGGTTTGGCGAGCTGCTGACTGAGACCTACAACCGTGACCCCACGCAGCCGATCGGCATGGCAGAGTTCGAACACGTCTACATCGCGGCCTCGCACGTGCTGCCCAACAACAACATTCTGAACATTCTCAGTAAAGCGCGGCAGGAACAGTACAAAGGCTACGTGCTGGAGATGTTCCGCACCGATGAGCGGGTCGTCTTCAAGTACGATGACCCTGTTCTGAACTACCTCTACCTGAACGGAGTTGTGGATTGGGAATGGGAATCAGCCGCCGTCCCCCAGGTCAAGTTCCCGTGTCCATTTGTGCAAAAGCGGTTGTTCAGTCACTTTGCGGGGGAGCTGTTCCGCGAGACCGGTCGGCTGTACGACCCGTTCGAGGACCTCAGCGACACCATCAGCGACGACAGGCTGGATGTGCGCAACCTGCTGCGCCGCTACGAGCGCTACCTGCAACAGAACCGCTCCTGGCTGCTCAAGGACGCGCCGCGCCGCGCCGACCTGCGCATCTACGAGGCGGTCTATCATTTCAACCTGTTTACTTATCTCTTCCGCTTTCTGCAGCGCCGCGCTGCCGAAGTCTATCCCGAGTTCCCGACCGGCAATGGAAAGGTAGACATCTTCATCAAATATGCCGACCAGGTGTATGGCCTGGAGGTCAAAAGCTTCACCGACGAGTTTGAGTATCGTGCAGCTCTGCAACAGGCCGCGACCTACGGTCGCCAGTTGGGACTGACGGAGATCACGCTGGCGTTCTTCGTGGAGCGGGTGGACAAGGCCAGTCGCCAGAAGTACGAAATGATCTATGTAGATCCCGCTACCGGCGTCACGGTGACGCCGGTCTTTGTCGAAACAGGGTGAAGACTACCCGATCTCCCCCTGTTACCTGTGATCCGCACGCAGATGGGCCAATTCTCCATCCGTATCACATCCCAGATTCGTTGGAGGTCTCCGTGTCAAAGAAACTGAACGTCGGCGTCATCGGGCTGGGCGGCATCGCCCGCACACATGTTCCCGGCTGGCAGGCGTCCGAGCACGCGCAACTGGTCGCGGGCGCGGACATCAACCCGGCCGTCTTCGGCGAGTGGCGCGAGAAGTACGGCGTCACGCGGCTCTACACCGATCCGGCAGAGCTGATCAACGATCCCACCATAGACATCGTGGACATCTGCTCGCCGAACATGTTCCACACCCAACAGGTGGTGGCCAGCCTGAACGCGGGCAAGCACGTGATCTGCGAGAAGCCGCTGGCCCCCACGCCAGATGGCATCCGCCAGATGATCGCTGCGCGCGATCGGTCGGGCAAGCTGCTGATGACCGCGCAGCATTTCCGTTTTCGAGGCGTCTCGCAGGCAGTGAAGACCGAGATCGAGACCGGCGCGCTCGGCGAGATCTACCACGCGCGCAGCTGGATGCTGCGCCGCGCGCTGCTGCCGGTGCGACCGACCTTCATCTTGAAGGAGCAGAGCGGCGGCGGGCCGTGCATTGACATCGGCGTCCACATCCTCGATCTGACGCTGTGGCTGATGGGCCATCCCAAGCCCGTGACGGTCAGCGGCGTCGCGCGCGCGGCCCTGGCGCATCAGGAGGGCGCGTTCAGCCTGTGGGGACGCGCGGCTGTGCCTCAAGAGATGGATGTCGAGGATTTCGCAGCCGCGTTCGTGCGCTTCGAGAACGGCGCGACGTTGATGCTGGAAGTGAGCTGGCTGCTGCACCACAACGTCGAAAAAGAGATCGCCAAGGTGTGGCTCTATGGAACCGCGGGCGGCTGCGAGTGGCCCAACGCCGATTTCATGTCGGCCAACAATACCACGCGGCAGCTTTACAACCGAACCCTGCAGATCACGCAGGACACCATGGAGCCGCACGCGCTGGAGTGCGTCGAGTTCGCACGCGCGGCGGCGTTGGGACTGCCGTCCCCGGTCCCTGCAGAACACTCTCTGCATGTGCAGACCATTCTGGACGGCATCTATCGCAGCCAGGCGACCGGCCGCGAAGTCGCGGTGCAGGTCTGAGGCTTCAGGAGGAAATGATGACTGTCAAGCTGGCTCTGGTCGGGGGCGCGCACATCCATACCCCCGGCTTCATCAAGAGACTGAATGATCGCCAGGATGTGGCGGTCAAGTGTGTGTGGGATCATGACGCGGAACGCGCTCAGCGGCGGGCGGCGGCGCTGAACGCCGAGGTGGTTGGAGATCTGGACGCCATCTGGGGCGATGCGAGCATTGCTGCGGCGATCGTCTGCTCTGAAACGGACCGGCACGCCCAACTGGTGACCGCGGCTGCTGGCGCGGGGAAGCATCTCTTCGTCGAGAAGCCGCTGGGGATGGGCGCGGAAGACGCCTATGCCATGGCCGAAGCCATCGAGCAGGCCGGCGTGCTCTTCCAGACCGGCTATTTCCAGCGCGGCAACCCGATCCATCAGTTTCTGCGCGATCAGATCGCGGGGGGCGCGTTCGGCAAGGTCACGCGCTACCGGCACACCAACTGTCACGCCGGCGCGCTCAAGGGCTGGTTCGATACCGAATGGCGGTGGATGGCAGAACTGCCGCAGGCGGGGTGCGGGGCGTTCGGCGACCTGGGCACGCACGCTCTCGACATCATGCTGTGGCTGGTGGGGGATGTGACGGAGGTTGCGGCGAGCCTGAACACAGCTACTGGCCGTTACGGCCCAGAGTGCGACGAGTACGGCGAGGGGCTGCTCAGATTTGCCAACGGCGCCATCGGCAGCCTGGCGGCCGGCTGGGTAGACATCGCGCACCCGATCAGCCTGGTGCTCAGCGGGACCGAAGGCCATGCCTATGTCGTCAACGGCCAACTCTTCTTCCAGAGCGAGCAAGTGATCGGCGCTGATGGCAAGACGCCGTGGACCGATCTGCCCGCGGCCTGGCCCCATGCCTTCGAGTTGTTCCTGAATGCGCTCACTGGAAACGATGTTACCCCTGCCGACCAGAAGCCGACGCTGGTGAGCGTGCGCGAGGCGGCATATCGCAGCGCTGTCATGGAGGCGCTCTATCGGTCTGCGGGCGCCCGCGCGTGGATCGCGCCGGAGGTGGGGAGGTAGGGGTTGGAGGTTGGATAACCACCATCACGCGCCAGGCGCTTCGGAAGCGCCTGGCGCGTGACGCGTGTGACCGGCAATCAGATCAGCTCGCGGGCTGCATTCAGGATGCGCCAGGCCACCTCCTCCTTCGGCAGCAGCGGCAGCGCCTCTTGCCGGCCGTCGCGATAGAGCAACGTCACGCGATTGTCGTCCGCGCCGAAGCCGCTGCCAGGCTCGGTTACGTCGTTCGCCACGATCATGTCGAGCTGCTTGGCGGCCAGTTTGGCCGCGGCATTGGCCAGCAAGTTTTCTGTCTCGGCGGCAAAGCCGATCACGACCTTCGGCCAGCCTGACCCGGCGCGCTGCGCTGCGACATCCACCAGGATGTCGGGAGTGCGCACCAGCCGCAGCACCAACTCCTCATGGCCCGGCGTCTTTTTGATCTTCTGGCCGGCGGCTGCGGCCGGTCGGAAATCGGCCACGGCTGCCGCGGCGATGAGGATATCAGTTGCCGGCAGCCGCGTCAACACAGCATCGCGCATCTCCAACGCGGTGCGCACAGCCGCGTGCTCGACCCCAAAAGGCAGAGCGATGGCCAGCGGCGCATGAACCAGCATCGCCACCGCGCCCAGGTCGCGCGCAGCCTCGGCCAGAGCCACGCCCATCTTTCCCGAGGACGCATTGGTGATGAAGCGCACCGGGTCGAGCGGCTCTTGCGTGCCGCCGGCCGTCACGAGAACGCGATGGTTGGCCAGGGGGCCTTGCTGGGCCAGCCGCTGCCGCGCCGCCGCGAGGATCTCGACCGGCTCGGCCATGCGGCCCACTCCCTGGGCGCCCGAAGCCAGCCGCCCCACCCCAGGGCCAACTTGCACAACCCCGCGGCCGCGCAACGTGGCCGCGTGCGCCTGCGTCGCCGGATTGCTCCACATGTGCGACTCCATAGCAGGGGCCACGACCCAGGGCGCCGCAGTCGCCAGCAGCGTTGCGGTCAGCAGGTTGTCGGCCAAGCCCACGGCAAGCTTGGCCAGCGTGTTTGCGCTCAACGGTGCGACGATCACCAGGTCGGCCGCGGCGGCCATCTGCACGTGGGGGATCGGTTGCCCGCCCGGCTCGGTCCACATGTCCACTCGCACCGACCGGCCGCTCAACGCGCTGAAGGTCAACGATCCGACAAATCGCGTGGCCGCCTCGGTCATGATCACGTCTACCTGCGCGCCGGCCTGCGTCAGTTTGCTGCACAAGTCGGCCGCCTTGTAGGCCGCGATCCCGCCGGTCACGCCCAACAAGATGTGCTTTCCAGAGAGGAGACGATCTGCCATGGTGACTCACCTCGCTGAGATTTTTGATCCTCCGGCATTGTACCAGTAATGCGCTGGCCGCGCAATTGGCCTGGAAACCATGTGATGCTATAATTGCCCATCGTCGCAGGCCATAGAGACCAGAAAGGAACCCTGAGTGACTGACCCACGCATCGTCAACCTGGCGCGCATCATCAGCGATTACTCGGTGCGCATCAAACCGGATGATCAAGTTGTGATCCTGGCGGAGCCAATCGCCGCGCCGCTCGTGCGCGAACTCTACCGGCTGGCGCTGCGCCGCGGCGCGCATCCCCTGGTGTTGATCCAAATGCCCGGTCTGGATGCCATTTCCTATCAGGAGAGCAACGAGAGCCAGCTCCAGTACGTTTCTCCGGTGCTCAAGCAGATCGTCGAAACCTTCGATGTGCGCATCAGAATCGAGAGCGAGAGCAACACGCGCGAGCTGAGCGCCGTTGACCCGGCCCGCCAGCGGACGCGCTCGAAGGCCTATGCGCCGCTCATGCGCACGATGATGGAGCGCGGAGCGACGGGCGATCTCCGCTGGAACGTTTGCCTTTTCCCCACCGACGCCTATGCCCAGGAAGCCGACATGTCGTTGGCTGACTTCGAGGACTTCGTCTACGGCGCCTGTCTGGCCGATCAACCCGATCCTGTCGCCAGTTGGACCAAGCTGAAAGAGCGACAGCAAGCCCTGATTGACTGGCTGGCCGGCAAACGCGAGGTGCGCATCGTCGGACCCGACACCGATCTGACCCTCGGCATCGCCGGCCGGCCGTTCATCAATTGTTGGGGCGACAACAACATGCCCGACGGCGAAATCTTCACCAGCCCAGAAGAGACAAAGGTCAACGGCCGGGTGCGCTTCAGCTATCCCGCCATTACCCACGGCCGCGAGGTAGAAGACGTGCGCCTCTGGTTCGAGGATGGCAGGGTCGTGCAGGCGACGGCCGCCAAAAACGAAGCGTTTCTCGCCGCCACGCTCGACACTGACGCGGGGGCGCGAGGGCTGGGCGAGTTCGCGTTTGGAACCAACACCGGCATCCAGCGCTTCATCAAGAACACGCTGTTCGACGAGAAGATCGGCGGCACGGTGCACATGGCCCTCGGCGCGGGCTACCCCGAATCCGGTTCACAGAACGACTCCGCCATTCATTGGGACATGGTCTGCGACCTGCGCACCGGCGGCGAGGTCTTCGTGGATGGCGTGCTGTTTGCGAAAGATGGGGAGATACTGATTTGAGGTGGCGTCTGCTGCTTGATGGGCCGGCGCCTGGCGCGCACAACATGGCCGTAGATGAAGCCATCGGCCGGGCAATCAGCGAGGGAGCGGCACAGCCAACGCTCCGGTTCTACGACTGGCATCCGCCGTGCGTCTCGCTCGGTCGCCATCAGCCGTGGAGCGCCATTGACAGCGTCCGCTGCGCAGCGCTCGGCTATGACATCGTGCGGCGCCCTACCGGGGGCCGCGCTCTTCTGCACACCGATGAGCTGACCTACAGCATCATCGCGCCGGCCGACCATCCGCTGGTGGTCGGCATGGTCATGGATGCCTATCTGCGGCTCAGCCGGGGGTTGTTGGGCGGACTGGCGCGGTTGGGGATCACGGCGCAGGCTGCGCCAGGCGCCCCGCGCGCGGACCAAGAGGCCTCGGCAGCCTGCTTTCAGGCGCCTTCGGCCTACGAAATCGTCGTAGACGGACGAAAGCTGCTGGGCAGCGCGCAGAATCGGCGCAGCGGGTTCGTGCTGCAGCACGGCTCATTACCGCTGGCCGGCGATGTAACGCGCGTGGTAGACTGCCTGGCGTTCGAGTCCCCAACAGAACGCGACGCGCTGCGGAGCTCTCTGGCCGGGCACGCGACGACCGTGGAGCAGTTGCTCGCACGCGCCGTCTCGTTTGCCCATGCGGCCCAGGCGATGATCGCGGGCTTCACCGACGCGCTGCATCTCGATCTGTCGCCTGGCGATCTGTCATCTGCAGAGCGTGACTGGGCCGCGCAATTGGTATTGGAGCGATACGGCAATTTGGATTGGACCAGACGCGTCTGAATGCGCTGCGCGACCGATGACTGCAAAGGACCGGTCGCAGCCTCTGGTGTGGAGCGTGCTCGTTATGAAAACCCGTGAATACCGCGCTGCAGGCGGAATCGTCGTAGACGATGCCGGTCGGGTGCTACTCATCGAGCGTTGGGTCTTGCGCGAGGCCACGCCCGTGTTCGAGATTCGCCTGCCCAAAGGCCACGTGGAAGCGGGAGAGACCGACGCTCAGGCTGCGCTGCGCGAAGTGTGCGAGGAAACAGGCTTCTGCGATCTGGAGATCGTTGCGGACTTGGGCGAGGGGCTGACCGAATTCGACCTGGAAGATGCGCACGTGCGTCGCGGCGAGCACTATTTCCTCATGCGGCTAACCACTGCCACACGCTGCGAACCGCATTTCATCAACCCGGCCGCTGATGAGGCGTGTTTTCGTCCGCGCTGGGCCGCCAGCCTGACCGCCGCCGAGGAGCTTCTGACCTATCAGACCGAGCGCGATTTCGTGCGCCGGGCGCGGGCTGCCAACCCTATCCGAACGCCGCAGCCAGATGTGCGTCCAGGGGATGGCGCCAGCTCTCCCCCGACCAGCCAGGACTATCGAACGCTGTTGGCAGCCGCGCAGCGCCAGGCGCGCGAGCTGATGCTGTTGGATCAGGTGCGCGTGGCGCTGGCGCAACAAATAGATCTGCCATCCACGCTGCGTACCGTCGTCGAGGCAATCGCCAAAGGCTTGGGCTATACACAGGTCAGCCTCTATCTGCTGGAGGGGGACACACTCGTACTCCAGCACCAGGTTGGCTACGAGCGGGTGATCGAGCGCATTCCGCTCAGCGCCGGCGTCTGTGGTCGCGTGGTGCGCACGGGCCAACCTGTGTTCTTGCCAGATGTGCGCGCAGACCCCGCGTTTCTCGGCGCCATCGCAGGGATCGTTTCCGAGATTTGCGTGCCCCTGACCGATAACGGCGATGTCGTCGGCGTGCTGAACGTGGAGAGCACCCAGGATGTCAGTCTCACCGAGGACGATCTGCGGCTGATGCTGGCCCTCTGCGAGAACATCAACCTGGCGATCGGCCGCGCCCGCCTCTACCAGACGTTGATCGCCGAACGGCATCTGCGCCGCACCTTGATTGACAACATCCCCGATAGCATCTATGCGAAAGATAGCTCCTGTCGCTATTCGGCTGTCAACCTGGCGCATATGCGCATGTTGGGCGCAGACAATCCCAGGGTGGTGATCGGCAAGAGCGACTTCGACTTCTTCCCGCCAGAGCTGGCAGAGCGCTACCATGCCGATGATCAGCTCTTGCTGCGCACAGGCCAGGCCCTCATCAATTGCGAAGAGCCGGCCGAGGAGATGACGACCGGACGTCGCGTCTGGCACGCAACGACGAAGGTTCCGTTGCGCGACGATGCGGGCCGGGTCGTGGGTCTGGTGGGCATCAGCCGCGACATCACCGAACGCAAACAGGGTGAGCTGCTGCAGGCTGCGCTCTATCGGATCACCGAACGGGCCAGCGCAGTCGAGGACCTGCCAGAGTTCTACGAAGCTGTACACGGCATCATATCCGACCTGATCAGCGCGCGGAATTTCTTCATTGCGCTCTACGATGAAGAAACGGACCTGAAGTCGTTCCCCTACTTTGTGGATGAATACGATGCCGCCCCCGCGCCAACGCCGCTACGCCGCGGGCTCACCGACTACGTGCTGCGCACCGGACAGCCGCTGCTATGCTCACATGCGATGATCCAGCAGTTGCTGGCAGATGGCGAGATCGAATTGATCGGCTCGCCCTCAGCAAACTGGCTGGGGGTGCCGCTGAAGCACGGCGATCGCACCATAGGCGCGTTGGTGGTGCAAAGCTACGGCACAGCGATGCCCTATGGCGAGCGCGAGAAGGAGTTGCTTACCTTCGTATCGCAGCACATCGCCACGGCCCTCGAACGCAAACGAGCCCAGCAATCGTTGCGCGAGGGTGAGGAGCGCTATCGGTCGGTGATCGCCGCCCTGGCAGAGGGCGTGTTGCTGATAGATGCGAGCGGTGTGATTCGCGCCTGCAATGCCAGCGCCGAGCGCATCCTCGGCGTTGCGGCTACCAAGCTGGTCGGCAGAGTTGTGCCCGCCGAGATCAGCCGCCTGACCCACGAGGATGGCTCTGCGTTCGCGCGCGCCGACCTGCCGCTGGCGGTGACGCTGCGCACGGGCCAGCCCTGCGCCAATCTGCGGACGACCTTTCACCGCACGGACGGTGAGATCATCTGGCTGATGATCAATACTCAGCCGCTCTTCCGGCTGGGCGAGAATCAGCCCTATGCGGTCGTCGCTTCGTTCACCGACATCACGCAGAGCAAGCGCGCCGAAGAGGAGCTGCGCAAGCAAGATCACCTCCTGCAGGGCGTGGCCCAGGCGACCAACCTGCTGCTCACGCACAGCGATCTGGAACATGGGATTCACCAGGCGTTGGCCGTGCTTGGCGCGGCGGCCGAGGTGGATCGCATCCGCATCTACCGCCATCGGGAGGGGGCTGTGCCGGCCCAGGCTTGCTTCAGCCAGCAGTTCGAGTGGCTGCACAGCGATGCGCCAGCGACGGTCGCTGTTCCCTCATCGGCCGGACCACTTGAGGATGCACCTTACGAGACGTCAGGTCTGGGTCGCTGGCGCGCCCGGCTCACCATGCGCGAGCCGCTCAGCGGACCAGTAGAGGAACTCCCCCCTGAAGAGCGTGCGTTTCTCGAAACGCACGGGGTCGTATCGGTGCTCGCAGCGCCGATCTATGTAGACGAGCAGTTCTGGGGCTTCATCGAGCTGGACGAGTGCCGCTCGCCGCGGCGCTGGACGAAAAACGAGGAGTCCAGCGTGATGACCATCGCCGACAGCATCGGCGGCGCGCTGGCGCGCGCACAGGCGGCCGAAGAGCTAACGCGCAAGAATCGCGCGCTCGACGAGGCTTTGACCGCTGCACAGGCCGCCACCGAGGCCAAGTCGCAATTCCTGGCCAACATGAGCCATGAAATACGAACGCCGATGAATGCCGTCATCGGCATGACGGGTCTGTTGCTAGACACCGAGCTGTCGGCCGAACAACGCGAGTTTGCAGAAACGATCCGCAGCAGCGGGGAAGCCTTGTTGACCATCATCAATGACATCCTCGACTTCTCGAAGATCGAGTCGGGCAAGCTAGCGTTGGAGCGACAGCCGTTTGATCTGCGCGATAGCATCGAGGACTCGCTGGACTTGCTGGCGGGCAAGGCTTCGGAAAAGGGGTTGGAGCTGGCCTATCTCATCGAGCAAGATACGCCCGGCGTCCTGGTCGGCGATGTGACCCGTGTGCGGCAGATTCTGGTCAATCTGTTGAGCAATGCGGTGAAATTCACCGAACGTGGAGAGGTGGTAGTTACGGTCAGTGCGCACCCCGTGAGCGACAACACACACGAGTTTCACTTTGCGGTGCGAGATACAGGCATTGGCATACCAGCCGACCGCATGAGCCGTCTCTTCAGGTCGTTCAGCCAGATAGATGCTTCGACGACCCGACAATACGGGGGCACAGGGCTGGGGCTGACCATCAGCAAACGCCTGGCCGAAATGATGGATGGCCAGATCTGGTCCGAGAGCACAGAGGGCAGCGGCTCAACTTTCCACTTCACGGTGCAGGCCGGCGTCATGCCCAGCCAGCCGCGGGTCTATCTGCGCGGGGCGCAGCCGCAACTGACCGGCCGGCGGGTGCTGCTAGTGGATGACAATGCGACCAATCGGCGCATCTTGACGCTGCAAGTGCAGGCGTGGGGCATGGCGCCCCGGGCTGCTGCCTCGGGGGCTGAGGCGCTGGAATGGCTGCGCCAGGGCGATCCCTTCGACGTAGCGATCCTGGATATGCAGATGCCCGATATGGATGGCCTGGATGTAGCGGCTGCAATCCGCGCCTGGCGTGACATGCGGTCATTGCCCATCATATTGCTGACCTCGGTGGGATTTCGCGAGGAGAACGTGCGAGTCAGGGCTGCCGAGTTGGGGCTGGTCGCTTATCTGCACAAACCGATCAAACCCGCACAGCTTCACGACGTGTTGATCGCGCTGTGGCGTCAGGAGGAGAGAAGCGGCCCACAGCGGATGACTGCCAGGCCAGAACGTCCGCAGCTTGACGCCCGGCTGGCTGAGCGCCTCCCGCTGCGCATTCTTGTCGCCGAAGACAACACCGTGAACCAAAGGCTGGCGCTGCGCATCCTCAACAAGATGGGTTATCATGCGGATGTCGTGGCGAACGGCCTGGAAGTGCTGGCTGCCCTGCGTCGACAGCGCTACGATGTGATCTTCATGGACATGCAGATGCCGGAAATGGATGGGCTCGATGCCACGCGGCAGATCGTGACCCATTGGCCGGCCGACAGGCGGCCCGTCATCATCGCCATGACCGCAGCCGCGATGCAGGGAGATCGAGACCTGTGCCTGGCGGCCGGCATGGACGACTACATCAGCAAACCGGTTCACTTCCCCGAGATCCAGGCTGCGCTGGAACGCGCAGGGCAGAGTTCATCGAGGAGCCAAAGGGAGAGTACGACGCATGGACTCGGGGGAGCGGTCGCGGCGCTCGATCCCCGGGCGATCGAGGAGTTGCTCAGCCTACAGGAAGATGGGTTGCCGGATGTCTTGCAGGAGATGACAGAAACCTTCTTGCGCAACACGCCCACGCGCCTGACGGCCCTGGCCGAAGCGGCTGCGCATGGAGACCTGAAGAACCTGGAATGGATAGCCCACAGCTTGCGGGGGGCTTGCGGCATCTTTGGCGCGCAGCGCATGGTCAGGCTGTGCCAGCAGCTTGAGGATATGAGCCGCGCTGACGAGCCTGCGAGCCCTGCTGACCTCATCGCCGAACTGACCGCCGAACACGAGCGCGTGCAGGCCGAGTTGGCGCGTCTCTGCAGCCGTTAGCGCCGCCATCGAAAGGAAACCATGCTTGCTGTTGGCCTACTCACGCTGGAGATCTACGTACCTGGCATCACCTCGCTGAAAGAGAAGCGTGGGATCGTCAAGCCGCTGGTCGTTCGGCTGCGCAAGCAATTCAACGTCTCGGTGGCCGAGATCGAAGATCAGGACCAACTGGGGCATACGGCGCTGGCCGTCGCCTGCGTCTCGGCCAGTCGCGACTACGCCCACGGCCTGCTGACGCAAGTGGCGGAGAGCGTGGCCGCCTGGCGGCTGGATGCCGAGCTGGTAGACTATCAGATCGAACTGCTGTGAGGGGCGTCACGTCATAGGGGAGCGGCAGAGAGACAACGCCTCGAAACTTGACGCGAAGGGAGAAGTGTGGTACAAGAGAGGCTGTCTGCGGTGCACAGCAACTGCGCATTGCAGGCCACTGGGGACGTAGTGTAGCGGTTAACATGTCGGCCTGTCAAGCCGAAGATCGCGGGTTCGAATCCCGTCGTCCCCGCTGCTGGTATTTCTGCCGAAACAAGGCTATCCGCCCGATTGCAGAACGCCGGCTTATTGAGAGGGCCATCCCGAATGCTGCCAGGCAATCCGGGGGATGGCCCTCGTCGTTTAAGCGGTCCGACGTCCGCATCAGTTAGCATGTAGCCTTTGGCTCTTGATAAGGTGCCAAAGTTGCAGTTGGCGCAACAATACCTCTTTTCTTGTAGTTTGTCAAATCAATAGCAGTCCGCTGCACCTCGTTGGCCGATCCTGCCCGCGTGACCAGCGACACCATCACGCGACTGCAACCACCTCGGAGGCAGCCGCCCCGGCCGGCGCGTCGAAGGGCCGCTTGCGACGCTTGGGCCGCGGTTGTTCATCCTTGACCGCCGCCACCTCCACCAATGTTACTTCTGAGCCGATGAGGGTCTGCGCGCCCTGGGCCTGCACGGCCGCGGCCAGTTGCGCCAGACCCTTGCGATACGCCTCTTCGGGCAGCGTCGCCAGGATGCCGGCGCAGCGCTGGGCAATGGCATGCGCGGCGCCCAGGCTGATAGGCTGGTAGAAGGTGTGCTCCTGCAGCACCAGGCCGAAGCCGGCGCCCCGGAGACTGTTGTAGATCTTGTGCGGCGTCCAGCCAGCGCCGCGCACATAGGTCCACGCCTCCGGGAAGTACGTGAAAACCCAGTGCGCCGGCATCGAGGACGGCATCAGGTCCACAAAGTGCCAGTAGCCGTTCGGCTCCAACACGGCGTAGACCTGACCGACGAGCTCTTCCAGGCGCGCCTGATCCCCCACCGCCAGCGGCGTGTCCAGGCAGGCCAGCGTGTCGGCCGGTAGCGCCAGCGCCTCGGCCAGCGGGAGCGCCTGCAACGTGACGTCGCTCCATTTGCGCCGATCCACCTCGGCGGCCGGTACACCAGGGTGCGGCACGGTGACGAAGCGGCCGCCCTCGACGCCGGCCGCCCGGCGCGCTTTCAGGATGACACTCAGGGCCGGGCTGATGCGGGTGTTCGGCGCGGCCGGCCAGGGCCATGTGGGCAAGAAGGGCGCGGCCACGGGCTGGTCGTCCGGCGCAGTCACGGGGGGTAGGAGCGGCAAGGCGAACGCGCGCGCCAGGTCTGGCGTCCACACCGGCACGAAGCTGCCCATCTCCCGTTCGGCCAGGAGCGGGATCTTGCGGAACAGCGGCACGAACGGCGCCGTGGGATAAAGCAACTGCACCCGCCCCTGGGCGACATCCACCTGCACCTCGCGCAGCATCAAGTGGGTCAGGTCGCGCTGATCGCCCACATCGGCCTCGTCCCAGACCTCGGACAGCGAACCCAGCAGTTCCGCTGCCTGCTGGATCTGCACCATGTCGCCCTCGGACGGCAACTGCTCCAGGTCCCGCCGGATGCGCTCCAGCGCCCGGCGGTAGAGATCCTCATCTTCCTCGAAGTCCCCGCGCAGGTACGCTTCTTTCAGCCGCCGGCGCTCCGCGGTGAGCCGCGCGCGCCGGTTGGCCAGCGTGGTCACGCCATCGTCCTCACCGAGCATTTCCGCCAGTTCCGCCTGCCAGTCGGTCGGCAGCTCCAGTAACCGCACGATCGCCCCCACTTGCGCGTGTAAGGCGTCCGTGCGCGTGCCCAGTCTTGAGTTGGGGCAGTCGTCGTAGCCGCGCTCGTATGACACCTCGCGGTAGTAGCCGCCGCTCTTCAACCCCTGGGCACGCAGGTTGCGGCCGCAGACGTGACACCGCGCCAGTTGGCTCAACAGATAGGGCCGGGCGACGGACTGCAAGGTGCGCGAGCGATACTGATGCCGCTGGCGGACACGCACGCTGGCGTCCCACAACTCCTCACTGATGATCGCTTCGTGCTGGCCCTCGAACAGCTCGCCCACATCGCCCCGCCGACTCGCTTTGTACATAACTTTACCTGCATAGAAAGGGTTACGAACCATATCGGTGATCGTGTCCTTGGAAAAGCGCCGGCCGGCCCGCGTGCGCCAGCCGTGGTCGTTCACCAGCTCGGCAATGTCGGCAAAGGAGAAGCGGCCGGTGACATAGCGCTCGAACATGAAGCGCACCACCTCGGCCTCCTCCGGCACCACGACCGGCGCCACCCGCGCGGACCCGCTCAGCGCGTAGCCGTAGGGAGTGATGGAGGAGTTGTACAACCCCTCGCGCGCCCGCTCGCGCTTGGCCTTCTTGGTGTGCATGCGCAGGATGTCAATGTAGTACTGGTTGATGGCCGCGATGATGGTCAGCAGGAAGCGGCCGGTC
>VGOD01000112.1 GCA_016876015.1 Chloroflexota bacterium
CGCGAGCCGGAGGATGTACAGCGCGTCGTCGAGTCGCTGATCGAGTGGTTGGCCGCGCCGGAACAGACAAGCTTGCGCCGGGCCTTTGCGGTCTGGTTGGGACGTGTGTTGTTGCCGGCGCGCTTACCGGGTGTGGACGTACCGGCCGTGGCCGAATTGAAGGAGGTGCGAAGCATGTTAGCCGAACGTGTGATCGAGTGGACGAGGGATTGGAAACAGCGAGGAATTGAGGAGGGCCGGCTGGAGGGCCGGCTGGAGGGCCGGCTGGAGGGCCGGCTGGAGGGCCGGCTGGAGGGCCGGCTGGAGAGTGTGCGCGAAGACGTGCTCGCGGCGCTCGAGGTACGCTTCGGCGCAGCGTCTCTGGCCTTCCGCGAGACGATGGAACGCATAGATGACCTGGCGAAACTGAAGCGGCTGCATCGGCAGGCGATCCTCGCAGCCAGTCTGGAGGAGTTCACCCACCATCTGACAACAGAAGGTAATGGTCATCGAGATTACTAACGTACGAGACCCAGATCGAGGCTAAGGCTGAGTTGAATCGTGCCTCAGCCTTGCCTCAACCTGACTGTCCCCCGCGTAAACCCCATGCTGTGCGGTATTTTCCCTGAGATCCAAGGAGAAATCATGCTCAGTCGTTACAATGCCGTAGACATCGAGGCCGCGCTGCGTGCGACCGATCCGAAGCTGCCCTTCCCGCCCGCCGCTGACCGGGCTGGCTGGGCCGCCATCCGCCAGGCCATCGGCGCGGAGAAGGCCGCCGGCATCATCGCGGCCGCCGAGCAGGCCGCCCAGGCCCCCATTCCCGCTCTTCCGGCCACGCTCTGGCTGGAGTTTCAACGCTCTGGCCGGCGCGAGGGCTTCCAAGAACCGCGGCAGGCCCGGCGCACGATGATGACAAGCCTGGCGTTGGCCGAATGTCTGGAAGGGCAAGGCCGCTTCCTCGATCCACTGCTCGATGTGGTCTGGGCCATCCTGGAAGAGTCCTCCTGGTCGCTGCCCGCACACCAGATCAGCCTGACCGACATGACGCGCCATCACATTGATCTGGGTGTGGCCGGCACCGCGATTGACCTGGCCGAACTGGATCTGCTTCTCGGCCCGCAACTCGATCCGCTCGTCGGCAAGCGCATCCGCTACGAGATTGACCAGCGCTGCTTCACCCCGTACCTGATGCGGCACGACTGGTGGTGGCTCTACAACACGCACCTGCGCCGCGTGAACAACTGGACCGCCGTGTGCAACGCCGGCGTCGTCGGCGCAGCCATCTACCTGGAGCCCGATCTGGCGCGGCTGGCCGAGATGATCGCGCGCGCAGCTCGCTCGATGGACGACTTTCTGGCGACCTTCGATGCGGATGGCGGATCGAGCGAGGGGCCTGGCTACTGGACATACGGTTTCGGCAACTACTGCGTCTTTGCGGAGCAGGTCGAGTGGCGCACCGCCGGCAAGATTCGCTTCATGGATGAACCGATCATCCGCAAGGCCGCGCAATTCCCGCTGCGCACCTTGCTCGGCCCCGGCGTGTCGGTCAACTTCTCGGACTGCGACCGCAACGTGACGTTCATTCCTGCGCACCAGACCTACCTGGCGCAACGGCTCGACCTGCCCGATCTGATGAAGTTTGCGCGCGCCCAGCCGGGCCATCGGCGGCAGGGCGAGATCCACTGGGCGCTGCGCGACCTCTGCTGGCGGCCCGATCCCGAACCGGCCGGCGCGTTCATCCCCGCTCGCCACGATTGGTTCTCGGAGATGATGTGGATGCTGGCCCGCCATGACCCGGCCGACCCGAACGCGCTCGTGTTGGCGGCCAAGGGCGGCCACAACCAGGAGATGCACAACCAGAACGATGTGGGCAACTTCGTCGTACACGTCAACGGCGAGACGCTGATCCCCGACGTGGGCCGCGGCCGCTATACCCGCGCCTACTTCGGCCCGCAGCGCTATTCCTTCTTTGTCAACTCATCGCGCGGCCACTCCGTCCCGCGGCCCAACGACCAGGAGCAGTTGCCCGGCGAGCAGTTTGCGGCGACCTTGCTCGATCATCGCGCTGATGCTTCTGGCGATAGCATGACCATCGAGCTGAAGGGCGCGTATCCGCCCGAAACCGACCTGGCAAGCCTCAAACGGACGGTCGCCCTGCATCGCGACGCACCATCTGGTTGGGTGGAGGTAGTGGATGCGATCAGCTTTGCCAGCCAACCCGGCCAATGCGACAGCGTCATCACGACCTTCGCGCCGGTCGAGATCGGCCCGGCGGCCGCGATCATCCGCGGGGAGAATGCCAGCCTGCGCGTGACGTTCGACCCGGCGGTCGTGAGTGCGCGCGTCGAGGTCGAGAAAGACGTAGACCTGGCGCTCGGCCCGGCGGATGTGAACTGCCTGATCTTCGCGTTCAAGGAGCCGGTGCGCGAGGGGACGATCCGGCTGCGCATCGAGCCGGTGTGATGAGCTGCCGATGACTGCCTGCAAAACCTGTGAGTTGATCGCCGCGCGCGACAGCGGCGCGGTTCCGCTCTGGGATGCCATCTATTCAGCCGGAGGATCGCCGGAGCACGAAGGTTTTCGGCTACCTGGGTGTTCCTGAGGAAGAATGGGAAATCGGCCCGGTGCGTCCACGTCCGGCCGCGGTCATCGGAGGTGAAGATCTTCCCCTGGTTGGGCCGGCCGAAATCACCATGCGTTGACTTCGCGCCCGGAAGACCCGCCGCCCTCGGCCCACCCAGGTCGAGCGTGGCGATCAATCGGCGCAGCAGGTCATACATTGCGTCATCGGCGGCGGTGACGACCTCCACGAAGCGGGCGATCACATCGGGATGATCGAAGGAGAAGAGCATCTCGGTGAGGGCGCCGACTGGCGTGCGGAAGGTGCGGCGGACGTGTTTCTCGTCGGACCTCGCCTCCGTGATCTCGACGGTGCGATAGCACATCTTGAGCGGCCGGGTGAAGTAGCGGATCGAAGCGTAGCAGTGAAAAAGATTGCTTCGCAAAAAACGCTCGCAATGACCATGCTGCCATGGCCGCGCTATTGCGCCGCCAGCCGTCCCGCTGCCAGGGCGCGTCGGAACAACTCAACCGTCTCCTGCACGCCGGCCGCCAGCGGCGTGACCGACAGCGGCCCAATGGCCGCCTCCAGCGGCGTGCCATCCATCTCGGCCGGGAAGGGGAGCGGCTTATCATCGAAGGTGATCCGCCCCCGGCTGGACGGCTCGGCGGTCTCGATGGCGGCGATCACGTCGCGAACGTGTGCGACCGCCCCGCCCAGGTTGAACGCCTCCGCGCCCGCGAAGGTCGAGCGCGCGGCCTGGATGAACGCCCGCGCCGTGTCTTCGGTGTACTGGTAGACGCTGCGGCCGCCGAATGGGATGTTGTGCGGCCGGCCGAGCGCCGCGGCCAGCATCGCCTTCGTCGGCTGCGAAGTCATCCCCTGGTCGCGCGCCGGGCCATAGACGATGTAGGGCCGCAGCCCGATGCTCGAAATCCCGTCGTCCAGCCAGTAGATGCGCGCCGTGCCCTCGTTCGCCTGCTTGTAGACGCCGTAGTGCGTGCGCGGCCGCGGCAGCGCGTCGTGGCCGATGGGGCCTTCGGGGTACTCCTCCCTCAGGCCGTAGATCGCGATGCTGCTGGCATAGACCACCCGGCGCAGCCCAACGCGCTTGGCGGCCTCGAAGACGTTGACCGTGCCGACGACGTTGACGCGCGCCCCCAGCGGCGGATCGGCCTTGCAGAACGGCACTTGCAGCCCGGCCAGGTGGATCACGTGCGTCGCGCCGGTCTCCTGCAGCGCAGCCTCGAACGCCCCCAGGTCGGTGATGTCGCCCGTGATGTGCTGCACCTGCGCCAGCTCATCATCGTCCATGAGCAGCCGCAGCCGGTGCGGATCGCCCGCCAGGTCGAAGGTCGCGACCGCCGCGCCCTCGCGCGCCAGGCAGCGCACGACCCATGCGCCGATACAGCCCAGCGCGCCGGTGATGAGGAAACGTTGTTCGGACATGAATTCCTCCCTCCAAGCAGCGTCAAACGTGAAACGTGAACAACGTGATCCATCTCTCGGATCGGACAACCGTCGCCTGACGTTTGACGCCTAACGTTTCACGTTTCACGTCTCACCCCTCCGCCGCGCGATACAGCGCGATCACCTTCTCCGGCGGCACTTCGGCCAGCAGGTTGTGGATGTTGCAGAAGACGAAGCCGCCATCTTGGGCCAGGCAGCGCGTCACCCGCTGCGCTTCGGCGTACACCTCCGCGACGCTTCCCAGGAGTAACGTGCCCTGGGCGTTGACCCCGCCGCCCCACAACGTCAGCCGGCCGCGCGCCTTGTCCTTCCACTCCTGATACGAGTGACCGCCGGCCGTCCACTGCACCGGGTTGAGCGCGTCGAAACCGCTTTCGACGATCATATCGAGCAGATCGTAGATCGCGCCGCACGAATGCAGGAAGGTTTTGACCTGCGGCGCGATCCGATGACACTCATCGTTGATCCGCTTGCGATAGGGCAGGAAGAGCTTGCGGAAAATCTTGGGGGATGCGATGGTGCTGCGCTGCGTGCCCCAATCGTCGCTGCCCAACCACACCACATCCACATAGGACGCGACCTCTGGCAGCAGCGCCCGGATGTTGTGCAGCGCAAACTCGGTGACGATCTCGTGCAGCTCGGCCACATAGTCCGGCTCGGTGAGGCACAGCACGGGGAAGATGCCCATCCCGCCGTGACCGTGGATGGACATCGGCGGGACGAGCGCGCCCTCGTTGAAGAAGACCGCCCGATCGGTGGCATCCCGCACGCGGCGGCACAGCTCGCGGATGGCGACAATATCCTCATCGCGGAGATGGCGCGCGGTAAGCCCCGCCGCATAGGCTTGCAGATCATACTTCGGCATCTCGTCGCTCATGTTGAGCGGCTGGCCGCCGTGCAGCGCGTCGAAGACGAACGATGATGGCGGCATCCGCGTGGCGCCCTGGACGATCGTCCCTTCCTCTTCGGTCACGAAATTGGCCGGGTTACGCACGAGAGCGGGCAGCCGGCCGTTGAAATCATACGGCAGCCACTTCTCTGGCTCGGCAAACGCATTGGTCGCGCGGCCGCAGATCGTCACGATGTCCACGCCGAGCGCATCCAGCACATCCCCATCGGGCATCGCCAGCATCTGGCCGGTGTCGTACATCTTGGGCAGTCGCGGGGGCAATCCCAGGGCCGCCACGAGCTTTGGATAGGCGAACCCGCTGATGCTCGACGAGAGCATCCCGCCGAGATCTTTGGGTGGACGATCGGGCGCTTCGTGATGCAGCGCCTTCATGACGCGTTCGCGCGAGGAAAGCATAATCCCTCCCTGTGGTGAGCGAAGAATGGAGAGATTGTACCCGGATTTGTCGAAACAGACAATCCCGGCCGCGCCAGACCATTGACCAACGCCAGCAGAGCGGGTATAATCGCCTCAAGCAAACCGACCATCAGGAGCCACGAAGATGTCTACCTACACCGTCCGAGCACTGCCAGACCTCTTCACCTTCCGAGATGGCGCGCGTATCCAGCGATCTGGCGATTGGCCGCGCCGCCGCCAGGAATTGCTCGATGCGATCGTGCCGTTGGAATATGGCGGGCTGCCGCCGAAGCCCCACACCACACGAGGCGAAGAACTGCACACCAGCGCCGTGCGCCGTTTGGAGAGCGCGCACTACATCACCTGCCGGGTGGTGGCCGAGTTCGACCGGCCGTTCAGCTTCCTGCTCTATCTGCTCGTGCCGCCCGGCCCCGGGCCGTTCCCGGTGGTGCTCAACGGCGACGCGTGCTGGAGCTACGTGACGGACGAGATCACCGCCGAGGTGCTGCGCCGCGGGAACATCCTGGCGCAGTTCAATCGCGTCGAAATCGCCGCAGACGTGCGCGACGCCGATCGCTCGTCTGGTCTCTATCCATTCGCGGCGGGGACCACGTTCGGCGCGCTGGCGGCGTGGGCCTGGGGCTATCATCGCTGCATAGATGTGCTGACGAACCTGGAGTTCGTGAACGCCGCGCAGATCGCGGTCGTAGGACACTCACGCGGGGGTAAGGCCAGCCTGCTCGCCGGCGCCACCGACGAGCGGATTGCGTTGACCTCGGCCAACGATTCCGGCTGCGGCGGCGCGGGCTGCTACCGGTTCCAGGGGCCGAACTCCGAGACGCTGGCCGATATCGTGGGGCGCTTCCCGTATTGGTTCGGCCCGAGCTTTGGCGACTACATCGGTCGGGAAACTGAGCTGCCGTTCGATCAGCACTTCCTCAAGGCTGCAGTCGCGCCCCGGCTGCTGCTCACCACCGAGGCGCTCGGCGATCTGTGGGCCAACCCGACCGGCGCGTGGCAGACACATGAGGCTGCCCGTGAGGTCTACCGCTTCCTGGGCGTCGAGGCGCGGATCGGCATCTGGTATCGCGAAGGCGGTCATGCGCACAGCCAGGCTGATTGGGAGACGTTGCTGGATTTCATGGATTGGCAGTTCCGGGGCACACAGCCGATCTTCCAATACGATCAGAATCCGTTCGCCGAAGCGTGAGACGCGCAAGGGCGGTCACGGGCCGCCAATCGCCACACGGCTGCGGCCGCGAATTGCCCGAACGCAGCACTGATGGTATGATCGGCAGGTCCACTCCTACTCGCACCCCGGAGCAGAATACGATGGCCCGCAAAGGCGAAACCTGGAACGAATCGGAGTTGTACAGCGACCCCTGGACGCTGCGCAAAGTGCGCCGCGTCACCACGCGCGGACTGTACAACCAATCCCCGAACTACCACACGAACATCGGCTTCTCGGCCGACGGCGAGTTCCTGATCTTCGCTTCCGCCCGCGAGGACGGCAGCGCGATCTTCAAGTGTCACCTGCCCACGGGCGACATCACACAGCTCATTGACCCCGCGCCGGGCATCGGCGGCCACGGCGAGTGGCACAAGGGCGGCTATGCTGTCGGCGACGGGAAGGGGATCAGCGGAAGCATGTGCATGGCGCCGCAGAGCAGGTGGGCGGTGTTCAAGGCCGGCCACGTGGTGCGCGGCGTGCACATTGACACGCTGGAGGAGCGCGTGCTGATCCCCGACCTGGGCGCGGAGTGGGTTCCCGGCGTGCCGAGCATTGACCCCGCCGAGACCGCGGTCATCATCTCGCTGATGCCCGCGCACCCCGAAATCCTGGCCGGGAAGCGCCCCAGCCGTTCGTACATGGAATGTTTTGCCGATGGGACGAGGATGCGCATGAAGTTGATCCGCGTCCCGTTGGCGGGCGGTCCGGCGACAACGGTGTATGAAGAAGCGGGCATCGGCAGCGCGCACGCGCCGCATTGTCCGACCGACGGCGACCTGCTGCTGCTCGACCGCGACTTCCCCCCGCGCTATTGGGGCGGGAGCGATGGCAAGACCAACCGCATTTGGACGCTGCGCCTTTCGACCGGGCAGCTCACCGAGCTTCCACCGCAGGACAAGGCCCGCTTCCAGGTGCACTGCGTCTGGACGTGGGACGGCGAGAATGTGCTCTATCACGGTCGGAGCGCAATCAGCGGCCATTACATCGGCGTCGTCCACAAGTCGGGGCAAACCGTGCGCGAGTATCTGTTCGACAAAGCCCCGCACTACGGCCATGTGTCCGCGATGGCCGGCCGGCCCGCGGTGATCCTCGACGGCAACCTGAGCAACGACCTGCTGCTGTGGGTCTACTACGACCAGGAGCAGCCGCGCGTCGAGGTGATCTGCCGCCACGGATCGGACTGGGGCGCGCTGCCCGGCCAGTATCCGCATCCGCACCCGATCTGCGACCCGACCGGTCGCTGGATCGCGTACAACGCGGCTGCGCGCGGGCGGAGCGATGTGTGTGTGGTGGCGGTGTAACCATGTCCCGACCCCTGCTCTCCATGTTCATCGAACCCGATCCATCCGAAGACGAGCTGCTTTTTGCGGGGCAGCTCGGCGTGGACTGCGTCTACACGTGGGTCAGGCCAGAACAGCGCGCCTACGACTACCTGGCCCGGTTACGCGAGCGGGTCGAGGCGCACGGGCTGCGGCTCTACAACGTCGGCAATATCGCGGTCGCCAAGAATGACAAGATCCACCTGGCGCTGCCCGGCCGCGATCAGGCCATCGCCGATTTCCAGGCGTTCGTGCGCGATTTGGGCCGAGCGGGGATCGGCGTCACCACCTTCACGTGGGAGCCGACGCAGGTGTGGAGCTCGGCGCCGGGCGAGAGCCGCGGCGCGCAGGCCAGAGCCGTTGACCTGGATGAGATGCTGCAGCGGCCCTACACCCACGGCCGGCCATACTCCGAAGACGAAATCTGGGCGAACTACACTTACTTTATGGGCCAGATGATGCCGGTCTGTGAGGACGCGGGCGTGCGATTGGCGCTCCATCCCAACGATCCGCCGTCGCCCCGGCCGCTCGGCGGGATTCCCTGTCTGATCCACAGCTTCGACACGTACCGGCGGGCGTTCGCCATCGCCGACAGCCCGGCCCTGGGCATGGAGTTCTGCTGCGGCTGCTGGCTGGAGGGGGGCGCAGGGTTCGGGGACATCTTCGAGGGGATCCGGACCTTCACTGCGGAGAATCGCATCTTGATCGTCCACTTCCGCAACGTGACCGCGGCGCTCCCCCGCTTCGTCGAGACCTTCCTGGACAACGGCTACATGGACATGTACCGGGTGATGAAGACTTTCGTCCAGGCGGGCTATCGTGGGACCATGATCCTGGATCACACCCCGAAGTTCGCGGGCGAGTACGCCAAGGGCGGCGGCGCGGCCTACGCCATCGGCTATATGCGAGCGTTGATGGAGCGCGCCCAGAGATGGCCCAGAGATGCCAACTTTTCGAAAGTTGGCATCTCTGTCACAACGTTCTGACGTTTTAACGTGAGAGGAGCAGCTTTATGCCTGCAACCTGCGATGCTGTCGTGGCTGGTCACCTCTGTCTCGACGTGATTCCTGATCTGCACGGTCGCTGGGAAGGCGACTTTGCCACACGCTTCGTGCCGGGCCGTTTGCTCGATGTGGGTCCGGTGATGCTCTCGACCGGCGGCGCGGTCTCCAATGCGGGTCTGGCGCTGCACCGGCTGGGCATTTCCACGTTGCTGATGGGCAAGATCGGCGACGATTTGTTCGGCCACGCGGTGCGCCAGGTCATCATGGCCTATGCGGCCGGCCCTTCGACTCGCTCAGGACAGGCTCTGACGGACGCGCTGATCGTGGATCGTTCCGTGGCCACCTCGTACACGATCATCATCAACCCGCCCGGCGTGGATCGCATCTTTCTGCACTGTCCGGCCGCCAACGACAGCTTCGGGGCCGACGACGTGCGTTACGACGTGCTGTCGGCGGCACGTCTCTTTCATTTCGGCTATCCGCCCCTGATGAAGCGGATGTATGCGGAGCAGGGCCGGGAACTGGTGGAGATCTTCCGCCGCGCGAGGGCGGCCGGCGTGACCACGTCACTCGACCTGGCGCTGCCCGATCCCGCTTCGCCGGCCGGCCGCGCGGACTGGCTGGCGATTTTGGCTGCGGTTTTGCCTGATGTGGACATTTTCCTGCCGAGCATCGAAGAGATTCTTTACATGCTGCGCCGCGAGACCTATGAGGCGCTGCGGCCGGCAGGCGTCTTGGCGGGCATCACACCCGATCTGCTGTCGGACCTGGCCCGCGAGATTCTGGCGATGGGTGTCAGGGTGCTGGCCTTGAAGCTGGGCGACCGCGGGCTGTATGTGCGGACGACGGCCGACGCGGCTGCGCTGGCGGGCATGGGCCGCGGTGCGCCGGCGGATGCGGCCGGTTGGGCTGGTCGGGAACTGTGGGCGCCATGTTTCCAGGTGCAGGTGGCCGGGGCGACGGGGGCTGGCGATGCGACGGTCGCGGGTTTGCTGAGCGGTCTGCTGCGCGGGCTTTCGCTTCAGGCGGCCGTGCAAGCGGCGGTGGGCGTGGGGGCGTGCAACGTAGAAGCCCCTGATGCGCTGAGCGGGCTGCGCACCTGGGAGGAGACGTTGCAGCGCATTGAGACCGGCTGGCCGCAACATGCCCTGGAATTGGCAGCGTCCGGCTGGCGCTACGATGCGGTTCAGCGGCTTTGGGTGGGACCGGGCTGATGAAAGAAGCGATCATCTTCGGCGCGGGCAACATTGGCCGCGGGTTCATCGGGCAGTTGTTCAGCGAGTCGGGTTATCGCGTGGTTTTCGTGGACGTGGATCGGCCACTGCTGGATGCACTGAACCGGCGCGGGGCGTATACGCTGCGTTTGGTGACGAATGAGGAGGCCGGCGAGGTGACGGTGGGGCCCGTGCGCGCGATCCACGCGGAGGATGCGGATCAGGTCGGCCAGGCGGTGGCGTGCGCGGAGATCGGTGCGACGGCCGTGGGCGCGGCCGGCCTGAAGCACGTTGCGGCCAATGTGGCGCGGGGCATTTGCCGGCGAGCAGCCGAGGGCAACCCGCTGCCGCTCAATCTGATCATCTGCGAGAATCTGCACGGCGCGGCCGCCATTTTCCGCGGGATGGTGCAGGTGCATCTGGCGGCGGGGCAGCATGAATTCATGGCCGAACGCATCGGGTTCGTGGACGCTGTGATTGCGCGCATGGCGCCAGCGCTGACGCCGGAGATGCGCCAGCTTGATCCCAGTCTGATGATCGTGGAGCCGTACAAGGAGCTGCCGGTGGATGGAGACGGTTTCGTTGGCGCGCCGCCGACGATCGTGGGTATGATTCCCCATACGCGGTTTTCCTTTTTCACCGACCGCAAGCTTTACATTCACAATGCTGGCCACGCAGTGCTGGCTTATCTGGGTTATCTGGCCGGTTACGAATACGGTTATCAGGCGCTGGCCGACGACGAGATTTACTTTCAGGCGCGCGGCGCGATGGAGGAGTCGGCGCTGGCGCTGACTCGCGCCTATCGGCCGCCGGCCGGCGCGCTGTTGGCCAATGTCGAGGATCTGTTGCGTCGCTTCGGCAACCGGGCGCTGGGCGACACGGTGTTGCGCGTGGGCCGCGATCCGATCCGTAAGCTGGCGCGCTGCGACCGGCTGGTGGGGGCCGCGTTGAACGCAATGGCGCAGGGGGTTCAGCCGGTCAATCTGATCACTGGTATTGTGGCTGCGCTGCGCTTCGACCATCCCGCGGATCCGATCGCCGGCGAGTTACAGGCGCGTCTGGCAACTGACGGCATCCGCCGCGTTCTGTCCGAGGTGTGTGAGTTGCCGTCAGGTGATTTGTTGCACGAGGCGATCGTCGAACGCTCTAACGTTTCAGCGTCTTAATGTTCTAACGTTCTAACGTTTCAACGTTCTAACGTTGCGGAGGTGCTGAATGGCTGCCATTTTGGGCATGAACTACACTCGACACGAGCTTCTTCAACGCGTTGGCGACATTAGCCAGGTGGCTGGCGTGCGGCTGAGCGAGCTGGCCGACGGTTTCGAGCGGAGCGTGCGCGTGGCTGATGTGCGCACCGGCAGCGGGCTGGAATGCACGGTTCTGGTGGATCGGGGTCTGGACATCGGGCCGGCGAGCTTCGGCGCCGCGGCCCTGGCCTGGCGGTCGCCTATGACCGCGGCTGGTCCCGCCTTTTACGAACCACACGGACTGGGCTGGCTGCGCGGCTTCCCCGGCGGGTTGCTGACGACGTGCGGTCTGACGCACTTCGGCGCGCCGGCCGAAGAGGAGGGGCAGGCCCTGGGTCTGCACGGTCGCGCCTCTTATATCCCGGCTACACATCTCGCCTGTGGCGGCGATTGGCGCGGGGACGAGTATGAGATCTGGATTTCGGGCCAACTGCGCGAGGCGGTGCTGTTCGGCGAGAACCTGGCGTTGCGCCGGCGCATTCGGGCGCGGTTGGGCGAATCGCGCTTGTTCATCGAGGATACCGTCAGCAACGAGGGCTTTGCCCCGACGCCGCACATGATGCTGTATCACTTCAACTTCGGCTTCCCCCTGCTTGACGAGCACGCCGAGCTGCTGACGAACGACGTCGAGGTTCGCCCGCGCGATTCCTCGGCCGCGGCCGGTCTGGCCGATCATGCCCGGTTCCAGCCGCCGACCGCGGGCTATCGCGAGCAGGTCTTCTATCACACGCCGCGGGCCGGCGAAGATGGCTACGCCCAGGTCGCCCTGGTCAATCGCGGCTTCGGCGGCGGTCAGGGTTTGGGGGCCTATGTGCGCTTCCGCATGGCCGAGTTGCCCCGACTGGTGCAGTGGAAGATGATGGGGCAGGGCGCCTACGTCTGCGGTCTTGAGCCGGCTACCAATTGGGCCGGGGGGCGCGCGGTGGAGCGCGCGGCTGGCCGGCTGCAATGCCTGGCGCCCGGCGAGACGCGCGACTATCGCCTGGAGGTCGGCGTGCTGGCATCGCAGGAGGAGATAGACTCCTTCGCCAGGCAGATAACGTGAGGCCGCCCCGGCGCGATTCGAGTTGACAGCTTCGCGCCGCCCGTGTAGAATCTATCCGTGAAAGGAGGTGAGGTCGCCTGCGACAGATACCCTGAAACCACCCCCAAGTTAACCGAAAACCGGCTGTCTGGACACTCAAGGAGGAGACTCCCATGAAATGCAGGCTAATGACATTCGTCGGATTGCTCGTGGCCTTCTCGATCGTGCTGGGTGCTTGCACCGTACCGACTCCACAGGTGGTCGAGAAGCAGGTCGAGGTGATGGTGACCCCGACCCCTGCCGCCAAGCCCTTCGAGGGCGTGACGGTCAACATCCTCACGTTCACCGGCCCGCAGATCGCTGAGCCTCTGCAGCGCCGCGGCCCCGACTTTACCCAGTTGACCGGGGCCAAGGTCAACGTCATCGTCGTCCCCTTCAGCGATCTCTATCAGAAGATTCTGACCGACTTTGCCACCAAGACCAACGCCTACGACGCGGTCGTCTTCGCGCCGCAGTGGATGGTGGACTACATCACTCCCGGCTACCTTGAGGATCTCACCCCCAGAATCAAGGCCGACAAGGAGATCCAGTGGGAGGACATCGCGCCCTTCTTCCGCGACTTCAGCGCCACTTTCCAGGGCAAGATCTACACCATCCCGCTGGACGGCGACTTCCAGATGGCCTACTACCGCACCGACCTGCTGCAGACGGCTGGGCTGAAGCCGCCGGAAACGTGGGACGACTATCTCGCGATCGCCAAGGCGTTCCACGGCAAGGACCTGAACGGCGACGGTACTCCCGACTACGGCTCGTGCATCTCCAAGAAGCGCGGCGCGCAGGCGTATTGGATGATCTGGTCGGTGGCGGCTGACTTCTTGCAGAGCAAGGGCACCAGCGAAGGCAGCTTCTTCGATCTCGACACCTTCAAGCCGTTGACCAACAACGAGGCGTTCGCCGCCGCGTTGGATGTGTACAAGGAGACCACGAAGTACGGCCCGCCCGACGAGCTGAACCTGGACGTCGGCGACACGCGCAGCCTCTTCACGGCCGGCCGCTGCGCCCTCTCGATTGACTGGGGCGACATCGGCACGCTGGCCATTGACCCGCAGACCTCCAAGGTCAAAGATAAAACCGGCGCCATCATCCTGCCCGGCACGGCCAAGGTGCTCGATCGCAAGACCGGCAAGCTGGCGGCGTGCGACAAGACCACCTGTCCCCATGCGGTGAACGGCATCAACCATGCGCCGTTTGCCGCCTACGGCGGCTGGTCGGGCGCGATCAATGCGGCTGCCAAGGCGAAGAACAAGGACGCAGTCTACGCGTTCCTATCCTACATGAGCCAGCCCGCGCAGGCCAACGTTGACGTGACGATCGGCAAGACCGGCTTCAACCCTTACCGCACGTCGCAGTTCCTCAACCGCGAGCAGTGGGTGAAGGCGGGCATGAGCCCGGCGGCGGCCAGCAACTACCTGGGCGCCATCGAGGCCAGCCTGGCCAGCCCCAACATGGTGCTCGATCTGCGCATCCCGCAGAATCAACGCTACCAGCAGGTGGTGCTCGACAGGGCGATCAGCCAGTTCCTGGCCGGCGAGATCAATCGCGATCAAGCCATGAAGCAGATCACGGACGGCTGGGAGGAGATCACCAACGAGCTCGGTCGCGACAAGCAGAAGGCGGCCTACCTGGGCAGCCTGGGCGTGCAGAAGTGAGCGTGCGTTAGCCAGGAGCAGGTCTGCCAGGCCTGGGCAGCCGGGCAGACCTGCCAGTCTGGCTTCCGGCGGATGGAATCCGACCGGCTGAATCTGAGAAGGCCCCTCAGGGCCTGTCGCCAGTTGCCTGCGCCGTAGGGACGATTCCTCGCGGTCGCGCCCATGAGTTCAACTGCAAGAGGCAATGCGATGAACAGCCGCACGGATAAGCTGAGGTCATACTTTGACCGCTGGGCGGGCAACGCCTTCCTCTGGCCCGCGGTGTTGGTCGTACTGTGCCTGTCCATCTTTCCCCTGGTCATCTCGCTCTACCTGTCTCTTTCGCGGCTGCAGTTCGTCCCCGGCGGGTTCAAGATCACGTTCGTCGGATTGGCCAACTACCGCAAGTTGTTCTTCGGCAGCGAACAGATTCACTTCCTGGGGCTGGCCGGCCAGACTTCGCCGGTCGGCTGGTTGATCTTTGCGGCGGGGCTGGCCGCGTTGACCTGGGGGCTCGTGAGCTATCTGCGCCGAGGCGGCCGCTCGGTCGGCGGCATTGTCGGCCGCGGGCTGGGCACGGGGATCGCGGCCGGGCTGCTCTTGATGCTCGTGCGAACGCTGGCGCCGGCGGGCCGACCAGGCACGATCAGCGTGACTTTGATCTATGTGTTCGTTGACCTGGCCATTCAGTATCTGCTCGGGCTAGGGCTGGCGTTGCTCTGCACGCAGCGGCTGCCGGGCCGCCGCTTCTTCCGGGTAGTCTTCCTGCTGCCGATGATGATTACGCCTGTGGGGGTGGCGTACATGTTTCGCATGTTGGCCGACACCACCAAGGGGCCGCTGCAGCCGATCTGGGGCGCGTTGGGGCTTTACAACACCTCGTGGGTGAACGATCCATGGGGCGCACGCGCGGCCGTGATGATCGGCGACATCTGGCAATGGACGCCGTTCATGTTCATCGTGCTGCTGGCCGCGCTGGAGGGCCAGTCGGTGGACCAGGTCGAGGCCGCCACCGTGGACGGCGCGAGTTCCTGGCGCGTCTTCTGGCACATCACCCTGCCCGAAATCCTGCCCGTGAGCACGACGCTGATCCTGATCCGGATGATCGAAGCCTTCAAGATCGTTGACCTGCCGAACGTCTTGACCAACGGCGGGCCGGGAACCGCCACCGAGTCGTTGACGCTGCAGGCCTACATCAACTGGCGCACGCTAGACCTGGGCGGGTCCGCCGCGATCGCTTACGTCTTGCTGTTCCTCGTCACCTTCATGGCGCTGACCCTGGTGAATCTCATCCGGCGGCGAGTGGCGGAGGTATGATGACGGCGCTCACACAGTTATTTCGGCGACGTTTCCTTTTTCGACCGTCACCCGCGCAGATGATCCTTTCTTACGGCCTGCTGATCGGCTGGGCGCTGGTGGTGCTCTTCCCGCTCTATTGGCTGGTGATCACCTCGGTCAAGCTGCCGATCCACGTCAGCGATGGGCCGGTCTATCTGCCCTTCGTGGATTTCCAGCCCTCATCACACGCCTGGCGCTATATCTTGATCGGCGATCTGCAGAACGACACCGTGCGGCCATACGTCAACACGGTGGTGGTCGGCCTGGCGAGCTCGCTGCTGGCGCTGGCGTTCGGCACGACCGCGGCCTACGGCCTGACGCGCTTCCAATACCGGCCGCGCGTGGGCGCGGTGTTGTCGTTCATCGGATGCGTGGCGCTGGCGATCGGGGTCGTTGCCCTCGGTGCGCCCTGGCCCGCGGCCGTGAGCGCGGCATTGCTCCTCTTCGTGATCGTGCTGCAGACGATCGGCCGGCGGTTCACGAGGTCGCTGGGCAACTCGGACATCGCGTTTTGGCTCATCTCGCAGCGCATCCTGCCGCCGGTGGTCGTGGTGATCCCGGTGTACGTGCTGTATCAGCAGTTCCGGCTGCTCGACACACGCGCGGGGCTGATCATCGCCTACGTCGCCGCGAACCTGCCGATCGTGGTGTGGCTGATGCGCGACTACTTCCAGACGATCCCGATCGAACTGGAGGAGTGCGCGGCGATTGACGGCGCCTCGCGCTATCGCACCTTCTGGTCAATCGTGCTGCCGCTGGCGATGCCTGGGCTGGTGGCCACTTTCCTCTTCGTGCTGGTGTTCGCCTGGAACGAATATCTGCTGGCGTTGTTCCTCTCCAGCGCCAGGGCGCAGACGATGCCGTTGTCGGTCGCCGCCCAGAATGCCACTCGCGGCCCGCAGTGGTGGTTCATGTCGGTGCTGATCATCATCATGATCCTGCCGGTGATCATCATGGCCATCGCGTTGGAGCGCTACATCGCGCGCGGGCTGCTGGTGGGCGCAATTAAGGGATGAAGGCCCAGTCGTAGTTGACTTGTCGTCGAGGAGTGGTATACTGGCGGCAGATATTGCTATCGGCGCGATGACTGCTACACGGGCTTCGGCGTGAGCTCAGTCGAACAGCGCCTCGCTAAAGATCGCTGGCGGGCGCGGTAGACCAGCCAGACAGAGAGGTTATAACGCGATTCAGATGTACGGTTCTTGCACCGCAAGGATATCTACCGGTATTTCCCATGAGTTGAGCTAGTGGAAGGCGTGACGATCAAGCCGGACGGTCAGGGACGGCTGCTGGTGACCTTCCCTTATTCCGAGGCGCGGGTCGAGCAGCGGCGCTGACCGAGATTTTCGCTGCGCCGCCCCCCAAGCCGACCGGCGAGTGGATCGGCGTGGCGCCACCGAAGGCGGAAAAGGACGGGGCGCGCAAGCTCCGTGCGCCGCGGACGCCCGGTAAGCCGTTGACGACCAACCCGCCGCACCCGCTGATCAAGGCGGCTGACGACGAGTTGGTGTTGCGCGGCATGGCCTACGGCACGCGGAAGTGTTACGGCCAGCACTTGCGTAATTACTTCGACTGGCTGCAGGAAAAGAAGGTCCTGCCGGAAGCGGCCGGACGCGATGAGGTGCGCGGCTACCTGGTGCAGATGGCGAACAGCGGCCAGGCGTCGGCGGGCTATTGCCGGCAGGCGCGGGCGGCGCTGGTGTTCCTGTACGAGGCGACGTTGAAGCAGCCTGACAAAGTGGCAGATCTCCCGCGCATGAAACGGCCGCAGCAATTGCCGGTTGTCCTGAGCCGCGAGGAGGTCGGTCGCATCCTGAAGACGACGGTCAACCTCAAACACAAGGCGCTGCTCGTGACGGCGTACTCGGCCGGACTGCGGGTGGGCGAGGTAGTGCGGCTGAAGGTGGGTGACATTGACTCCAAACGGATGCAAATTCGGGTGACGGCAGGCAAAGGTGCGAAAGATCGTTACACGGTGCTTTCAGAGATCGCGCTGACGGTGTTGCGCGAGTACTTCAAGGCCGAGAAGCCGCAAGATTGGCTTTTTCCCGGCCAAGACCCCCGGCGACCATCTCTCGGAGCGGTCGGCGGAGCACGTCTTCGAGCAGGCGAAGAAAAAGGCGGGCATCACCAAGAAGGCGACCTTCCATAACGTTGCGGCATTCGTTCGCCACGCACCTGCTGGAGGACGGGACCGACATCCGTTACATCCAGGAGTTATTGGGGCACGACAGCATCGAGACGACCGAGCGTTACACGCACGTAACGCAACCGGCGCTGCAACGGATCAAGAGTCCGTTGGACAACATGGAGTTGTAGAAGACGGCGGGGCGTGTGGCCCCTACCTGTTAAACCGACACAAAACTGGCGGGTAACACGGGCCAGCGGGGTGTTAACCCGACAGTTTCGTGTCGGGGAACGTGCGTTTACGGACACGCCGTTTCGTCTTGGAACGCGACTCATCCACGCAGTAGATAGCACATACAAATCGTATTGATTCACCAATCGCAGCGGAAACGGAGAATCAATGCCAACTATCCGAAACATTGGA
>VGOD01000113.1 GCA_016876015.1 Chloroflexota bacterium
TGGTGACCGAGTTCGGCATGAGCGAGAAGCTCGGCTCGGTGCGCTACGCAGGGCAGCAGCTCCAATATCTCGGCGGCGCGATCGAGGACAACGGCGGCCTTAGCCCCAAAACACGTGAGCTGATTGACGGTGAGGTGCAGCGCATCATCACCGGGCAGTACGAGCGCGCTCAGGCGTTGCTCGGCGAGCACCGGCAGGCGCTGGAGACCCTGACCAAGGAACTGCTGGAGAAAGAGACGCTCGATGGCTGCGCGGTGAAGATCGCGCTGGGAGGCGAGTGCAATGAATAGGCTAGGAATGGGGTCTAGAAGCGTACAGTAGACATGAACGAATCCGTAAATGATCTGGGCCGTCTGGTGGCGGCCGCCAGGGATGTGATGGCGATAGACGATGTCACCGAGGGTGCGCCGCCCGGCAATTCGGTGCGACTGCGCGGGAGATTGCTGCTGCCCTCGGACGAGGCGTACGATCGGCTGGCCGCGGCCATGCAACCGTTGGGCCGCACGCCGCTCCTGCGCAAAGACGCGACCGATCAAGGGGGAGAAGCGGTCGAGGTGCTGGCCATGCCGGTCACCTTCGCCCAAACCCGGCCGCGTGTGGGTTTGTCGTTGGTCCTCTTCGCGCTCACCGTGCTCTCGTGCCTGTTCGCCGGCGCGCAGATGATCGAGGGGCTGGAGCAGATCAACCTCAATCTATTGGACGGCGTGCCCTTCGCACTCAGCCTGTTGGCGATCTTGACTGCGCACGAGTTTGGCCACTACCTGATGGCGCAGCGTCTGGGCAGCCCCACGAGCCTGCCCTATTTCCTGCCGATGCCGTTCGGTCCCTTCGGCACGCTGGGCGCGGTCATCACCGCGCGCGTGCCGTTCCGCAATCGCCGCCACCTGTTGGCGGTCGGCGCGGCCGGGCCGTTGGCTGGCCTGGCGGCGGCGCTGCCGATTCTGCTCTACGGCCTCAGTTTGAGCGGCGTGCAGCCGCTGCCGGCTGGAGGTTATCAGATGGAGGGCAATTCGCTGCTCTACGCAGCCTTGAAGTTCCTGATGTTCGGCAAGTGGCTGCCGTCGGCCGGCGAGGACGTCTTTATCCACGCGGTGGCCTATGCCGGCTGGGCGGGCCTGCTAGTCACCGGCCTGAACCTGATGCCGGCCGGGCAGTTGGACGGGGGGCACATCATCTATGCGTTGTTCGGCGCGCGTGGGGTGCGCACGTCAACCTGGATCGTGCTGGGCGCGCTGGCCGCGTTGACCTTCATTTGGTCCGGTTGGGGCCTCTGGCTGGCGCTCGTCTTCCTCTTCGGCCGGCTGCACGACAGGCCGCTGGATGAAATCACTGAACTGACCCACGGTCAGCGCCGCCTGGCGCTGACTATGGTCGCGATCTTCCTGCTCGTCTTCACGCCGATCCCGCTGACCATTGTGCCGTGACCCGGGCCCGGCGCTGGCTGCCACAATCCAGTTCACGGCAGGAGCCGCTAAAGCGGCCGATAGTCGATGATCTGCACGCCTGATCGCTGCACACAGGCGTGCAGATCATCGTTCGGGAACGATTAGTACTTCACGTCCATCTGGCGCCGGGCGGCCGCGGATTCGAGGATCGCATCGCACACGCAGGCCGTGCGATAGCCATCCTCGAAGGTCGCGCCGAAGGGCGCGACCTCCTTGTCGTTCACGATGCAGTCCAGGAAGTGCGTCAGCTCGTGGACGAAGGTGTGCTCCCAGCCGATGATGTGTCCGTGCGGCCACCAGTTGGCGATCCAGGGATGATGCCCCTCGGTAACGACCACCTCGTGGAAGCCTTGGGTCTCCTTCGGCTGCTCGCCCACCCAGAAGACCCCCAGCTCGTTCATCTTCTCCATGTTGAAGTGGATGGAGCCGCGCTCGCCGTTGATCTCCAGCACCTCGTAGTTCTTGCGGCCGGCCGCGAAACGCGTGGCCTCCAGCGTGCCGATGGCGCCGTTGGCGAACTCGACAGCCGAGACGAATGCGTCATCCACCTCCACCTTGCCCAGCGTGCCGTCGCCCTTGGATCGCTCCGAGATGAACGTCCTGGTCATGGCGCTCACACCCGTGATCTCGCCGCACAGGAAGCGGGCCAGATCAATGATGTGTGAGCCGAGGTCGCCGAGCGCGCCGCTGCCGGCCGCCTGCTTATCGACGCGCCAGATGTACGGCGTGTTGTAGTGTGGCATGATCCACTCTTGCAGATAGACCGCGCGGAAGTGATAGATGCGACCCAGCGCGCCGCTCTTGATCAGCTCATACGCCTGGCGGATGGCCGGCACGAAGCGGTAGTTGTGCGCCACCATGTGTTTGACGCCGGCCTGCCGCGCGGCGTCCCACATGGCCCTGGCCTCCTCGGCGGTGCGGGCGAGCGGCTTTTCGCAGAAGAGGTGTTTCCCCGCCTGCGCGGCTGCGATGCATGGCTCCGCGTGCGCATCATTGGGGCCGCCGTTGTCGAAAAGCTGAACCTCGGGGTCCGCGATCAGCGCGCGCCAGTCGCCGTAGACCTTCTGGTAGCCGTAGCGTTTGGCGGCCTCTTGCGCCGCCTCGATGTTGCGGCCGGCAATCGCCACTAGCTTCGGGATCGCGGGCGGTGGGTACATCATGTAGGGAATCTTCTTGAAGGCGTTGCTGTGCGCCTTGCCCATGAACGCATAGCCCAACATGCCGACGCCGATCTCCGGCGCTGCGCCCGTGGCCTTCGGGCCGGCCATGGCGGTGAAGGATTGTTCGCTCATGTGTGCCTCCGTGAAACGTCAAACGTCAAACGTCAAACGTCAAACGTCGAGCTCTCGCATGATGTATGGCGTTTGACGCATGACGTTTGACTTTCTATTTCTTCTCGAACGCTGCATCAAATGCAATGGCCGACGGCGCAAAGTCGAGTGTGCGCAGGAACGCGGCCGCCTCGGCTGCGCCGTGCTCGCGATCCATCTTGCCGTCTTCCCATTCGACCGAGAGCGGGCCCCAGTAGCCGATGTCGTTCAGCGCGCGGATGATCTCCTCGAAGTTGATCGAGCCGCGGCCAAGCGAGCGGAAGTCCCAGAAGCGTCGCGGGTCGCCAAAGCTGAGGTGCCCGCCGAAGACGCCGGCTTCGGTGGGCCTGGATGACCACCAGACGTCCTTCATGTGGACATGGAAGATGCGGTCGGCGAATTTGCGGATGAACGCGACATAGTCCACGCCCTGATAGCCGAAGTGGCTGGGATCGTAGTTGAACCCGAAGGCCGGATGCCCGTTGACGGCCTTGAGTGCGTTCTCCGCGCTGGCGATGTCGAAGGCGATCTCGGTCGGATGCACTTCCAGCCCGAACCTGACCCCTTCGGCCTGGAAAACGTCAAGGATGGGGGTCCACATCTCCGCGAAGAACTTGAGGCCCTTCTCCAGGAAGTCGGCCGGGTTGGGCGGGAAGGAATAGACCATGCCCCAGATGGGCGAGCCGGTGAAGCCGGGGACCACTTTCAAGCCCATCCTGGCGGCCGCGCGCGCCGTGTTCTTCATCTCCTCGGCGGCGCGGGCGCGCACCCCGTCCTCTTTGCCATCCCCCCAGATGCGCTCCGGGAGGATGCTCTTGTGACGCTCGTCAATCCGGTCGCACACGGCCTGGCCGACCAGGTGCGCGCTGATCGCAAAGCACTTCAGGCCGTGCTTTTCCAGGATGTCCCAGCGCGTGCGGACATAGCGGTCGCTCGCCAGGGCCTTGTCCACCTCGAAGTGGTCGCCCCAGCAGGCGATCTCGACGCCGTCATAGCCAAATGATTTGGCCTTGGCGCAGAGGGTGTCGAAGGTCAGGTCGGCCCACTGGCCGGTGAAGAGGGTGATTGGTCGCGACATGGATAGCGCCTCCTTGGCAGTCGGAATGTCGGATCGTGCTCGATGGGGTGATCTGCAAGTTCAACTATACCAAAATCGGCCCACCCGGTCAAGAAGCAAATAGCAAATAGCAAATGGCGAATAGCATATCTGCGATTTGCGATCTGCAATTTGCAATTTGCGTCCAGTCCTCTCTCAAACGATATCCGCCGTCTTCGCCTTCAGCACTCTCAGCAGCCCCTCAACCGGCGCCAGCACGCCCACACCCACCTTCCCCGCGCTGATCTCGATCTCATCGAACAAGACCACCGTCTCGTCTATGTACACGGGAAATCCTTTGTCCAGCAGCGCCAACGGCGATATGCCGCCCTTCTCCAGCCCGGTCAGGCGTTCGGCCTCGCGCTGAGGCGCCATCTGGACCTTCTTTTCGCCGGCTGCGGCCGCCAGTTTCTTCAGGTCGAGCTGGCAATCCGCGGGGATCAACGCCAGGATCGGCCGGCCATGCGGGCGATCAGGCAGGACCACCAGCGTCTTGAAGGTCTGTTCGGCCGGCAGTCCCACGGCAGCCGCGACTTCGGTCGCGGAGAGGTGATCCTCCACATCGTAGTACAGCGGCGTATACGGAACGCCGTGGCCTTCCAGCACGCGCATGGCGAGGGTCTTGGCTGGCCTGAGGGCAGGCATGATGCTGATCCAGACGATTGACAGATGAGATGAAACCCACCAAGCGCCAGGCATCCTCTCAGATGCCTGGCGCTTGGCGAGCGGTTTTCAGGACAGTTGCCCATGCCGGCCGCGGCGCCAGCCTGCCCTGGCTGCGCAGCGCAGGCCAGGGTGCGCAGCCTCCCTGTGGGACGGCGCATGAAAAAAGGGCAGGCTGGATTCGAGGCTGTGCGAAGCCTCCTTTAGGATTAGCCGGTTTGGTGGTCGGCGGCAGAGGCCGGCTGAAGCCTCGAGACCGGAGAGGCGGGCGGCGATTTTCAGGACAGTCCACTCCTACTTGCTGATGGCGGGCAGGAAGACGCGCGGCAGCAGCGGCGAGAAGCGATAGGGTGCGCCGGCCGCCAACGCGACATCCACCTCCCCGCGCTTGGCGCCCGCTTGCGTATCGCGCAAGAAGGTCACGGCATCCGTGCGGCCGTCGCCGTTGAAGTCGCCGACGCCGCAAACCTCGTTCCCGATGCAGAAGAAGTCGCTCCACCGCACACCCGCGGCGAGGTTGGCGCCGTTGGACAGACCGATGTACACATGCCCCACCTTGCTCGTCCCATACGTGCTGCGCAAGAAGGTCGCGATGTCATCCCTGCCGTCGCCGTCGAAATCGCCGATTGCGCACACCTCGTCGCCGACGCAGAACCCATCGTTCCACTTATCGGCCGAGCTGACGAAGCTGATGCCGTTGGAGAGCGCGACAAAGACATCGCCCGCGGCAGGTGTGCCGATGTAGTTGCTCTTGGAGAAACTGATCGCGTCGGTCTTGCCGTCGCCGTTGAAGTCGCCCACGCCGCACGTCTCCAACCCGATGCAGAAGAAGCTGTGCCACTTCGCGCTGCCGCCGAAGCTGCTGCCCGTTGACAGCGCCACGAAAACCGCGCCGACATTGGAGGGATAGTAGGCGCTGCGCAAAAAGGCCACGATGTCCGCGCGGCCGTCGCCGTTGAAGTCGCCGACATTGCAGATCTCCTCGCCCAGGCAGAAGAAGTCGTGCCACTTGGTGCGCGGCCCGAAGCTGACGCCGCTAGACAGCGCGACAAATACATCGCCGTCTGCGCCGCGCGCGAACGAGACCAGGTCATCTCGACCGTCGCCGTTCACGTCCGCGATCAGGCACACCTCATTGCCGGTGCAGAAGAAATCGTGCCATCTGGCGACCGAGCCCAGGCTGGCGCCCGATGAGAGCGCCACCCACACATCGCCCTGCTCGGCGCCGCCCTGGGTGTCGCGGACGAATGCCAGCACGTCGTCCTTGCCGTCGCCGTTGAAATCGCCCACGCCGCATTGCTGGTTGCCCAAGCAGAAGGTATCCAGCCACTTTGCGCCGGCTGTGAAGCGATAGCCGGAGCCGCCGGCCACGGCCACGTTCACCTCCCCGCGACGAGCGCCGGTTTGGGTGTCTTTCACGAACGCTACGATGTCATCGCGGCCATCGCCGTTGAAGTCACCCACGCCGCACGTCTCCAGGCCGACGCAGAAGTCATCGTGCCACTTGACCCCGGCCGCAAAGCTGTCGCCGCTCGACAGGCCGACGTAAACATCACCGACGTTGTTGGGCGCATAGGAGTTGCGCAGGAAGGTGATGATGTCCTCCTTGCCATCGCCGTCGAAGTCGCCCACGCCGCAAATCTCATCGGTGACGCAGAAGAAATCATTCCAGCGATTGGCAGAGGCGATGAAGCTGCTGCCGTTAGAAAGCGCGACCCAGACCGCGCCCTGGGGACTGCCGGCCGCACTCTTGGCCAGGGCGATGATGTCTGCCCGGCCGTCGCCGTTGAAATCGCCCACGCTGCATGTCTCCAGGCCGATGCAGAAGAAGTTATTCCATACCGTCGCTGTGCCAAAGCCCGCGCCGCTGGACAGGGCCACCCAGACCACGCCGACGCTGGCCGGATAGTAGGCGCTGCGCGTGAAAGCCACGATGTCGGCGCGGCCGTCGCCGTTGAAGTCGCCGGCCTGACACACCTCATCGCCGAGACAGAAGGCGCTCTTCCACAGAGTTCGGGCCCCGAACTGCACGCCGTCCGAGAGGGCCACGTAGACCTGGCCCCCGCCGCCGCGGACAAACGCCACCAGATCCTCTCGGCGATCACCGTTCACATCCGCAATCAAACAGACTTCGCTGCCTGTACAGAAGAAGTCGTGCCACTTCTGCGGCGCCGCGAAAGCCGAGCCGTTCGAAAGCGCAACCCAGACATCTCCCTGGCCGGCGCCGGCCTGGGTGTCGCGCACGAATGCCAGGACATCATCCCTGCCATCGCCGTTGAAGTCTCCCACCGCGCACTGCTCGTTGCCCACGCAGAAATTGGCCAGCCACTTTGGGCCATAGGACGGGGTCGCGATCTCGGCTTGCGAGCTCTGCACCCCCGCCAACAGGGTCAACGCCGCAATGGTCAGCGCCAACCCCAGGATGCGGGTCGCGGCGCGGCGAATCAGCGCCAGGTCGGTCCGACGCTTCTGAACGTCGCTATTCGTCATAGCTGCATCTCCTTCGCTTAAAGATATGGGGAATGTTACCCGACTAATGACGCTTTGGCAAGCAGGGAAGGTTCCGCGCGGAGCCTGCGCTGAGCGGTCAACCGGCCGGCGCGGGGAGCGTAAAATAGAAGGTGCTGCCGTGTCCGGCTGCGCTCTCCACGCCGACCGTCCCGCCCAGACGCTCGACGATGCGTCGCACGATAGAGAGGCCCAGGCCGTGCCCCTTGGCGCGCATCTGGTTGAGTTGCGTGAAAGGCGTGAAGAGCCGCCCTTGTTCTTCGTTTGTCAGACCCTGTCCATTGTCGCGCACCCAAAAGCGCACCTGACCGCCGGGGCTTTGCGCGCCGGCGCCCAACTCCAGGCGGGGCGGCCGGCCGCCGTACTTGATGCCATTGCTGAGGTAGTTCACCCAGATCTCTTCGACCCACGGCGCATGGCCCAAAGCGACCGGCCAGACCGTCGGCATCTGAAACTCGACGCCGTACTCTTTGGTCAGAGGCTCCAGGCGACGTTGCGCCTCGACGACGACAGCCTCCATATCCAATGGCTGCATCTGGATGTCGCTCTTGCGCATGCCGGCCAACACAAGCAGCTCTTCGATGATGCTCTGCATCTTGTATCCCTGACGCCAGATCGTCGTGAGCGCTTCGTCTATGTTCTCGTCGGTCAGGTCGCCGCGCTCCCACTGCAACAACTCGGCGTAGCCCAGGAGTTGGGCCAACGGGTTCTTGAGATCGTGCGCGACCGTGTGGGCGTAGGCATCCAGCTCGGCGTTACGCGCTTGCAGTTCGCTATTTGCTGCATCCAGTTCATCCAACCGCCTGGCCAATTCCTGGTTGACCGCCTGCAAGGCTTCGCGACCTGCGCGAGATTCCGTGTAGAGCCGGGCATTCTCGATGGCGATAGCTGCCTGATCCGCGAAAGCCCGCAGCCGATCGGCCTCGCGCAGGCCGAAGAAGCCAGGTGTCGCCGCATCCACTTCCAGAAAGCCGATGACCTGCCCGCGCGCCTGGATCGGCGCGCGGGCATACGAGCGGATCCATTCGGTCTCCGGAAAGCGAATCCAGTCGGCGGCCGCGTGAGTATCGAGGACAACTACAGGCTCGCCAGAGGCCACCATCCGGCGCATGTTGGATGTTTGGGAGATGTCCCAAGAAATCCGACCCAGCACATCATCTATGGTGCCGCGCCGGCTGCGACAGCGAGCCGCTTGCGCGTGCCGGCCCTCGATCAGATACACGGCCGCGGCGTCATTGGGCACTACGCGCTCCAGTTCTGCCAGGATATGGTCCAACACCTCATCGAGGTTGAGCGTGCTGTTGAGCACGCCGGCCGAATCGCGCAGCGCCTCGGCCAGGCTGCGCTGCTCGCGCTCGGCTTCTGCGCCGCGTATGGCTTCGGTGATGTCACGCAGGATGACAAGCCGGCCGGTAGGATGCTTGCTGTGGTCGAAGACCGGCGCGATGCGCAACTCCAGGTACTGCGCTTCCGTGCGTTCGGTGCGGATGACGGTCTGCGCCTGGAATGCGTGGCGACACGCATTGATCAGCTCAGGCCAGGCCGCCAGGGTCGTCGTCAAGTCCTTGCCGAAAGCCGCGGCATCGAGGCCGAGCAAGCGCCGCGCCGCCGGGTTGGCGTCTGCAATGCGCGACTGGGCATCGAGCACCAACACCGCGTCGCTCATGTGCTCGACGACGGCATCCCGCGCCATTGGCGCCAGGTCGAACAGCCGCCAGACGTACACACCCCAGGCGATGACGGCGCCGCTCACGATGAACGCAAAGGGGGTCAGATCGAGGCCGGGGATCGGGCCGAAACCTGCGACGTAGATGATGTTGCCGAGCCAGGGGATGGGCAGACCGATCAACAGCGTCAGCGCCTGACGCCGATAGATGCTATGGAATTGCCAGGCGGCCAGCGCCAGCGCGATGGCTGCCGCCATCAACAGCGAGTAGGAGTAGGCTACGTGAACCCAGAACCACGCCCCGTGGCCGTAGATCAGGATGTTGTCCTCGGGTCTGGGGCCGGGCGTGAAGCTGGACCAGATCAGCCCATGCCAGTGGTTCGTGGCTGCCAGGCTGAACGTGATCACTGGCGCCAGCCACAACAGCGCCACGTTGCCCCGACCCAGCCATTTGTCGCGTTGCGTGTACTGCAAGGCGAAGATGAAGAACAGGACCGGCGCGCTGACGATACCCACATATGACACGACTGACCAGAAGACCTTGGATGGAATGCCGATCGCCACCATTTCCAGGCCATTTGCCAATGCCCACACCGCAACCGCAAACATGAACCAGGTAAGCGCCCTCTGGCCCGGCGCTGGCGAGCAGCGCCGGACGAGTAACCCCACCCCGACCGATACCAGCCCGGCGATGAGAAGCAAGGCGGCGTAAAGCGTGAAGTGTAAGCTCATAGTCAGCTCGATTCCTGTATCTGCCTAGAAAGACGCCAGCCGAGCGAAAACGATGCGACTCCATCTGTCAGCAGAGATGGTCCGTCATTCCTACTGTCAATCCACAACGGCCTGCCCTGAAAATCGCCCCCCCCATGCGCCAGGCGCTTCCGAAACGCCTGGCGCTTGGGGGGTTTCAGGCTCAGCGCAAAGGGCGCGCGGCCCGAAGCGTCGTTGCCGCCAGCACAGCCGCCAGCAGGCCAAGCGCGGCTATGCTGATCGCGACGCCCCACCGCCAACTCGCGGGCCGATAGACGAACACCACCTCATGCGCGCCCGGCTCCAACGCCACAGCCCGCAGGAGGAGATTGGCCCGCAGGATGGGGACGGCCACCCCATCCACGGTCGCCTGCCAGCCGGGATAGAAAGCATCGGCGAGCACGAGATGGCCCGGCGCCGACGCCACAACCCGCAGCACGATGCGCTCAGGCTCGAAGGACGCGACCGCCACGGCCTCATTCTCCGCGACCGGCGCCGGCGGCCGAGGAGCGGCGTCGCCCGCTAAGACGACCGCGACGCGCGGATCGAATGTGGATGCGGCCAGCAGCGCCAGCGCCGCCTCGTCATCGGCCGCCGGCACAGCGCCGTGCACCAACCACGCCCGGCCCGCCGCGTTTGTGCGCTCGTAGACCTTCACGTCGCCGGTGTGGATGCGTCGGAAATCGCCGCGCGGGGAAACGGTGATCGCAGTGTGCGCGGCGGTGCGGCCGTCTATCAGGCTCAGCCCGCGCAGCACGACCGGCGCCGGCGCCTGTGGCAGGACGCGGATGGCGATGGCGGTCGGCGTCACGGGCCGCGGCAGGCTCACGCGCACGGGCGACGGCCGTCCTGTGGTCTGGACCACGGGCAGCGACAGAGCGAACGTCTGATCCTGCGCGTCCGTGATCAGCAGCTCGGCCACAGGCTCGGCGCCGGCGGCCGTTGCAGCTTCCAGGTGCGCGACGACGCCGACATGGGTGGCCGAGAAGCGCGGGTAGGCGTTGAGATCCAGCCGCAGCATCTCGGCCGGCTGCAAGATGGCTGCTTGCTCCAGATCATAATAAACGTCGTCGGCCCAGAGATCGTTCTGCTTGTCGGTGATGACGAAGCGCACGCCGGTCAAATCCAGCAGCCGGCCATCGGGGATCTGTCGCAGTTGCTCGCGCAGGCGACCATCGGGCAGGCGCAGCTCCGGCGGCAAGAAGAGGGTCTGCAGTTCGCCGTAGCGCGCGGTGGGCAACATCCCGCCATCGTAACCGTCTACGGCCGGCAGCCGCAGGAGCAACGACAGATTGGGCGCGATGACTTCCATCTGCTTGGCGGCCCGCACGTAGCGTTCCACTGCATCGGCCGGCAGCAGGGCGGCCTGGAGATCGCGCAGCTCGGCCAGGTCGCCGGGATCGAAGCGGATGTCGGACAAGCTCAAGAAACGGTCGCGGCCAGCCGGCGGCTGATAGGCCGTGGCGGCGAGCAACGCCGCGGGCGCGTTGCGCAAACCCAGGGCCGCGGGCGCAGTCGCCTGGGCGAAGGGCAGCGCGCGCGCCGCAAACCAGAGCTCCAGGAGCGCGAAAACGATCAGGATGAGCCGGACGCCGTGCAGCCTGCCCCCAAAGATCACATGGCTCCGCCGCCCGATCTCGCGCAGCCAGACATCGAATCCGAAGCCGGCCAGCCCCGCGACGCCGATCGCATAGAGCGCCAGCCAGCGGACGGGCGCGCGGAACAGATCGAAGCCGGGCGCGAAGCGCCACAGCAGATAGTAAAACGGATTGTACGCGCCTAGCGCCAGGAAGACGCCAACCGCCGCGAGCAGCGCCAGGGGAGCGGCCGGCCGCGGTCCGCGACGGGGGGGAATGGGATTGGGGGTCGAAGAGCCGGCGTCCGCCGGCGGCTGTTCGTCGTCGCCCCTCCACGATCGCGGCCGCCAGAGCGCGACCACGCCCGCGGCGGCCAGCGCCAGGCCCACGATCCCTACATAGCCAATGAATTCGGCGTAGCCCTCGCTGCCGAAAACCTGGGCCAGCCCGCCTCTGTAGGAGGGCAGGAAGGTCTGAGCCAGGAGCCGCGGCCGGAGCGAAAAGCTCACGGCTTGCCGATAGGCAAGCCCGGCCGTACGTAGGCCGAGACCGTTCAATTCGAGGGTGGGCAGCAGTTGCGCGGCCGACAACAAGAGAGCCGGGATGATGGCGGCCAGCGGCGCAAGTCGGCCAACTGGCGCGCCGGCAGAACGGCCTGGCAATTGAGGTCGGTATCGCCTGACCAGGCCACCAATATACCAATATACCACTTCACCGACCGGATAACCCGCGTACAACGCCAACCCGACCAGGTTGATGAACGCGGTTTGGGTGTGGCCGGCCAGCAGTTGCAGCGCCATGCCCACGCTGAGCGCGGCGCCCCAGCGCATGCGGCCGCGCCAGTCGCGTGCGGCCGCGCACTCGTCCAACAGCCAAAGGAGCGCCGGCAACCAGGCCAGGGTGTTGAGCTGGTTGATGTTCTCGACGCGCGCCAGAGTGAAGCCGCCCATGCCGAACAGCAGGCCCGCCAGCCAGGCCGCCGGCCGGCCCAGGCGCAGCGAGCGCCGGCCAAAGGTATAGGCGAATCCGGCCGCCAGCCACACGTGAAGCAGCGCGGACCAGACCAGGGCTTGCGCGGGAGAGAGCCAGCTCAGCGGCCAATGGAGCGGATAGAGCACGGCCGCCTGAGGATTTGCCAGGAATGGCGCGCCGAGGAAGAGGTATGGATTCCAGAGCGGCGCGTGACCCGCGGCTAGCTCCGTCATCCGATGCGCCCAATAGGGCGTGAAGTAGGTGAGCGCGTCCACCCCCGCCAGGACGCGATTGGTCAGCCCCAACGGCCACACGATCGCCAGGGTCGCGGCTGCCAGGCCGGCCCAGGCGAGCAGAGCGCGGCCGGCGGCCCAGGCGGTGGGCGGCCGGGCTGAGGTCTCAGGGTTGGGCGCAAGGACACGACTCGACTGCCGATCTTTCATCTTGGCCACTCAGGGGCAGGATGCGATAGAGCACGAACGACAGGTCGCCATCGGGCCGACGGAACAACTTCGCATCGGCCAGGAGCAAACCTTCGGCGGCCAAATCCGCCTGAAGTGTGGAGACATCGGCTTGCTGCTGGATGGTCAGCGCCAGCCATTGCGACCGCGACGGTTCGGCCTGGGCCGTGCGTGCGGCGTCGGCGGCCAGCTTGGGGCCGGCATCCCACCAGCGCCGCTCCTGGGGCGCATCGAACAGGTAGTAGTCCAGGTGCCAGCCGAGCGAATGATGATAGATCACCGCATCGGCTGGCCGGCTGCGCAGCGTCGCCATCAGGCGATCTACCCCGCCATACGCGGCATACGCGCTGCCCACCGGCAGCCGCCCTCCGACGCCGAGCCAGGCCGCGTAGGTCAGCGCAAGGGCCAGGGCTGTCGCGAGAATGGCTGTCCCGAAAATGGGCGGGTTCGTAGTAGCGACTTTAGTCGCCGTGGCCTGCGCCGAACGACTGAAGTCGTTACTACGAACGTTTTCATCCGCCGTCCCACAGGGAGGCTTCGCACTGCCGCCGCGGCCGACATGGGCAACTGTCCTGAAAATGGCCCCCCAAGCGCCTGGCGCTTGGGGGGGGTGAACAACTGCCCCCCACACCACTTCTACCCCCCGGCCGGCCAGGATGCAGATCAACGGCAGCAGCGGCAGCAAATAGCGATCCCAGGGCTGAAACGTGCCGAACAGATGCAGCGCGAGATAGGCGCAGATATACAGCGCCAACAGGGGGCCTGGGCCGATCTGTCTGCGCTCGCGGGCTTCGCGGTTCGCCGCCCAGCCCGCCAACCCACACACCGCAGCGGTTAAAATGGGCGCGCCGAACAGGAACCCCAGTTGCACGGCCCAATCCGCGGCGCGTTGGGGCCACTGCCAGGGCTGCGCCAACCCCAATCCGCCATAGGTCGTCAAGCTGCGATCCCAGAAGCTGGGCCGGTTGTGCCAGCGCAGGCTGTCCCACCAAGTCAACGGCCCGAAGACCAGGGCGAAGCCGAGGATGGCTGCCAACCAACGACGGGCCACGAACCACGAACGAGAGACCGCGTCTTCGCCGTCCGTCCCACAGGGGGGCTTCGCACCTGGCTGCCGGTCGTTCGGCGCCAGCAGCAGCCCAATGACCAGCGCTGCGGCCAGCACACCCTGTTGCTTGCTCGCGACGGCCAGACCGACGGCTGCTCCTGCCCAGAAGGGCCGGCCAGCCAGCGCCGCCCCCGCCCCGGCCGCCAGCCAGAGGGTCAGCCAGGGATCAGTGAACGCGGTCGGCGCAAAGAGGATGGCGAAGGGCGAGAGAGCCCACAGGCCGGCCGCGATGAGGGCCGCCCGCGATCCGTACAGGCGATGCGCGATCCGGTAGACCAGGAAGAGGGCCGCCAGGCTGGCGATCATGCCGGGCAGCCGCAGCGCCAACTCAGAGACGCCGAAGGCGCGCAGGCTGCCGGCCAGCAGATAGATCGCCAGCGGAGGCTTGTCAATCCAGGGGCCCAGCAGCAGCGGATCACCGCCGCTGGCAATCAGGCGCGCCCAATAGCCGTAAAGCGCCTCATCGCGGTGCAGGGGATAGTTGGCGAGCCAGGGAACGACGCGGCAGATTGCGGCGACGGCGACGATCAGCGCGAGCGAAAGTGTAGAGGAGCGGAGAAGCGATAGCACGATCGGAAAGGAGCGCAGCAGACTGAGAGACAGAACGGCCCCACGCGCTTTCATAGTCCTATCGCCTCTATTCTGCTGCGCTCCGCTTCATTCGAATAGACGATACTTCAGCAGGGTCCACGCTACGGTCAGGCCATCGCGCCAACTGATCTTCTTGCCCTCGTTGTATTCGCGGCCGGTGTATGAGATGGGCACCTCGTAGATGCGGTGGCCGCGCTTGAGGATTTTGGCCGTGATCTCAGGATCGAAGCCCCAACCGTGCGACTTGAGATGCAACTGCTCGGCCACGCGACGCGTGAAGACCTTGTAGCACGTCTCCATGTCGCTGAGGATGGTATCGAAGAGGATATTGGTGAACAAGGTCAACAGCTTGTTGCCGAGCATGTGTGTGAAGAACATGGCCTTACGCGGGCCGCCCAAGAAGCGGCTGCCGTAGACCACCTGCGAGCGATTCTCGATGATCGGTTGGATCAGCGCCGGGTAATCGCGGGGGTCGTACTCCAGATCCGCATCCTGCACCAACATGATCTCGCCCGTGGCCTTCTCGATCGCAGTGCGAACCCCAGCGCCCTTGCCCATGTTGCGCGCGTGATAGTAGATGAACACGTCTGGCAGCGCCGCCAGATCGGGCAGGATGGCGCGCGTGCCGTCGGTCGAGCCATCATCCACGATGATGATCTCCTTCTCGACCACCAACTCGACGGCGCCATCGTGCGCGACGGGCAGGTTGAACCGCCCATCGCGCACGCGCAGCCGGATTTCCACCGCGCGCACCCGCGCCACGATTTCCCGGATCGTCTCAATCTCGTTGTAACACGGAATCAAGACCGAGAGTTTCATCCCTGGCCCACCTGGTGCGCCAGGATGATCGCTTCGGCTACCTCTTTCATGGACTTGCGATTGTCCATGCTCATCTTCTGGATTTTGCGAAACGCCTCGGCCTCGCTCAGGCCCTGCTTGTCCATCAGGATCCCCTTGGCCCGATCCACCAGCTTGCGCGTTTCCAGCGCCTGCTGCAGGTCAGCGACCTGCTTGTGCAGATCCTGAAACTCTCGGAAGCGCGCCAACGCCACCTCGACGGCTGGCGTCAGTTCCTCTTCGCGATACGGTTTCACCAGATAAGCAACCACGCCCGCTTCGCGTGCTCGATCCACCAGCTCGCGCTGGCTGTACGCGCTGAGCAACACCACGGGCGCAACACGCTCCTCGGTCAGGATCTTGGCCGCCTCGATGCCATCCATATCGGGCATCTTGATGTCCATGATCACGATGTCTGGTCGCAGCTCGCGTGCCTGATTGACCGCGCTCCGGCCGTCTGCCACCTCGCCGACCACCAGGTAGCCCAGGTTGGTCAGCATCTCTCGCAAATCCATGCGGATCAGCGATTCATCGTCGGCAATGATCACACGGGTTCGTTCCGTTTGCTTTTCCTTTGCCATGTTGCACCTCGCACCCGTTCCCTTTCCTAAATGGGTCAGTCTAGTATCTTCTTTCGCCCCCGGCCGCGCCTACTCCACGGCCTGTTTGGGGAACTCCACGGTCGCCAGCACGCCCACCTCCTGGTTTTCCAGTCTCAGACTGCCGCGCAGATCGCTCTCCACCAACGTGCGCACGATCTGCAGCCCCAGGGTGCGCGGCGCGCTCAGGTCGAAGGTCTCCGGCAACGGCGCGCCATCGTCCCACACCTCCAGCCGCACCATCTGCCCGAATTCCACCAACCGCAACTGCACCTCCCCGCGCTCACGATCGGCTATCCCGTGCTCCAACGCGTTTTGCGCCAACTCGTTAACTACCAGCGCGCACGCCGTCGCCTGTTGGCTGGGCAGCAGGATGTCAGGCCCCTTCACGCTGAAAATCACCTGGGCCTCTGGCCTCACGAGCACCTGGATGTTCTGGCTGATGATGCGCTGGCAGACATCGCGCAGGTTGAGGGCCTGCGCGCCGTCCAGCGACAGGAATTCATGGATCAACGCCACGCTCAAGATGCGCGTCGTGGCCTCGTGCAAGACGCGCAGCGCCTCGTCATCACGCGTGCGCCGGGCCTGCATTCGCAACATGCCGGCGATCGCCTGCAAGTTGTTCTTGACCCGATGGTGCACTTCCTGAATCAGGGTGGTTTTGACTTCAAGCTCGATCCTCTTGCGCTGTTCTTCGGTGGCGTCGTGGATCAAGATCAGCGCGGCGCTGGCCTCGCTCAGCCGGCTCTGCCGCATCAAGAGGCGCTGTAGGCGGCCGGCGAGGATCGGCGGCGACCATAGCGGCAGCACCTTGCGCACCCAGAGGAAGACGTTTTCCTTCAGCCTGGCTTCGCGCTCGATCGGCGTGCGCAACGCGAGCGCCTCGGCCGCCAACTCGTCATCGCCGGTATCCAGGAACGAGAGCCGCCGGCCGCGCAGGTCTTCCATGTAGCCGAGCCGGCGATAGAGATTGGTCGCGATCCCGCTCAAGTACATGATGCGGCGCTGCGCGTCGGTCAGCACGATCCCATCCCACTCGCTGAACGGCGAGAACCCGACCGTGCCTGCCAGGTCGCCCCGCAGACACATCCGCTTCACCCACTCGACCGCATGGCGGAACGAGACGTGGCGCTGCCGATGCCGTTCGAGCTGGATCCGGCTGGTCTCGATGCTGAGGAGCGCGATCATCTCACGATCGGGGCCGTAGATAGGATAGATCTCTTGATCCACGGGCGCGCCCGATTGAATCAGCTCGCGCTGGGTGTGCAGGCGGCGCCGATTGCGCCACGCCTCGAGGATGGCCGGCGCGTCGCGTTCTGTCAGCGTCTGGTCCACGAGGCTGCCGGGGTAGAGGGACGCGATGGAATGCGGCTGCGCTTGCGCCAGCACCGCTACCTGGCTGGGATTGCGGGGAACAACCAGCAGGAGATCGGACCGGCTCAGGTCAGCCGTGATGGCCATACCGCGCTTGATCTTTTCCAGCAGTTCAGCCGAACCGCTTGCAGCTTCGTCGCGCATTGCGAGCCCCAGTCTCACATCATGAAAGAAGGGGTGGGTTTGACCCCACCCCCTCGGCAATGGTCGGGGCGAGAGGATTTGAACCTCCGACCACTTGAACCCCATTCAAGTGCGCTACCTGGCTGCGCTACGCCCCGCAATCAGTGAGTAGTATACTCGAAGCGCCGTGATTTGGCAAATCGAAGCTGGCCACAATCGCATCGCCTCGGTCCTGAAAATGGCCCGCTCCGTCTGTTGTGGCCGGTCTGCGACCGAGCCACCTCGTACCATGCCACAGCGGGCACGGTCAGGAGACCGGCCCGAGCAGCGAGAAGGTCGCCACAGCGGGCACGGTCAGGAGACCGGCCCGAGCAGCGAGAAGGTCGCCACAGCGGGCACGGTCAGGAGACCGGCCCGAGCAGCGAGAAGGTCCCACAGCGGGCACGGTCAGGAGACCGGCCCGAGCAGCGAGAAGGTCGCCACAGCGGGCACGGTCAGGAGACCGGCCCGAGCAGCGAGAAGGTCTTCTGACCGCCTCTGCGTCTTGGCGTGAGCTTTTCATCCGCCGTCTCACTGGGGGGGCCAACTTGCCCAGGGCCGCGGGGTGCGGTTATAATGCCCGGCCAGAGGAACACACAGAT
>VGOD01000114.1 GCA_016876015.1 Chloroflexota bacterium
GAAAGGTAGAAGTCAGCGCCCGACGATAGGCCGAGCACGCGATCCATCTCGGCATTGCGCGCCGACAGGATCAAGACGGGGATCGCCGAAAACTCGCGCAGACAGCCAACGGCCTCGAAGCCGCCCATGCGCGGCATGTTCACATCCATCAAGACAAGATCGGGCTCGTGGCGCTGGCACTGTTCCACGCCCTGGCGCCCATCCTCGACCTCGACAACCTCGAAGCCCTCCATTTCGAGAAACCGCACCAGCGACTGCCGAAAGGGACGACTGTCATCAACGATGAGTATCTTCTCGCCCATGTCTCGCCTTTCTCCGCGACGACTTTTCGACTGGCTGTCCTGAGAATGCCGACCGCTCCATCTGCTGTGGCCGGTCTGCGACCGAGCCACCTCGTACCATGCCCCAGCGGGCACGGCCAGGAAACCGGCCCGAGCAGCGAGGGATGTCTTGCTGCTGCCGTTCTTGTCTTATACGTCTGCTGTGGCCGGTCTGCGACCGAGCCGCCTCGTGCCATGCTCCAGCGGGCACGGCCAGGAAACCGGCCCGAGCAGCGAGGGATGTCTTGCTGCTGCCGTTCTTGTCTTATACAGTTATAGAGTACTGCAAATAGCGCCGCGCGTCAATCCACCCAAAGTACTATTGGGTTCCCAGAAATGGCCATTCGCAAACGTCTGTGCGAGACGCTGATGCGCCGCATGATGAGATCACAACGCGGACAGCATGTAACCCACCCCGCGCACGGTGACAAGATAGCGCGGCTGCTCCGGTTCTGGCTCGATCTTGCGCCGCAGATAGAGGATGTAGAGTTTGAGATTCTGCGTCGTGCCTGCGGAATCATCGCCCCACACGGTGTCCAGCAAGTGATCGTGTGTGACCGCCTGCCCTGGCTGCTGGGCCAGGGTGAACAGCAGCTTGGACTCGATGGGCGTCAGACGCACCAACTGGCCATCGCGCAACACCCGGTGCTTGACCAGGTCAACGATCAAGTGACCGCCCCCCAACCGCAGCACGTTCGGCCTGGCAGACAGGCTTTCGTGCACCCGGCGACGGAGCAAGGCGCGCACGCGCGCCAGCAGTTCGTCGGCGCCGAAGGGCTTGCCCAGGTAGTCATCCGCGCCCGTGTCCAGCCCCACCACTCGATCCATCTCGGCCGCGCGCACCGAAAGTATCAGGATCGGCACGCCTGAGAACTCACGCAGTCGTTGCACGACCTCCAGGCCGTTCATGCGCGGCATATTGATGTCCAATATCACCAGGTCTGGCAGGTGACGGGCAAACTGCGCCAGGCCATCTTCGCCATCGGCAGCCTCGAAAACCTGGTAGGCTTCGCTCTCCAGGAGCCGCGCCACCGAGCGGCGCATGGCCTGGCTGTCTTCAACGATCAGGATCTTTTCTGGCATCTGCTTCCTCCTCGTGCGAATCAAGCGTTTGCTCGCCGATGAGCGGCTCGTGCAACGCGACGACGAACGCCAGCGCCAGCCCGGCGTCATGGCTCAGGCTGACGCTCCAAGAGGCCAAACCCAGGGCCGCAGCCCGTTGTCGTGCATTTCCCAAGAGATGGAGGGCGGGCTTGCCTGCATCATCTTGGAGCACAACGATCTCCCGAAAGCTGACCGCACCCATTCCGACGCCAAGCGCCTTGGCGGCCGCTTCTTTGGCGGCCCAACGCGCGGCCAATGACGCGACCCGGCCCCGACAATTCGCCAGTTCCTCGGGAGTGTACACGCGCGCGGTGAAGCGTTCGCCATACTGTTCGACCAGCAGGCCGATGCGCGCAATCTCCACCAGGTCAACGCCGACAGACAGGCGCGAGGCTTGGGAACGTCCATCGTAGCTGTGCGTCATGGCAAACTTCAGATCGGCCCGGCCACGGCCAACACATGGGCGCCGGCGCGCAGGTAACGCTGAGCCGCGCACTGCACAGCATCCGAAGTCAGGCTGTTGATGATGCCGGCATAGCGTTGCACATAGTCCAACCCCAACGCGTGCCATTCCAGGTCAACAAGCAGGCTGGCCACGCCGTCGTTGGTCTCCAATTGCAGCGGCAGCGAACCGGTCAGGTAGCGTTTGCAGTCTTCTAACTCCTCGGTTCCTACCGGCTCATCGCACAGGCGCTTGATCTCATCCAATATCGCCTGGATCGCGCGCGTCACATTGGCAGGGTTCACGCCGGCAATCGCCAGCCACGCTCCGGTATCCTTACCGGCGCTCAACTGGCTGTGCGCATAGTAGGCCATGCCCTGGCGCTCGCGGACGTTCGTGCCCAGCCGCCCCATCAAACCAAAGACGCCCAGCACAGTGTTGGCCATGCGTGCAGCATCGAAGTCGGGATCGAGGCGGCGCATGGCCGTCCAACCCAGGATGATGTCGGCCTGGCTCTTTTCAGGCATGGGCACGCGACGCTCGCGCACACCGTCCAAAGGCGATACAGGCGCCAGCGCAGAGCGCAGCGGCCGCCGGCCATCCCAATCGCCGAACGCGGCCGCCGCTTTCTCGGCGGCCGTTGCGGCTGGGACTGCGCCGACGACGGCGATGACCAGCCCCTGGGGACGGTAGAAGGTCTCGTAGAACTCAGCCAGGTGATCGCGCTGGATGGCGCTGTTGCTCTCTCGCGTCCCCAGCAGATTGCGGCCCAAGGGATGGTCGCCGTACATCAGTTCCCGAAAGGCCATGCCGGCCATCTGCCGCGTGTCGTTCTCCCGCTCGGCGATCGCGGTCATGCGCAGCCCGCGCACCCTTTCCACGTATTCGAGAGGAAAAACGGGCTGCCGCAACTCATCGGCCAGCACATCCAGCGTCAGGTCCAGGTCTTCGGCCAACGATTTGGCCGAGAAGCTGGTGGCATAACGCTCGGCGCTGAAGCCAACCGATGCACCCACCGCTTCGACGGTCTCGTTGATCTCGGCGAAGGTGCGCCGCCGCGTCCCGCGGCTCAACATGCTCGCTGTAAAGGACGCGACGCCGGGCAAGGCTGCCGGCTCATCCAGGTTGCCGGCCTGCAGATAGCCTTCGATGACCACCGACGGCGCGCTCCAGTTCTCACGCGCGAGCACCGTGATGCCGTTGGGCAATGTGCGGCGCAAGATGTTATCCGGTCCGGGCAAGGCGGACGCCGGGACTCTATTCTGCATCGCCAGCTCCCTCTGCTTCGATCTCTATGCGATTGCCGTTCGAGGCATCGCCTGTCGGCGTGTACCATCCCACCGTGCGCAGCGCGGGCTTGAAACGGGCCGCGGCCACCCGCTGCACGTCCTCCACCGTCACGGCAGCCAGACGGTCAAGAAACGACTCGAACCAGGCGGTATCGGCCACGATCTCGCTGAAACCGAGCCAATAGCCCTGGTCTGTCACGCTCTCGCTGGAATAGGCAAACTGCGCGCGCGTCTGTTTGATGGCCTTCTGAAGCTCCTGCAGGCTGATCGGCTCCTCCACCATGCGCTGGATTTCGGCCAGCATGGCGGCCTCCACCTCTGGCAGGCCGCGACCCGCCCGCACGGTGACGGCGAAGCTGAACAGGAACGGGTCTACTGTGGAGCTCATCGAACAGCCCGCGTCCGCGGCCAGCTCCGTCTCGACCAGCGCTCGGTAGAGCCGCGAGCTGCGATTCGACGCGCCGCCGCCCCACAGCGACATGGCCTTGGCGCCGCCCAAGATCGTGTCGAGCACAACGGCCGCGTGGTAGTCAGGGTCCGTAGCGGCCGGCGCCCGATACGCGACCTCCAGGTATGAAGTCGTGCCCGGCCCCTCGACCGTCACCCGGCGTTCCCCGCGCTGCACTGGCTCCCGCACCGTCACGGCTGGCGCGGCCGGCCCGGCGGGCAACGCGCCGAAGAGCTCGGCCACGCGCGCCAGCATCGCGTCCCGCTCGAAGTCGCCGGCGACCGCCACGACCGCGTTGTTCGGCGCATAGTAGGTGCGATAGTAATCGTAGAGCTGCTCGCGCGTCATGGTTTCCAGATCGCACTGCCAGCCGATCACTGCATGATGGTAGGGATGCGCCTGGAATGCGGCAGCCTGCAACGCCTCACCGAGCAGAAAGGTCGGGCTGTTCTCGGCGCCCTGGCGCTCCGAAATGATGACCGTGCGTTCCAGTTCGGTTTCCTGCGGATCGAAGACCGCGTTCGCCATCCGATCAGCCTCGACGCGCAGCGCCAGGTCAATGCGATCGGCCGGTAACGTCTCGAAATAGGTAGTGAAGTCAATCCAGGTCATGCCGTTGAAGACGCCGCCCTCGCGCGCGATCGCCTTGTCGAATTCGCCCTGCGGATAGCTGGGCGTACCTTTAAAGAGCATGTGCTCTACCCAGTGTGAGATGCCGGTGATGCCCGTGCGTTCATTGCGACTGCCGACCCGATACCAGACCCAGAAGCTGGCCGCGGGCGCGTGGTGCATCTCGCGCAGAATCACGGTCAAACCGTTATCCAGGATCGTCTTGTGGATGTTGTTGAGTGGGTTCATGAGGCTCCGTATTGCGTATTGCGTATTGCGTACGCGGGAGGTCAATGCGACGCGGCGTCATTGTAGCCGCGGCCGACCCCGCGATACAGGAAGCCAGCTTCCTGCATCGCTTCGGGATCGTAGATATTCCGGCCATCTACGAGGACCGGCGTTCGCATCGCAGCTTTGATGCGGCCAAAATCCAGGTGCTTGAACTCGTTCCATTCGGTCACCACCACCAGCGCGTCGCAGCCCTGGGCCAGATCGTACGGGTTTGCCGCGAGCGGCAAGTCAGGCGCCAGCCGCCGTGCGGTTTGATGCGCCACAGGATCATAGGCGACCACCTCCGCGCCCTCGATTCGGAGCATGTGCGCGATCTCCAGGCTGGGCGCTTCGCGCATGTCGTCGGTGTTCGGCTTGAACGCCAGACCCAACAGACCGATCTTGCGGTCGCGCAGCGCGCCCAACAGCTCGCGCAGCTTATGAACCACCTGCCGGCGTTGGTCGCGATTGATCTCCATGACCGTGCGCAGCAGCGAGGGGTGCGCGCCGTGCAGCAGCGCCATGTATTCCAGGGCCTTGACGTCTTTGGGGAAGCAGTTGTGGCAGATCAAGCCCGAAGAAGCGATCACCGTTCCTGTGGCGGTCTCCAGGCTGTAAACCATCGTGTCGGCCGTCTGGTAGGCAACGTCCTGCACCGTCAACACAGCATACGCATCGCCGCGGCTGAAGCCGTGCGGCCGGATGTGTCGCTGATAGCCCGCCAGGACGGCGGCGATCTTGGGGCGGTGCTGCGCCCCGAAGACGTCGCGCAGCGCATCGAGTTGAGCAAATCCACTCACGCGCAAGACGTAGGCTGTCCGTTTCGATCTATTCATCCAGCGCTCGTAGATCGCCGGCACAACGCCGACGCTCTGCATCAGAAGCGCCAGGCCGTCGGCCAACTGCTTGCTGACGGTGGCATACTCGAACATCAGGTTGCGCCCCCCCTGCAAGGTCGTCACCGCGCCGTCGCCGCTGAAGGCTCCGCGCAGCAACTCGAAGCGCAACTCGGGCGACACGTTATAGGCCAGACGCGGCAGCGCCTTGTCCTCCGATCGGATGCCACAATGCAGCACATCACGGAGCAACCAGGCGAAGACCCTGGAGGAAACAACGGTCGTTGTGGCGCTCGCACTATGACGCTCGATGAACTTGAGCCCCAGCCCCGCGAGGATATGCTGCACGTCGGCGACGTATTCGCGTTCATCCTGATGGAAGCTGAAACCCACTCGGTCGCGCCGCGCGGCCAGGCGGCCAGTATCCCGGCTCAGATAGCCTTCGGCCAAATAGTAGCCCAGCAGACGCAGCAGGTCGCCATCCACCGGGATAACCGCGTTCAGCTTGGTGGCAGCGCCCTTGACGGTGTATAGCCGCAGCCGATCGGCCGCCACATCGAGCACCCCCGCCTCTGTCAACCGCCGATAGAGGCGCAGCGGCATCCGGTTGTGGCGCTTGATTTCGTGCGAGTGAGCCAGCATCTCCGCGGGAATGTGGTCGGCGAAACGAGGATACTGCTGGGTGAAGCCATCGTCCACCGGGCTCACGTGAACGTCGGCCTCCAGCTCCGTATCGCGCAACAACTCGATCAGGTTCAGCGCCGTCACGGGCTCCACCGCGGGCAATTCGCACAGCGCCATCAACTGATCGCCCGGCGCCACAGCTTCGGCCGGCACGATGCTCCAGCCATCCTGGGTGTGCAGGATCACCGGATGGTCGGCGGTCAGGCGCAAGACGCGGCCCATGCTGGCGGTGATCTGCACCAGGGCGCCCGCATAAGACCGCCGCGTCAGCGCCGTGACCTCGGCGACGGCCGGACGGCCGGTCGCCAGGTCGAACGCCAGCACGCGCATGTCGGCGGGTCGCGCCACTTCCACCGTATCGCCTGCAAAGGAGCGCCCCGCGGCAACAAAGAGTCGCTCCAGCGACTCGGTCGCCACAGCCGGGCTGTTCAGAGTGAAGACGGTCTCGTCGCCGGTGAAACAACTCCCCCCGTAGCCCACCCCAGCATCCAAAAAGGCGCGGCCGATGCGCTTGTCGTAGCCCATCCCCGCGGCCACCTCTTTCACATCCGCGCCCAGCTTCTCGCAGACCGCGGCGATCTCGTTGATGAAGGAGATGCGCGTCGCCAGAAACGCATTGGATGCGTATTTGATCATCTCGGCCGTGCGCAGGTCGGTGACGACGATCGGCGCGCGCAATGGCAGATGCAACTGCGCCACCTTCTCGGCCGCCTCTGGAACCAGCGACCCCAGCACCACGCGGTCAGGATTCATGAAATCGGCCAGCGCCGACCCTTCGCGCAGGAACTCTGGGCAAGAAACCACGGCGAACTCGATCGGCTGCGGCTGGCGCTTGCGGATGATGTCTGCCACCCAGTCGCCCGTGCCGACCGGCACGGTGCTCTTGTTGATGACGATCAGGGGATGATCCATCGTCTCGGCGATGGTCTCGGCCGCCATGCGCACGTATTGCAGATCGGCTTCACCGTCCACACCCGATGGCGTGCCGACCGCGATGAAGACGAACTCGGCGTTCTGCAGCGCCTCCGCGTAGGACAGCGTGAACGAGAGCCGGCCGGCCGCCACATTGCGTCGGATCACCTCTTCCAGACCCGGCTCGTAGATCGGCACGCGGCCGCCGCGCAACGTCTCGATCTTGCGCTCGTCAATATCCACACAGACGACCCGGTTGCCCAGGTCGGCAAAGCAGACGCCGGTCACCAGGCCGACATAGCCGGCGCCGACGACGCAGATGGTCTTCATGATGCTCCACTCCGCTGCTCGAAATCCCGCCACCTCACGCCATGCCGCCACATATACCAGGCCCCCAAAGCCGTGATCGGGAACCAAAGCGCGACGTGCAGGACCACGGTGTAGCCAAAGGCCAGGCCGTATTCCACGCCGAGCGCCTCCAGCACCCGGGCGCCGACCTCGAAGGTCCCGATGTAGCCGGGCGCGGAGGGCAACGTCGTGGTCAGATTCACCACGCCGTTCATCAGCATCAGGCCGATGAAGCTGATGCTGAACTGAAACGCGTGCATCACGAACCAGTATTTGACGGTCTCCGTGAGCCAGATCACTACGGAGGTGGTGAAGACCATCAGCACATCGCGGCCGCTGCGCAGGAAGTGCAACCCTACCAGGAACCGCTCGTAGAAACCATCCACCGGCGCGCGAAACCGGGCCGGCGCCAGGCGGTCGGCAAAGAACCGATACACCATCCCCACCCGGCGCTGGTCGAACGCCATCCACAAGAACACCAGCAACGCGGCCAGAAACAAGACACTGGCGCCCACCACGACCCGGCGATAGATGGGCGGAATATGCTCTGCGCCGACGAAAGGCAGAGCGAAGAAGACGAACAGGAGCATCACCAGCCCGTCGAAGACGCGCTCGATGATGATCGTGGCCAGCGAGGCGCTGACGCTGATGCCGTCGTTGCGCCGGAGCACGAAGGCGCGGATCACCTCGCCGGCCCGCGCGGGATAGACGTTGTTGCCGAAATAGCCGATGCACACCACGGGAAACAGCCGGCGTAGCGGGACCACCTTGACGGGACGCAGAAGGTAGTGCCAGCGCCAGGTGCGCGCCCACACCGCGCCAAAGTAGACCAGCACGCCGGGTGCAATCCAGGCATAGTTAGCAGTGCGCAGATAGGCCCACGCCTGGTCAAGCTCCAGTCCGCGCAGAACGAACCAGAGAAAGAACACGCTGACCAACACACCGAAAAGGACTTGCCAGCGCCGCTTCAAGCGAAAACCCTCCCGACAGCGTCATTGATTCGCCGTCGCCGTTCCTTCGAGCGCCAACCCGGCCTGACCCAACACCCGCTCCAGCGCCATGGTGTGGCTGCAGACACGTCGCTGCGAGAAGTAATCGCAACCGCAGCTCCACGATCCGTTGTCGAACGTCACTGTGTAAGCTTCGTGCCGACCCTGAAAGTTGACCTCGAAGCGCCGGAATCGCATCCGTTCAGGCTCCTGAGCATACTCCTTCGCCTTGCTGATCTTCGCGATCATCGCCGAGTCCATGTGTGTCCCTCCTCAGATGGATAGTATCGGTCCGCCTATCGCGGGCACAAAAAAGCACCGCGGCGCGAGGCGCTCCGGTGCTTCTGATAAGCAGTGATAACGGTGTGCGTACAGCCTCAAGCATCTTCATCATCACTCCAACGCTAGTATATCCACAGCGCCGCCCCTTGTCAAACAGCCAGACGCCCATGCACCCATAGCTTTGTGGCAGGGCATCATTGCTGCTTGTCGGCGCCAGATAGCAGGTAAAGCCTCTGGCCTTCCCGCGCCTGCACCACCACGGTCAGCCCGACCCCGCCCTGCCGCGTCCAGAGCTGGCGCGACGCCTCCACCAATTGGTCGCTCAAGATCATCTCGGCCTGGCCATCGGGAAAGAGGCCCAGCCGCGTCCACAGTAAGCCCTGCCGCAACAGGTCAACGCGCGCCTGCAACGCGTCGCCGGTCGCCAGCGTGTCGAGCTGCTCGCCGTAGCCGTTGATCAGATCGGTGTACACCCCGGCGAGTTCGACGCGAATCTCCTCGGTCTGCGCCTGCCACGCGGGCGCCAGGGCTGCGCCGTATGCCCCGCGCGCCACGCGATACTTGATGCTCAGCCAGGCTGCCCAGTCGTGCAGCGCAGCCAGCCGATCGGGGAGCGGCAACCCTCCCGCCTGCGCATAGAACGTCGCCCGCGCCGCATCCTCCGCTTCCAGCGCCTGGTTCAACGCTTCGGTCAGCGCGGCGCGGCCGCTGGCCGCGCTGGACCGCCAGCGACTGGCCATCCTGGCCGCTGCCTGCTGGCGGGCCGCCATCGCAGCGGCGACCGCCGGGGGCAGAGTGACATTGCCGCGCAAAGTCGGCAACAGCGGCGCGGCCGGCTCCAGCTTGACGCCCGGTCCGGCGCTTGCGCCGTCGAGATTGCCGCGAACGGCATCGGCCGTCTGCCGATCACCCAACGCCTGATATGCCGTCGCAACTTGCGTCAGCGCGGCGCGGCGTTGCGCCGGCAATAGGGTCAGGCTGTAGCGGGCGATGCTCTCAGCCTGCGCCAGCGCCAGCCGCGCCGTCTGCGATCGCTCCAACGCCGTAAGGCCCCGGGCAGCCTGCACCGACAGGTCCGCACGCGCGACATCGCTTAGGCCAGGACTGAGGCTGGCCTGATCCAACTCCGCCAGGTAGCACACGATGGCCCGGCCAGGATCGCGCTGTTGGTAGCGGGCCGCCAACAACGCCCACTGGCCACTCCGCACCGCGTCGGGCAGCAGCACGCTGTAGACGAGAGTGGCATAGGCCGTCTCAAGCTCGCCGGCATCCAGGGCAGCCTTGATCACCCGCTCATCCGACTCGCCGGCCAGCGGCAGCACGGCGATCTCGGCCGCAAGCGCGTCTGGCTTGACGGCAGTCAAGGGATCAACCCATGAAACAACGGCGTCAGAGCGACGGGATAGATAGACATACGCGCCCAGCAGACCCAGCCCCGCCAGGACCAACACGACGACGCCCACTGCCAGGGCGATCATGATCCAATTCGGTTTGCGCGATCTTCTCATGGTGTACCTGTACGACGGCATAGCGCGGCGTAGGGAGTATATCACAGGTGAGGAGAAGGTGGAAGTTGGAGGTTGGAGGTTGGAAAGCCCGGCTTTGCCAAATCTCTGTCGCTGTGCTAGAATGACTCGTGACCCCTTAAGAGGAGCGAAACGATAGAACCATGACGACAACCGAGCATCCGAGACCTTCTAAGTTGGCTCGCGTGTTAGAAGGCAACGCCAGCGGCAAGATCATCAGCTTTGTGGTGATTCCCATTCTGCTCATCCTGGCTCTGATACTCCCCCCCATCTCGCTTGCCAGGCGAGTCTTCGACATCGGCATGACGACTATCGGCCCGGCAGGCGGCGTCGTGGCCGATCCAGACGGCACACAGGTAGTGTTTCTGCCCGGCGTCGAAAAATCCTTTCGCGTCAAGCTCTCTTCTGTGCCGCGGGTAGCCTTCCTGGAAGGCAGCGCCGGCAAAGAGCTGTTGGCCGCCGCCAAGGCGATCCCGTCGCACCTGGTCGCCAAGAGTCCGTTCTATCAATTGAACGTGCGCGGAGAGGCGACCGGGCAGACATCATGGGTGATGCCAATTCCCAACGACAGCGAGCCTTACGAGACGCTCGATGTCTATGCCTGGGAAGGCAAATCGGCGAACTGGCAGTGGCTGCCCCACACGATCATCCGCGAAGATGATCAGATCGAAGTGCGCGCGGCCCTCGTGCCCGCCTCGGCCTTGATCGTCCAGACCAACCCAATGCCTGCGATCGTGGCCGCCGACCTGGCCCTGGCGAGTGCGCTGCCCACCGAAGGCAAGGGCGCGCTGGCCCAGGTGCAGCCCACCGGCCTGTTCCTGGGCGGCGCCGGCGCTATTGATGGCGCTCTCGACGCCAACTTCGATCGCCTGGCCAGCGCCTACACCATCGTGCCGGTCATCCGCAACTACGAAGGCCCGATTGTCCGTTCGGACCTGTTGGCCAACATGCTGGTGGACGCCAATCAGCGCAACGCCCACATCACCAATCTGGTGAACCTGGCGGTCGGCAACCTGTACAAGGGAGTCGAGATTGACTACCGCGGACTGGACGCCAACCTGCGCGGGGAGTTCACGCAGTTTGTGGCCGCGTTGGCCGGAAAGCTGCATGCGCAAAACAAGACGCTTGCAGTGCGCGTCGAGCCGGCTGCGCAGGTCGCTGAGGATCGCTGGGAGACCGGCGCCTACGACTGGTTGACCCTGGGCATGTTGGCCGATACCGTCAAGATCCCGGCCCCGATTGATCCGCGCGCTTATGCGCCAGACGGGCAACTCGATGCGCTGCTGAAGTACGCTGTGGGACTCATCAACCGCTACAAGCTCCAGATCGTCCTGACCGGCCGCAGCGTCGAGCTGGCCGGGAGCTATCTGCTGGTGAAAGACTACCAGGACGCGCTCCAGCCGCTCATCGGCCGCATCAAGGCCGATCAGCAGGTGGTGGAGCCGGGCAAGCCCTTGAACCTGGGCCTGGCAGCCTCGCGGCCCGCCAGCGGGCTGGTCTACGATGCCAACCTGGGCGTCTACGTCTATCGCTATCGGGATGACCAGGGCAACGAGCGCACCGTCTGGCTGGAAAACGCGGCCAGCCTCAGCCACAAACTCAACATCCTGAAGCGCTATCACATCCAGGGCTTCACCCTTGAAAAGCTGCCGGCTGACGGCCAGGACATTGACCTGTGGCCGCTGATGCGCGACTATCAGCAAGGTCGCTCCAGGCCGATCAACAGCAATTTCGTGGTGCAGTGGACCGTCAAGAGCGCCAGCGGACAACTGCTCAGCCAGGTGCGGCCGCTGGGCGATCCAGGCCTGGCCATCGCCGCGCCGCTCGACCCTGGGAAGCTCCAGGTCGAGGCGGCCGTGGTGGATCGCGGGGTTGTGCTGCGCAAGGAAGTCGCGTCCGACATCGCGGTGGCCACCTTCACGCCGGTTCCCACGCCCACGCCCGTGGCCACGCCGACGCCGACCACGCCCCCGCCCACGCCCACGCCCGACTTCGCCGAGTTCACCGTGACCGGCGGGACGGTCAACGTGCGTTCGGGGCCGAGCACCGACTACCCCAGGCTGGGCCAACTCGACAACGGCGCGACCTATCGGATCATCGGCAAGAACGACGCCGGCGACTGGTACAAGTTCGCATATGAAGGAAGCGATGGCTGGCTTTCGGCGGCGTTCGTGACGGTGCGCGGGGGGATGCAGGCGGTCGCGGTCGCCAAGGTCGCGCCGCCGCCCACGCCCAAGCCGCAACCCCAGGCGCCGGCCGGCGGCGCAGTCTTCCCGCCCGCAGGCGGCTATTTCGGCTATGGCGTGCAGGCTCAGCCCTACGGCGGCGCGGACCTGGGCTTCGTCGCCAACGCCACGAAGGGGATGGGCTTCGACTGGGTCAAGTTCCAGGTGCCGTGGAAAGACTTCGAGGGCAGCAAAGGCAACTACGGCTGGGGCGGGATGGATCACATCGTCAACACCCTGGCCGGCGGCCTGAAGATCCTGGCTTCCATCGTCAAGGCGCCCAACTGGGCCCGGCCGGGCAACACCGACCGCAGCGTGGAAGGCCCGCCAGCCAACAACCAGGATTTCGCAGACTTCGTCGGCGCGTACGCTGCGCGCTACAAGGGCCGCGTCCAGGCGATCGAGGTTTGGAACGAACAGAATCTGTGGTACGAATGGGGCAACGAGCCGTTGGACGTCGGCCGTTTTGTGGACCTGCTCTGCCGATCGTATCGGTCCATCAAGGCCGCCGACCCGAACATGGTGGTCGTGGCCGGCGCACTGACGCCCACCGGCGTCAATGACGGCAAGATCGCAATTGACGACCTGGTCTACCTGGAGCGAATGTATGCGGCCGGCGCGCGCAACTGCTTCGACGCGCTGGGCGCGCACCCCAGCGGCTACAATAACCCGCCGGACGCCAAATTCGGCTACACCAATCCGGCCGAGCCGAGCTTCAAGAACCATCCCAGTTTCTTCTTCCGGGATACGATGGAACGCTATCGCGCGGTGATGGTGGCGAACGGCGACGCCGGCAAGCGCATCTGGCCGACCGAATTCGGCTGGGCTTCGGAATCGCACCCGGTGCCTGGCTATGAATACGCGCGCGATAACACGCCCGATGAACAGGCGCAATTCCTGGTGCGATCCTACCAGATGATGAAGGCGTGGGGCTGGGTCGGCCCGGCGTTCCTGTGGAACCTCAATTTCAACATCACCAACCCCGGCAGTGAGCTGGCCGCATTCGGCATCGCGAACCGGCCGGCTTACGGCGCTTTGCAGGCCATGCCCAAGTAAAGGGGAACCAATGCCTGGCAGAGAACGTTACCAGACGATGATCCTCGCGATCGGCATGGTATTGCTCTCCGGCCTGGCCGGGGTGTTGATCGCGTTCAGCACCGGCGGTGCGCTCACCGGGGCGCCGGCCCCGTGGACCCCGCCGCCGGTCACGCCAACCGTGAAGAGGGCGACGATCACCCCGCGACCTACTGCGGTTCCCGTTCAGGCCGGAGCAGCCGGTGTGACACCGGTCGCGACGACGCCCAAGGCAACCGCGACGCTGAAGGTGGAGGCCTCGCCCACGCGGACGGCGCCGCCGGCTGCTACGAGCACGGCCAGCGCCACGGCCCCAAGGCCCACCGCCGCGGCGACCGCGACCGCCTGGCCGACTCCCCGACCGACGCCATCGCCGACCGCCGCGCCTCCCAGCGCGGTAGTCATGGCTGATACGCTTTATCTGCGCACTGGTCCGGGCGTGCAGTACAGTTCCATCGGGCTGGCCTACGCCGGTGAGACCTACACCATCACGGCCCGCAGCGCGGACAATGTCCCAGGCGGGCCCCCGAGTGGTTGGTGGCAAGTCTGCTGCGCCAAAGGCCAGTCTGTCTGGCTGTCGGCCGAGTGGGTGAAGGTCAGCGCCGCGACCGAGGGCGTGCCGATCAGCCGGTGAGGCGGCGCTGCGCCCCAGCGACAGCCAGCCCGTCCGCCATCGGCTTTCGGCTCTGCAGACGCCAAGCGCCTGTCAAAGAATAACTTCCCGCTCTGGCCGGTCTCCGACCCAGCCAGTTCGGTACTTGTTTCTTGACGCGCCCAACCCGGAGAAACATAGCATGTCACATCGAACATTCACGTCTCGGCTCCCCTGGCTGCTGATCGGCCTGGCGCTTGCGTTGGGGCCGCTGCTGGGCTCGTGCGCGCCATCCTTGCCCGAGCCGACGCCGACGCCGACCAAGACCCCGCGGCCGGCGGTCAGCGATACTGTCGCGCCCACGCAGACGGCGACGACCGCGGTGATCGCGGCCAACCCGCCCACCGCGACCGCCAGCCGACCTGCGGCCACCAACACCCCGGTTTCCTTCAACACCGTCACGCGTGCGCCCACTGCACCGCCCACCCTCACGCCCACGCAGACCCCGCGTCCGCCCGCGCCGACGCCGGTGGTGGACGCCAACGCGCTGATGTCGTCGCCCGATTTTGGCGTGCAGGTCTTCCTGTGGTGGCGGCCAGAGGTGGCCGAGCGCGATCTGCAGCTCGCCAAAGAGGCAGGGTTCACCTGGGTCAAACAGTGGTTCTCGTGGCAAGACATCGAGGCCGCGGGCAAAGGGCGCTACGACTGGAGCTACTCTGATCGGATCGTTGACCAGGTGCAGAAGCACGGCCTGAAGCTCATCGTGCGCGTCAGCCAGGACCCCGATCGGCCGTTCTGGGCTGGCAAGCCGCCGGAGAACGCCGGCCACTTCGCCGACTTCCTGGCGGCCGTGGCAAGCCGCTATCGGGGCCGCATTCAGGCCTACCAGGTCTGGAATGAGCCGAACCTGGCGCGCGAATGGGGCGGCAAGCGGCCGGACCCTGCCGGATATGCGCGCATGTTGAAGATGTCCTACAGCGCGATCAAGGGCATTGACCCCAACGCCCTCGTGGTCACCGCGGGCATGGCGCCCACCGGCACCGACAATGAGATTGCCATGCCTGATATGAAGTTCTATGATTTGCTCTACCAGGCCATGGGCGGGGTAAGCCAGGGCTACTTCGACATGCTGGGCGTGCACGGCGCGGGGTATGCCGCGCCGCCAGAGCTCAGCCCGGCCGAAGCTGCAGCCAACAAACCCAAGTACGGCGGCGAGCGTTTCTTCGCGTTCCGACACATCGAGGACGTGCGAGGCATCATGGAACGCTACGGCGACCAGGGCAAACGCGTGGTGGTGTTGGAGTTCGGTTGGACCACCGACTCGGTCCACCCGGAATATGCCTGGCACGGGGCCAACGCCGGCATTGACGAGGCGCTCAAGGGGAAGTACCTGGTGCGCGCCTATCAGTGGGCCGCGCAGAACTGGCGACCGTGGATCGCTCTAATGAGCGTGATCTATCTGCCCGATGTGAAGTGGACCAAGAACGACGAGCAGTACTGGTGGTCAATCATCGGCCCCGGCTATCCAGACCTCTTCTTGCGTCCGGCTTATGTCGAGTTGTGCATCTACATCAACGGGCTGGCTGGCCAGAGGTGCAAATACGATCCCAATCCCAGGTGATCGCGCTCAGCGTCGCTGCCAGTCAACCCAATGGCAGGATGCCTGGACGCTGGCGCCGAGGCCGTGGAGCACCTCGACGCGCGGGCTGATCGGATGCCCGCTGGCGTCCACCACGGTGAGATAGAACCGCCGCGGCGGGCCGAAGAGAGGAAAATCATAGCGGCCGACCTCGCCGGAGGCCGATTTGGTGGTCTTGGTATCCTGGTTGCCGTATTCATCCACTAGCCAGAGGCGGACATTGGCCAGCCCACTGCCGGCCTGATCGGTCACCACACCCAAGATATACGCGCCTGGGCAATCGCCGGCTGAATCGCGCACGGGCCGCGCCAGCGCAAAAGAATAGGCCGCGGTTGGGACCGGCGAGGTCGCGGTGGGCGTGGCGGACCCGGTGGGCAGGTCCGTCTCGGCTGGGGAGACGATCGCAGTGGGAGAGGCCGGCGCGGCGGTTGGCGATCTTGCGGGTGCGGAGGGCGTGGGCGAGAAGAAAGGGGTCAGGGCAGGCGTGAACCGCTGAGGGGGAGCGGGCGTGGCGTTTGGCGACCTGACCGCGGCAGGGGTTGTAGGCCCGGCGGCCTGCGCGGCCGCCGTGGAAGTCGCTTGATCGGCCGGGGTCCAGACCGTGCGCGGTCGGAACTGCTGACCGAAGCGGCCCCACAGGAACCAGGCGCCGGCGGCCGCGGCCGCGCAAGTGGCCAGAAGCACCACAAAGAAAGCGATGGCATAGCTGCGTTGATTCATCCTGGATTCCCCGTTGCCGACTGACATGCGTCACAGCCGGCCCACAATGGCATGATCGTCAGTTTGCGCATTCCGCCGGCTGCTGCTATAATAACACCACCCTGCGGGCGAGTAGCTCAGCTGGTTAGAGCGCACGGTTCACATCCGTGAGGTCGAAGGTTCGAGTCCTTTCTCGCCCATCCAACATTATCATCAGGCGCACGTCGGAGCCCACGGATAGCTATCCGTGGGCTTCCGTGCTATCTAAGGCAGGTGCACTTTATCGTCAGGCGGCACTCCAGCCGCGCACCCCCCTCTGCCTTAGTATTCACGGAGCGTAGATCGCACGGTCAGCACGGATGGCACTAAGCCATCCCCGCCCAGCGCCCTACAGGAGGCCCATCATGCAACTGGATTATGCCATAGAAGGCTACTGGCTGGCAAAACGCCGCGACTTTAGCGCCAACACGATCAACGACTACACGCTCACCTTCAAGCGTTTGACCGAGTTCGTCGGCAAAACGCGCGAACTCAAGGATATCACAAGCGAGGACATCAACCGCTTCCTCAACCACCTGCGCGATGACCTCGAATTGGGCCAGAAGACGATCCTCAACCACTGGATCGCCCTCTCGTCCCTCTGGACCTGGATCGAACGCGACCTGGGGCTGCCCCACATCATCCGCGACAAGGTCAGCCGGCCCCGCCCGCGGCGGCGGCAGTCGGCCGCCTATACCGAGGCCGAGGTCCGCGAACTGCTGGCGGCCTGCGACAAGGGCGCCGGTTGGGATAGAGCGCACGGTCAGCGCATGGAGGTCAAGCGGCCATCCGCGCTGCGCGATCGGGCGCTCATCCTGGTGCTCCTGGACACCGGCATCCGCGCCAGCGAGCTCACTGCGCTGAAGCTGCGCGACTACGAGCCGAAGCGGGGTCAACTCATCATCCACCACGGCAAGGGGGACAAGAAGCGGGTCGTCTTCCTCGGCGCTGCCGCCAGGCAGGGGTTGTGGCGCTACCTGGCGACACGACGGAGCGCCAAACAGGACGATCCCCTCTTCGCCACGCGCGAGGGCACAGCCATGCAGCGCACCGGCCTGCGGCTGCTGATCTTCCGCATCGGCACGCGCGCCGGCGTGCCCGATGCCGGGGCTCACCGGTTCCGCCACACCTTCGCCGTCAACTTCCTGCGCAACGGCGGCAACCTGCTGGCGCTGCAAGACCTGCTCGGCCACGAGCGGATGGACACGGTGCGCATCTACGCCAAACAGGCGGAGGTAGACCTGGAACGGCAGCAGAAGGGCGCGTCGCCGGCGGATCGATGGAAGCTGTAGACAATCCCGCCTCCGGACCAGGAGCGAAACGGCTCTTTGACAGCGCCACCATCTTGCGGTAGAGTATTTCCCGGTCGCAGGACACGGAGCCGAGCAGAGCCG
>VGOD01000115.1 GCA_016876015.1 Chloroflexota bacterium
ACTGCTGCCCGACCGCCTGATCTGAGCGAAGTGCTGCGCGAAATTGATGGACTCCTGTACGCCACGCAGACATAATGAGGTCGCCGATTCTGCGCCGCGCGTCCGTCTGGCTGGCGCGCCTCGATCATCGGCTGATGGCCGCCGTGCCGGCCCTCGGCGCGACGCGTGAGAGACGGTGGTCACGCCGGAGCGTTGATGCGCCTCTTTGGCGAAATCGCCTGTAGCCTTGCCCCGATTGCCTGAGAAATACCGTTCGACCCAACCTGACCGCCGCTGGCTGTCCATCATCCTGTTGATCGCCGTGCTTCTGCGCGTTGCCGTTGCCCTCTACCTGGGCAACGCCATTACCGAGACCCGCGGCGGCGCCACCGACCAGATCTCCTACGACGCGCTGGCGCAGCGCGTGGCGACCGGTCACGGTTTCTCGTTCGCCGCCGACTGGCGGCCTGGCGTGGCCGCGAATCAGCCGGCCGCGTTCTGGTTAGTTCTGTGCCTATTTTTCGGTTTTGTCCGCGTTCTCCGCGCTGTCCGCGTAGTCCGCGTCCCGTACCGCGGTGCACCTGGCCTCCTGGGCCAACGTGCGCTACCGCCTGCCCATGGACGCCGTGCTGCTGTTCTTCGCCGCGGTAGGGATCGAGGACTTGCGGCTGAGGTCGAGGTTGAGGCCAAGACTCTCTCAGCCCCAGCCCCAGCCTTAGCCTCAACCTTAGCCTTAGCCTCAACCTTAGCCTCAACCTCGATCTATGCGTATCGTCTACGTCCTGCTTTCGCCTACCTTCGGCATGCACCAATACACCGCGGATCTGGCGAACCGGATGGCCCAGGCCGGCCACGAAGTTCACCTGGTAACCACGGCGGGCTATCCGGCCCATCGTTATCTGCCCGCGATCGCCGTCCATACGCCCATCTGCAGCCGCACGACCGGCTTCTCGGTCGAGGGTCTTGACATGGCATCGCTCCGCCGCGCCGCCGCGACGGTGTTGGCAGTGGTCAGTTGTCAGTTGTCAGCAGTTGGCCGCCAGGAGTCAGGAGCCAGGGAGCAAGGGGCAGGGGGCAGGGAGCAAGGTTCAGGCGGTATATCCATTCCCACTCCTTCGCATTCCACTGACAACTACCCACTGACAACTGAAAACTACCCACTGACAACTGAAAACTACTCACTGACAACTGAAAACTACTCACTGACAACTGACAACTACTCACTGACAACTGACAACTGCCTACCGACCACCGTCCACTTCACCGGCCCCCATCTGTGGAATCTTTATGTCCTGGCCCGGTTGCGCAGGGCGAGCGCGTCGGCAGTGCACACGCTGCACGATCTCGACCCGCATCCGGGCACGATCTACGGGCCGCTGTTGCGAGTGTGGAACCGCCAGGTGGAGCGCCTGGCCGATCATTTGCTGGTCCATGGCGCGGTCTATCGCGACCGGTTACAGGCCGCGGGGGTATCGGCGAAACGGATCACCTGCACACCGCTGCTTCATCTCTTCCTCGGTCACACCTGGCTGGGACAGGTGGAGCACCTGGCCCAAGAGGCGACGTACGAGCCGACGGCGCTCTTCTTCGGCCGGCTCGAACGCTACAAAGGCGTGGATCATCTTCTGACAGCCTGGGCCATGATGGGGCATCGCGCGCGCGCGCCGCGGCTCATCCTGGCCGGGCCGGGCGACCTGAGTCGCCTGTGGGCCGGGCCGCTGCCCGCGGGGGTCGAGGTGCGCAACCATCTGATCGGCGACGATGAAGCGCTGCAGCTCTTTCAGCGGTGCGGGCTGCTCGTCCTGCCCTACCTGGGCGCCACTCAGTCTGCGCTCATTCCGGCGGCCTACTTCTTCCGCAAGCCTGTCATCGCGGCGCCATCGGGCGCGCTGGACGAATACGTGGAGGACGGCGAGACCGGGTGGGTGGTCGAGCCGGAGCACCCGCCCTCGCTGGCTCGCTGCCTGGCCGAGGCGCTGACCGATCTGCCGCGACTGGCCCGCCTGGGAAGTGCAGGTCGCGCCTGGTACGATGCTCGCCGCACGGCCGAAGAAGCGATCCTGCATCGCATGTACGCGGCCCTGGCCCGTTAGCAACGGTAGCTGTTTGGTTTTACCAGGAGACTCACCATGACCCCCGAAACAACCGACATCCTCCTTACCGGCAATTGGTCAGCCCGCCGGACTGAGCGCACTGTGCCGCGACGTCCAGGAGCCAACCTGACCCTGGCCGAGCGTCGCGGCTTGCTGATCCTGGGCGACCTGCTGCTGGTCAACGCCGCGTTGATCCTGGCCGCAGTCCTCTGGCTCGACTTTGTCGTCCATGCCGAGACGTTGCTGGCCTACGGCAAGTGGTTCATCACACTCTCCGTCGTCTGGCTGGCCTTCGCCTTTACCCTGGACCTCTACAACCCGCAGCGGGCCGCCAGCGTCACCGCCGGTCTTTTCAATGGCGGTTTGGCTGCGCTGCTCACCGGGCTGATCTACCAGTTCATCCCGTGGCTCACCCCGCCGCCGGGTCGCCGGCTCCTCTACGTGGGATTGACCCTCTTCATCATCCTGGTGATCCTGGCCTGGCGCGCCATCTATGCGCGGTTTTTCTTCCAACCCAGCTTTCGGCGTCGCGTGCTGGTGGTGGGGCAGGATGCAGCCACGCAGCAGTTGGTGGCCGAGCTGCAGGCCGCGGGCGGGGTCGAGCGCGCCAATCCACTGCGCGGCACCGGCTACCAGGTTGTCGCTGCCCTCGAGCAGCTCCCCGGTCCAGATGCGCACACCCTCGACCCGGCTCATGCCCTGGTGCGCCTGGCGCGCTCCACCGGCGCAGATGAAGTGCTCGTGGCCGAGAGCGTGGCTTTGCAGCCGGGGCTGCACGAGGCGTTGCTCGACTGCCGCGAGATCGGCATACGCGTGACGCCGCTGACGGTTGCGTATGAACGGCTCACCAGCCGGCTGCCCGTCGCCTATGCCGAGCGCGATCTGAACCTGATCACCAATGGCGACGACGCGCCGCTCCAGCGGCTCTACGTGGCGAGCAAACGGTTGGCCGACATCGGTCTCAGTCTCGTCGGGCTGGCGGTCATGCTGGTCCTGCTCCCCTTCATCGCGCTGGCGAACCGGTTCACGTCACCTGGGCCCCTCTTCTACCGCCAACAGCGCGTGGGGCGCGGCGGCTGTCCTTTCACCCTGATCAAGCTGCGCACCATGACGCCTGATGCGGAAGAGGCGACCGGCGCAGTCTGGGCCGCCGATCACGACGCGCGCGTTACCGCGGTGGGCCGATGGCTGCGCCGGATGCGGATTGACGAGCTGCCACAGTGCATCAACGTCCTGGCCGGCGCGATGAGCATCATCGGCCCGCGGCCCGAACGGCCCCAATTCGTCGGTGAAATCTCCGCAGCCCTGCCCATCTATCGCGCTCGCCACGCGGTTCGCCCCGGCATCACCGGCTGGGCGCAAATTCGCTATCGCTACGGCAATTCGGTGGAAGATGCGCGCATCAAGCTGGAGTACGATCTCTACTACGTCAAGCACGCCGGCTTCGCGCTCGATCTGCTCATCTTCCTGCAGACCTTCCCGACGATGCTGTTCATGGCCGGCCAATGACGATCCCACGGGAGGCCGCGCCCTGGCTTGCGTGCTCTTTCTGACCCAGGCGCTTCCCTATCCGCTGGACGCCGGCCCCAAGGTGCGCGCCCATCATTGCACGCGGGCGGCGGGATGCGCGTCAGGATTCTCGACGTTTTACAGTTGGCAGGTCGTGTATCGGCAGGTTGACGCGGTATACGAACGGCTGCTGGGCGGAGAGCGAACGTTCTCTGACTCGGTTGCCAATCCGCCGAAATCGTGTTATGATCCAGCCACGTCTTAGCCTTAACCTTAGCCTTAACCTTGACCTCAGCCCGATCTGGAGGCAGTTGACATGAGCAGCACGCCACGAGTCCAAACGGTGGCTTCGGCCGGGCCCTTGTCGTACCCGTTTCCGAAGCGCGTCCCCCGTGCGCCGGCGCGCTCGTCCGGCCCGCCGCCATTGACCGCCGGCGACCGCCTGACGCGCGCCGAGTTCGAGCGGCGCTACCTGGCGCACCCGGAGATCAAACGAGCCGAACTCATCGAAGGAGTCGTTCACATGCCATCCCCCACGCGGTTTGATAGGCATAGTCGTCCTCATCGCCATATTGCCACCTGGTTGGGCATGTACGAGGCGGCTACTTCGGGAACAGCCGGCGGCGACAACGCGACCGTCCGGCTCGATTTCGAGAACGAAGTGCAGCCCGATGCGCTGCTTCGCCTGGAATCGCGCCTGGGGGGGCGCTCGCAGGTCACGGCCGACGACTACCTGGTCGGGCCGCCGGAGCTGATCGTGGAGATCGCGGCCAGCAGCGCGGCCTACGACCTGCACGACAAGCGTCGCGTCTATCAGCGCAGCGGGGTGCAGGAGTACCTGGCGCTGCAGGTCTACGAGCAGGAGGCGACCTGGTTCGCCCTGCGCGAAGGGGTCTACGAGCCGCTCCTGCCAGACGCGGCGGGCATCTTGCACAGTGAAGTCTTCCCCGGCCTCTGGCTCGACGTAGCCGCTTTCTGGGCCGGCGATCTGGCAGGAGTCCTGGCAACACTGCAACGAGGGCTGGCTTCCCTGGAACACGCCGCCTTCGTCGCGCACCTTGACCCTCAACCTTAACCTCGACCTCAACCTTGACCTTAGCCTTGACCTTGGTCTGATCTGGAGGCAGTTGCCATGAGCAGCACTTTACAAGTCCCGACGATGACTCCGTCCGGGCCTTTACCATACCCGTTCCCGAAGCGCGTCCCCCGTGCGCCGGCGCGCTCGTCCGGCCCGCCCCCGCTCACGGCTGGTGACCGCCTGACGCGCGCCGAGTTCGAGCGGCGCTACCTGGCCCACCCAGAAATCAAGAAAGCCGAGCTCATCGAAGGAGTCGTGTATATGCCGTCGCCCACGCGTTTTGAGAGCCACGGACGTCCTCATAATGACATTGTCGGTTGGCTTAGCCTCTATCGCGCCATGACGCCCGGTGTACTGGGTGGCACGAATGTTACGCTCCGGCTGGACTACGATAGCGAAGTGCAGCCCGATACCCTATTGCGTCTGGAAGCGCGGCAAGGGGGACGCTCACAGGTCACGGCCGACGACTACCTGGCCGGGCCGCCGGAGCTGATCGTGGAGATCGCGGCCAGCAGCGCGGCCTACGACCTGCACGACAAACGCCGCGTCTATCAGCGCAGCGGGGTGCAGGAGTACCTGGCGCTGCAGGTCTACGAGCAGGAGGCGACCTGGTTCGCTCTGCGCGAAGGGGTCTACGAGCCGCTCTTGCCAGACGCGGCGGGCATCTTGCACAGTGAAGTCTTCCCCGGCCTCTGGCTCGACGTAGCCGCTTTCTGGGCCGGCGACCTGGCGACTGTTCTGGCGACGTTGCAGCAAGGACTGGCCTCGCCGGAGCACGCCGCGTTCGTCGCGCAACTCGACTCTCAACCTCAACCTCAACCTTGACCTTGACCACACCCGCCACCTGCCCCCATCTGGGTCTCGCGAGCGACCGCACGCTGGCCCGCACCCAACCCGATTCAGCCCACCGCTGCTACGCGCAGACGCCGCCCGCCGCGCCCGATGAAGCGCAGCAGATCGCGTTTTGTCTCTCGGCCAATAATCCGTTGCAGATCGTGCAGAGCCACCTCGACCTGCTGCTGGATTTCCCGATGAGCGACGCGGAAAAGCGCGAGTATTTGCAAATCATACGCCAACAGATGCAGCGACTCAGCCGTCAGGTCGCTGACGCGCTCGCGTTGACGCGACCTGGGCCGCCGCGCGCGCCCGCGACGCCGGTAAGTGAACCGGCCGATGTGGCCGACGTCATCCAGCGTGTGTTTGCCTTTGTCAGCCAGCGGCTGCGTCAAGGTGGCATCCAGGTTGACGCCGATCTGGCCCGGCCGGCGCGCGCGTTGATCCCCTCGGATCAACTGATGCAGGTCTGTCTGAACCTGGTGGTCAACGCCATCGAGGCGCTACAGGGCCAGGCCAACGGTCATCTGCAAATCACGACCCAATCAAGCGGAGCCGCGCTGATCCTTTCCTTCTGTAACAACGGTCCGGCCATCCCACCCGACGTCTTGCCGCACGTCCTGGAGCCGTTCTACACAACCAAGTCCTATGGCAGCGGCCTTGGACTGTGGGTGTGTTACAATATCCTGCGGAAATACGGCGGCGCCTTGAGCGTGCGCAATCTGGCGGACGACCAAGGCGTCGTCTTCGATCTCTCTTTACCGGCGGCGTATGACAAACCAGAGAAATCTCAATGAGCCTGTTGCTCCAACCTTATCCCCGCGCATTCTGATCGTGGATGATGAGGCGCAGATCCGGACGAGCCTGGCGCGAGCCCTCCAGCTCTCCGGTTATCGCGTGGCTGTGGCAGAAGACGGCGCAGAGGCGTTGGTCAAGCTGGCGGAGGAAGCCTGCGACCTGATGCTGCTGGATTTGCGGATGCCGGAGGTGGATGGTCTCGCGGTCATGCGCCGCGCCCACGTCATCTGCCCGGAATTGCCGATCATCGTTTTGACCGGCCATGCCGATCTTGCCAGCGCGGTCGTGGCCGTGCAGACCGAGGCGGCGGACTATCTCCGCAAGCCGGCCAGCCTCGACGATATCCTCTCGGCCGTCGGACGGGCCCTGCAAGCGCGCGAGGCCCGTGCGCAGCGGCTGAGTGTGTTAGAAACACTGGCGCGCACCGCCGAAGTCCTGCGCGGCGCGCCGGCCGCACAGTCTGAACCGCTTCAGATGGAGTCGCTTCTGCAGGCTGGTCCTGTCGCTCTACACGTCGCCTGGCAGCGAGTGTATCTGACGGATGGCGACAACGTGCGGTCGGTGGAGTTGACCGACACAGAGACCGCGATCCTGGCGTTTCTGCTTGCCCGGCCCGGCCAGGTGGTATCCTGCCGCCGGTTAGCCCTTCACGTATTCGATCAGGAGATGGATCAATACGCAGCCGAGAATCTGATTCGACCGCTGATCTTCCGCTTGCGTCGCAAGATCGAGGCGACGCCTCAGCAGCCGCGCCTGATTCGTACGGCGCGTGGCGTTGGCTACTTCTTCGCCGGCTGATTGAGCGGCGACAGGAGCGCCGTTCTACCAACACCGGAATTTCCGCCACTGAACTCCTCCATAGCTCCCCATTTGGAAATTCCAGGTCAAAAAGACCCCCTCACGCTGTAAGAAATCTGCCTCGGGCTGCTCTCTCATACACAGAACCATCTGTTTATGCACAGATAGCAGCCCGACGGCGCGATGCGCCTCAAACCCGTTCCAACCGCCTTGCCCGCCGCGATTGTCACGATCCCGATGATGCAGCGACGGCAATGAATGTTTGGAATAAAACTCTGGCAAAACTGGAACATAGTTAAAATGTCGCGGTCGAATTTGCGCGCTATAATTACTGTTATGAGTTCCGTCGCCCAGACCAAGGCCCCCCCTCACGCGCGCATCCTGGTGGTAGACGATGAAGCCCTCATCACGGGCGCTTTGACGCGGGCGCTGACCAGCCTGGGCTATGACGTGGCAGCCGCCAGCACCGGCCATGAGGCGTTGACCGCGCTGCAAAGCTGGCCGCGCGACGTGATGGTGCTAGACCTGGCTCTGCCCGACATGTCCGGCGTCGAGGTGATGGCGCGCGCGGCGCAGGTGTGCCCCGGCCTGCTCGTCATCGTGCTCACCGGCCAGGCCGAGCTCGACGATGCCATCGCGGCGGTGAAGTACCATGCCGTGGATTTCCTCCTCAAGCCCGCCGCGATTGAACAGATCACCGAGGCCGTGGTGACGGCTTTGCGGGGACAGGCCCGGCGGCTGCAAGAGCGGGTCGCGCTGCGCATCCTCGACGAGGCCATCGACGCACTCCAAGGGATCGATCGCCGGCCTCGCGTCGTCCGAACCGCACCGCCAGCGCCAATGCTGCACGTGCCGCCCCTGCTGCTGGATCGGCAAGAGCAGACGGTCGTGGTAGCGGGAGACAACCCGCGCACGTGCAAGCTGACCCAAGGTGAAGTAGACGTGCTGGCTGCGCTGATGGCGCGGCCGGGCCAGCCGCTTTCGGCGCGGGAATTGGCTGCCGCAGGATTGGGCGCGCAAGAGGATGAGAAAGTCATGCGCGGCGCCATCGTGCACTGCATCAACCGGCTGCGCAGCAAACTGGAAGCCGACCCGAATCAGCCGCGGCTGATCCGCACGATCCGCGGCGCCGGCTATCAGTTCGAGCCGATCAGGTAGGGCAGACCGGGGTGGTTTGCCAGACGGCAGGTCTGCACAATGACTTCGCTCTGGTGAAGACGTAGGGCGGATTGATCATTGGCCCTACACCATTTGTCGCGGGCGTCGTAGCTGCTTAGCTCCGCCGCGAGCCAAAAGTTGGATCGCCCGACTGCCGATTCTCTACCCGGCGGTGGGGCAGCGCCTTGTCCTCGACTGGATGCAATCGTCCAGGGCACGTGCATGAGCCAGGTTTCCATCTCACAAGGGCTACGACTCTATCTCCACCGCCAGGCCAGCAGCCGCGGACGCTATCTCCTCGAACAGACGTGCTTTGCGTTGGCCGGCTGGGCGCCGACCATTGTCGGCATCGGTCTGCGCGCCGTGCTCTATCGGCTGATCATGCGGATGGACGGCGTGGCCGCCATCGAGAATGGCGTCCGCTTGCGTTTTGCCGACAACATTCGCCTGGGCCGCGGCGTTTACCTGGATCAGGGCGTTTACCTGCACGCCTGCCCCCAGGGCATCATCATCGGCGACCATACCTTCATCATGCACGGCGCGGTGCTGCACGTCTACAACTTTCGCAACCTGCCCCACGCCTTCATCCGCATCGGCCGCGATAGCCTGATCGGCGAGCTGAACGTGCTGCGCGGTCAGGGCGGCATCACGATCGGCGACCGTGTCTACACCGCGCCGCTGGTGCAGATCCTGGCTGTGAACCACGTCTTCGATGATCCGACCCGGCCCATGAGCGAACAGGGGATCACCGCTGAAGGAATTGTGATCGAGGACGACGTTTGGATCGGCGCCGGCGCGATCATCACCGACGACGTGCGCGTGGGGCGGGGCGCGGTGATCGCAGCAGGCGCAGTCGTTACCCAGGATGTACCTCCGCATACCGTGGTCGGCGGCGTGCCGGCTCGCGTGCTGCGGGAAATCGGGGGCGGCTCGGACGGAAATCGGCCTGAGCAGCGGGGGGAGCATGTATTTCTATAGTGCGTCAGACGAAGATTTGGGGGCTATGAAATACTGCAACCTGAACGTCGCAGCTTAAGGCGGCTTCCAGGCCCCTGCGTTTAGGCTGGGGGATTGCACTACCCAAAACATGGCCTGAATATCTATAGCGTATCCTCTGATGGAAACCTGGTACGCGTTCTATACCAAGCCACATTGCGAGTTTCTGGCCGACGAAGCGTTCACCGCGCGCGGCCTGACGACCTATCTTCCCCTCTGGCAGCCCTGCGGCGCGCGGTGTCACGAGCTGCTGTTTCCGCGCTATCTGTTCGTCTGCTGTGACCTGACGGCCGCGAACAACAGCGACATTCGCTATCTCGCCGGGCTGGGTGAGATGGTGGCGTTCGACGGTCAACCGGTCGTGGTGCCAGAGCAGATGATCGGTTTGATTCAGGAACAGTTGCGCCAGGCGGCATCGGGCAAGCCATCAGGATCGGAGTCTGTGGATGAACTGGACGCGGCGGGGCCTTTGGCCGGGCTGTCCGTTGGCCTGGGGCCATCTGCCCCTGCGGACGTACGCGGTCAGGCGCTGCTCAGCTTTCTGCGTCAGGTCAACCGGCCGGTTGCGCTGCAGGATGGCGCACCAATCCCGAAGATCGTCCATCGGTGGTCGCGCGGCACACGCGGCCATGGCCGGCGGATCCACTATCGCACCCCGTGAAGCATGACTACCCTTTCCATCGTCATTCCAGCCTACAATGAAGAAGACGGCATTCAGGCCGTGATCCAGCGCGCGCTGGCTGTTCGACCTCGCCTGGCTGAGTGCGGCGTCGAGGGGATGGAGCTGATCGTGGTGGATGACGGCTCGCGCGACCGCACCGCCGAACTGGTCGCGGCGATGCCGGACGTCCGGCTGATCCGCCACCGGACGAACGGCGGCTATGGCGCGGCGCTCAAGACCGGCTTCGCGGCCGCCCAAGGGGAGTGGATCGGCTTCCTGGACGCGGACGGCACCTACCCGCCGGAGTCCTTCCCGGAGTTGTGCCGCGCTGCGCTGGCGCAGGACGCTGACATCGTGATCGGCTCGCGCATGGCCGGCGCGACCAGCGAGATGCCCCTGGTGCGGCGGGTGGGCAACTTCCTTTTCGCCAACCTGGTCAGCCTGGTGAGCGCGCAACGGATCAGCGATTCGGCCAGCGGGATGCGTGTCTTCAAGAAGGCGATTTTGGACCGCATCTACCCGCTGCCCGACGGCCTGAACCTGACCCCGGTGATGAGCACGCGCGCGCTGCACGAAGAGCTGCGTATGATCGAAGTCCCCATCCCCTACAGCGAGCGCGCGGGTCGCTCGAAGCTCAACGTGGTACGCGACGGGGTGCGCTTCGCTCAGTCCATCGTGTGGACCGCGCTCACCTACAACCCGGTGCGGCTGCTGGGGCTGATCGGCCTGACGTGTCTGGCGTTGACAGCCGCGGTAGTGCTCTGGATCGTGGCGCAGCGCGTCCAGGGAATCACGGCGTTATCGGCATGGGGCGTCTTCGCCCTGTTCATGGCTGCGGTGCTGGGTGTGGCCGGCGTCAACCTCTTTCTGCTGGGAGTGATGTTCAACTACCTGGTGGCGATCTTCTACAAACGGCCGATCCGCCAGGGACTCTTCGGCCGGCCGCTCTTTCAACCGCCGCTCGACCGCCACTTCTGGTGGCTGGGCTTGCTGGCGCTGGCCGTGGGCGGCGCCCTGGCAATCGTCAGCCTGACCCTGAGCCTGCAAGGCTGGCCCCTCACTCGCCTCTGGCTCTGGCAGCTCGGCGCGGCCATGAGCGCCATCGTCGGCATACAGCTCGTCATCGGCTGGTTTATCATGCGGGTGCTGGAGGAGTTGAGTCGGCGGGAAGCGGTGATCAGTTCTCAGTTGTCAGTTGGCAGTTCTCAGTCGTTAGTTCTCAATCGTTAGTTCTCAGTAGTCAGTTTTCAGTAGTCAGTTTTCAGTTCTCAGTTCTCAGTCGTTAGTTCTCAGTAGTCAGTTTTCAGTTCTCAGTTCTCAGTCGTTAGTTCTCAGTTTCCGTCGGGCTGACCACTGAAAACTGATAACTGACGACTGAAAACTCAAGGGAGGGGCCATGCAAGACTTCCACCAACTCAAAGTTTGGCAGAAGGCTCATGCCGTGGCGCTTGGGGTGTACAAGGCGACAGGTTCCTTTCCGAAGGAAGAGTTGTATGGGCTGACGAGCCAAATGCGACGGGCTGCTGTATCGGTTCCTTCTAACATCGCGGAGGGGTGCGGGCGGGACAGTCAACCCCAATTCGCCCATTTCCTGCAAATCGCCTTCGGCTCGGCCAGTGAGCTTGAATATCAACTACTGCTCGCCCGCGACCTGGGTCTCCTTGCCATGCCCGTGTATCACCAACTCAACGCCGACGTCACGGAGTGCAAACGCATGTTGGCCTCCCTGATCCAAACCGTTCAGCCCTCCAACCGCTGACAACTGAAAACTGAAAGCTGAAAACTGAGAACTGGCAACTGACAACCAACCTCTCCCCCAACCTCGGCGCCCATCGCCTTCCGCCGCTGCCCGCGGCCCGCTTCCCCGATGCCGGCGCGGCGGTGCAGGCGATCACGCACACGACGCGGCCGGCCGGCGCGGTGGACATCCTGCTGGTCAACCCGCCCGCGCCCGATGGCGGTATCTGGATCCGCAGCCAGCATCGCGTGGGCCGGCGCTCGCGCGAGAACATGATCTGGCCGCAGGTGGACCTGGCGCAGATGGCCGCGCTGCTCGCGCCGGACTACACCGTCGAGATCGTGGACTGCATCGCCACGCGCATGGGTTGGCCTGCGTTCGAGCGGCTGTTGGAAGCGAAGCGGCCGAAGTACTACCTGACCCAGGTTACAGCGCCGACGTTGCGCAACGACATGCGCGGCGTCTTCCTGGCGAAGGCGCTCGGCGCGAAAACCATCGCCTTCGGCACCCACGTGACTCCCTGGACGCGGGAGACAATGCGCTCCTTCCCCGCTCTTGACTTCATCCTGCGTGGGGAACCGGAGATGACGCTGCGGGAGTTGTTAGTTGTCAGTGGTCAGTTCTCAGTTATCAGTTCTCAGTCGTCAGTTATCAGTTCTCAGTCGTCAGTTATCAGTTCTCAGTCGTCAGTTATCAGTTCTCAGTCGTCAGCAGACTCGGTACTGATAACTGATAACTGCAAACTGAAAACTATCACCGGCCTGGCCTGGCGGCGTGGGGACGAAATCGTCATCAACCCCGATCGGCCGTTCATCGCAAGCCTGGACGACCTGCCGATGCCGCTGCACCACCTGCTGCCGCTCGACAAACAACGGATGCCGATGATCCGGGGGCCGTTCACCTTCATCGTGACCAGCCGCGGCTGCCCGGCGGGGTGCAAGTTCTGCATCAAGCACGTCTCATACCAGACCGGCGTGCGCCTGCGGTCGCCGCAGCTTATCCTGGAGGAGCTGAAGCTGCTGGTCGGCCTGGGCGTCCATCACGTACACATGTACGCGGACCTGTTCACCGTGAAGCGCGACCAGGTGGTGGAGCTGTGTCGCCTCATCATCGAGAGCGGGCTGCGGGTGCGGTGGACGTGCAACAGCCGGGTGGATTACGTGGACGAGGAGATGCTGCGACTGATGGGCCGGGCGGGCTGCTGGTACATCTCCTGGGGCATCGAGAGCGCCAACGAAGAGATCCTCAAGCGGGCGCGCAAAGGCTATCGCAAAGAGCAGGCGGCGCGGGCGCTCGGCTGGGCGAAGGCCGCCGGCATCCACAACTGGGGCTACTTCATTATCGGCCTGCCCGGCGAGACCGAGGCGACGATCCAGCAGACGATCGCCTACGCCAAGTCGCTGCCGCTCGACATCTGCCTCTTCCACATCGCCGCGCCCTACCCCGGCACCCCCTTCTTCTACGAGGTGGTGCAAAACGGCTGGTTCCGGCCCGGCACGGCCTGGGAGGAGGTGGACATGGATCAATCCACCGTGCTCGACTATCCTGGCCTACCCGCCGAGCGGCTGGAATACTGGCAGCGCCGCGCCACCCGCGAGTGGTCGCTGCGCCCCGGGCCGATGCTCACGTTCTTGAAGGGGATGAATTCGTGGGAGGGGTTCAAGAGCGCGCTGAGCGTGGCGTGGCAGACGGCGCGGTTTGTCAGGTAGGATGTGGGATGGACGATGTGGGATGGACGATGTCCGATGTAGGGAGGGGGGATGACTGATCGGGCGGAGATGGAGCGGCGGACGAAGGATTTTGCGCTGAGGGTTGTCCGTTTTGTGGCGACGTTGCCCGCGACGCAAGTGGGTAATGTCATCACCTATCAACTGGTCAAGGCGAGCACTTCTGTGGGCGCTAACTACCGGGAGGCCGGTCGCGCCGAATCGCGCGCCGACTTCATCCACAAGATGAAGATCGTGGAGAAGGAAGCGGGCGAAACCGAGTATTGGCTCGAACTGTGCGTGGAGACGCCGTTAGGTAATCCGAAGGAAGCCGCCAGCCTGCGCACCGAAGCCGGCGAACTCCTCGCCATCATCGCGCAATCCAACATCACTGCCCGCTCTCGCCGCTAACTTCTCACGTCTCACATCGTACATCGTACATCGTACATCGTACATCGTACATCTCACTTGATCCACTCTCTCGACCTCCCCCTCACCGCTGCCGCGTGCGTCCTGTGGTACGTCTGGGCGGCGTCAGGCCCGTGGCCCTTGCTGCTGATCGCGGCGGGGCGGTTGATGCGCACTTTAACATTGGGCCGGGTCGCCTGGCGGCGCACACCGTTCGACGGGCCGCTGTTGCTCTTTTTGCTGTCGGCGCTGCTGGCGGCGGGGCTGGCCTACGATCCGGCCGCCGGTTGGGGCAAGTTCTGGGTCATCGTGGGCGGGCTGGCGCTGTACGATAGCCTAGCGCGCGGGCCGGAGAAGATGCAGGTTGCCGGTTGGCGCATTCCACCCCAACGATTGCTGCTGGCGCTGCTGCCGGCGCTGATCGCGGCCTACTTCCTGTTGATGAACGATTGGGCCATCCGGATGGGCAAGCTGCCGTGGCTCGATCCGTTGGGGCGCTGGTTCGCTGCCTGGCAGCCTGATCTGCCGGGGCATCGCCTGCACCCGAACGTGGCGGGCGGGTTGATCGCCGCCCTGCTCCCGTTGCAAGCCGTTGCCATCGGCCGGCGGAAGCTCGGATGGCCGCTCATCGGCCTGGCGCTGGTGGGCCTCCTGATGTCCGCCTCGCGCGGCGCCTGGATCGCCCTGGCCGCGGTTGTGGCGCTCTGGGCGGTGTGGCAGGCGTGGGGCCGGCGGTGGCCGCGGGGCGTCTGGCCGGCGCTGATCGCGGGGCTGATCCTAACCGGCGCGTTCTGCGTGGCGATTGCGCTCTGGATCGGGCCGGCGCTGTTCCCCGGCAGCCGGCTGGAGGTATTGCGCACGGGCCTCGATCTGGCTCTGGACACGCCGTTCACCGGGCTGGGGCTGGCGGGCTTTCAGATGGCTTATTCCAGCTATGTGCTTCTGATCCACGTGGGGCACACGATCCACAGCCATAACCTTTTCCTGAACCTGTGGATCGAGCAAGGGCTGGTCGGGCTGGCGGCGTGGGGGTGGGCCTTAGTTGTTAGTTTTCAGTTGTCAGTTTTCGGTCGTCAGTCGTCGGCGGGCGACAGCCGGTGGCGCGCGGCGGCAATCATGGCCCTAGGGGTCATTTTGTTGCACGGGCTGGTGGATGATGCGTTTTACGGCAGCCGGGGCGTGCTGTTGCTGTTTGTGCCGTTTGTGATGTTGGCGCGCGCGTGGGCGGACGAGCGTATGAACAGCGGGGCAAAGGAACGCGAGCGCGCAGCAGCAGCCGTGGCGGTTTCGATCTTAGCCTTAACCTTACTCCTGGCGTTGTTGCCGGGGACGCGGGCGATGTTTCAGGCCAACCTGGGGGCGTTGCTCCAGACGCGCGCCGAGTTGTCGGTTTATCGTTGGCCGCAATGGCCCATCCAGGACGCACTGCGCCGGCAGGCGCCGGGCAGCCCGCCGCCGGTGGATCTGGGCCTGGCGGTCGCCCGCTACGAGGCGGCGCTGGCGCTCGATCCCGCCAACGCCGCGGCCAACCGTCGCTTGGGGCAGATCGAGCTGTCGCAAGGGGCCTACGCCGCGGCGCAGGCGCACCTGGAAACCGCATATGCCGGTGCGTCCGATCAGCGGGCCACACGCCAACTGCTGGGCGAGGTTTTTGCGCTCGCCGGCGATGCCACTCGTGCCGTCGCGCTGTGGCGTTCCGTAGATCCGGGACAGGGGCAATTGCGCCTGCGTGAATGGTGGTACGGCGCGGTCGGCGAGACGGCTAACCAACAGCGCATCACCCAGGCGATCCGCCGACTGACCACTGAAAACTGATAACTGAAAACTGAAAACTGACACCTGATGACCGACGCCCAATCTACCCATCTACCAATCTACCCGACCGTCCTCATCCAGCCCACCCGCGGCCTGGCCTCGCTCCAGTTGCGCGCGGTGTGGGAGTACCGGGAGCTGCTCTTCTTCCTGGCGTGGCGCGACATCAAGGTGCGCTACAAGCAGACCGCGCTCGGCGTGGCGTGGATCGTGCTGCAGCCGCTGTTGAGCACGGTGGTCTTCACGCTGCTGTTCGGTGGGCTGCTGAAAGTGCCATCGGAGGGCGCGCCTTATGCGCTCTTTGCGCTGGCCGCGCTGGTGCCGTGGCAGTATTTTGCCGGCAGCGTGAGCCGGGTGGGCACGAGCCTGATCAACAGCGCGAATCTGATCACCAAAGTCTACTTCCCGCGGCTCATCATTCCGCTTTCGGGCGTGCTTTCGACCCTGGTGGATTTCGCCATCGGGTTCCTCGTGCTGGTTGGTTTGCTGGTTGGTTATCGCGTGCCGCTGACAGCCAACGTGCTGTGGCTGCCGCTCTTTCTGCTGCTGGCGGTCATCACCGCGCTCGGCTTCGGCCTCTGGCTGGCTGCGCTCAATGTGCGCTTCCGCGACGTGAACTATCTGATCCCCTTTCTGCTCCAAATCTGGATGTACGTGACGCCGGTGGTCTACGGCTCCACGCTGATCCCCGAACGCTACCGTTTCCTGTTGGCGCTCAATCCGATGACGGGAGTGGTGGAGGGGTTTCGATGGGCGTTGTTGCAGGGGGCAGGGGTCAGGGGACAGGAGTCAGGAGTCAGCGCGCTAACAGCGGTATCAATTGCAATCACGCTGGCGGTGCTGGCGACGGGGCTGATCTTTTTCCGCAGCACGGAGCGGACGTTTGCGGATGTGATATAGTTGTCGGTTGTCAGTTTTCAGTTGTCAGTCACCTCTGGGCACTGAAAACTGGGCACTGAAAACTGATAACCCCAGGGCAAGGAGCACGCTGCTGAAGATCCTCTCCCGCATCACCGAGCCGACGGGCGGCTGGGCATATCGAGACCTTCGGCGCTTGGATTGGTTTGCCACTGGGCGTTTCGTGGGGCGCAGGGCTGAATGGGGGAGGGGATTCGGGACTGGAGCCTTTTTCAGAAGTACGAGCGCGGCGATGAGACGTGCTACGACATCCTATACAGCCATGTCGTGGTAGAGGATGTCATCGAGAAAACAAAAAACTGGCCCTCCCTGGGAGCCGATTCTCACCGTTCGGAGACGGAGTAGCTCCGACTTACATCGGAGCAGCCGATCCAGGACTTACGGACTCAGTTTGAACCAATTATAGGCCGTCTGTCATATCTTGTCAAATGCCGTGAATCGCTAATCTGCCCATGCCTGACATCGCCATCCGCGTCGAGAACCTGTCCAAGCGCTACCACATCGGCCGCGCGCAGCAACGCCACGACGCGCTGGGGGCAGTTTTCAGTTCTCAGTCGTCAGGTCGCAGTTCTCAGTCGTCAGTTTTCAGTTGTCAGTCACATCCGGGCACTGATAACTGTGAACTGAAAACTGTGAACTGAAAACTGGGCACTGATAACTGTGAACTGAAAACTGATAACCTGAGGGCAGGGAGCACGCTGCTGAAGATCCTCTCCCGCATCACGGAGCCGACCAGCGGCCGGGCCGAGATCCACGGCCGGGTCGGCTCGCTGCTGGAGGTGGGCGCCGGCTCGCAAAGCAACCCCGAGCTGACCGGCCGCGAGAACATCTACCTGAACGGCGCGATCCTGGGGATGAAGCGAGCCGAGATTGACCACAAGTTCGATGAGATCGTGGCCTTCGCCGAGATCGAGAAGTTCCTGGACACGCCGGTGAAGCGCTACAGCAGCGGCACGTACGTGCGGCTGGCCTTCGCGGTGGCCGCCCACCTGGAGCCGGAGACCTGTCCTGGGCAACGTTGAAGGACCCTGCTAGTGGACGAGGGCCTGTCCTGAGTCTGCCGAAGGATGCTGGCGGTGGGGGACGCGCAGTTTCAGAAGAAGTGCCTGGGGAAGATGGGGGATGAGGTGTCTGCAAGGTTGCGACGATGTACACCCATAGGCGAAAGTAGTGTATAATCATGGCCAAAGACAAAGCGCATCGCTTGACCTTGTTGGGACGCG
>VGOD01000116.1 GCA_016876015.1 Chloroflexota bacterium
ATCCTGGTATTCCATCAGCAGCGCCGGAGTCTACGGCTATCAGATCGGCTCGCGATCCGCGCGGTACGTCGCCGTGCTGATGCGCACGAGAGCGCCGCGCATGAACAACTACTCCTTCTATGAGTTCGAGGTGTACAACGGCGCCTGGCCGACTGCGGCCCCGATCGAATCCACCGACTCTGAAGCGCCCGACGCGCCTGAATTCGCGCCGGTTATTGAGGTGAGTTCGGAATCGCCATCTGTTCCAGAGACGATGCCTGCGCTCAAACCGGAAGAGTGAGCCAAGTCCACCGAGAGTAGCTGCAAACGGGCCGTGGCAGCCGCGCCATGGCCCGTTTCTTATTAGCGCAGACTCGGCAGGGTTGCCAACGTTCAGAAAGTTGGCAACCCTGCCCATCGCGAATTGTGATGGAGCATGAAGAGCCTTTTGCGGCCAGCTCAGGACTGTGCTAGAATCTCACTTGCGAGCTGCCATGTCCAAGTCCAGCAATCTGCCTGTTGTCACTCTGCACCCTGGCAAAGAGAAGCCCGTGCGCCAGCGGCATCCGTGGGTTTTCTCCGGCGCGATCGCGTCGGTGGACGGCCAGCCCGCAGCCGGCGACCTGGTGGATGTGGCGGCCGCGAGCGGCGAGTGGCTGGCGCGGGGCTACTTCAATGCCCGTTCGCAGATCGTCGTGCGGCTGCTGACGTGGGAACAGCCGGAGCCGTGCGACGTCGACTTCTGGCGGCGCAGGCTGGTCGCGGCGGCCGCCAGGCGGGCCGCGCTGGCCGCAGACCCGGACACCACCGCCTACCGGCTGGTCTACGCGGAGAGCGACGCCGCGCCTGGGCTGATCGTGGATCGCTACGGCGATTGGCTGGCGGTTCAATTCCTGACCGCGGGCGTCGAGGCGCGCCGCGAGCTGTTGCTGGGGCTGTTGGCCGAGCTGTGCACGCCGGCCGGCATCGTGGATCGCTCCGACGCGTCGGTGCGCCGGCAGGAGGGCTTGCCTCTGCGCAGCGGTTTGGCCTGGGGCGAACGTCCGCCCGCCGACCTGGAACTGCGCGAGAATGGGCTGCGCTTTCCCGTGGATTTGCTCGGCGGCCAGAAGACCGGCTTCTACCTGGATCAGCGCGAGAACCGGCGGATCGTCGGCCAGCTTGCCGCGGGTCGCCGCGTGCTGAACGCCTTCAGCTTCACCGGCGCATTCGCCGTTAATGCGTTGGCCGGCGGCGCGACGCACGTGACAAACGTGGACAGCTCCTACGATGCCCTTCTCGGCGCGGAGGCCGCGCTGCGCTGCAACCGCTTCGACCCCGACCGTCAGGCCGAAGGGGTGGCCGGCGACGTGTTCCAGGTCTTGCGCGGCTTCCGTGATGAGGGCCGCGTGTTCGACATGGTGATTCTCGACCCGCCCAAGTTCGCCAGGTCCAAGGCCGAGCTGACCGGGGCCACGCGCGGCTACAAGGACATCAACCTGTTGGGGCTGCGGCTATTGGCGCCTGACGGCCTGCTCGCGACCTTCTCCTGCTCTGGCCTGGTCACGGCCGATCTGTTCCAGAAGATCGTGTTCGGCGCCAGCGTGGACGCGGGGCGAGATGTGCAGATCATCGCCCGATTGAGCCAGGGGGCCGATCATCCGGTCCTGCTCAGCTTCCCGGAAGGGGAGTATCTGAAGGGGCTGCTGTGTCGCGCAGCGTGAGTAGGGGCGATCCTCCGCGGTCGCCCGCTGGAGTGAACCATCATGCCTTCGGTCTATGAACGCCAGGCGGAGTACTGGACGGAGGATCTCTCGGACCGGGGCTTCGAGACGGCCGTGCAGACGGCCTTGCGCGACCTGGCGTGGGAGTTTCAGGACAACACAACCAGCCACGACGAGCCTGACCTGTACCTGTTTCGCCTGGTGCGCGGCCGCCGCGTGCGCGCGGCCCTGGAGCTGAAGGAGAAACGCCAGCCCTATCGCGTCCGGTGGGCTGACCTGGCTGGTCTCCCGGAGCCCGAACTGCTCGTCGTGGACGAGGTTGCGGTGCGCAAGCTACTGGCCTGGGCCCCGCGTGCGTTTCTGCTGTTCTGCGACGCGACCCAGGGCGCCGCGCCCTATGTCTTGTACTCGATCATTGATCTGTTCTGCGCGCCCAAGGTGCGCGTGCAACGGCCAATTGCCCTGAACGAGCCGCGGCTCAAGGCCAAGTGGCTGCTGGATCGCCGGCACGGTCTGCGTTGTTCGCGTCTCCACGGCGCTTTCGCCGCCATCGCCAACTACCTGGATCACGGTATGTGGGATGACCTGCGCCGCGTCGAGGCGCACGGGAGCTTCGTCGGCGAGAAGGTCGAAACCGTATGACACGTCCAGAGGTATCTCATGATTGACCCATCCTACATCAGCGAAATCCTGATCCCCTCGGATACGCTCCAGGCGCGCATCGCGGAGTTGGGCGCGGAGATCAGCCGTGACTACCTGGGCCAGGACCTGCTCCTGCTGGCGGTGCTCAAGGGGAGCGCGCTGTTCCTCAGCGATCTGATGCGGCAGATCACCATTCCCCATGCCATTGACTTCATGGCGATATCGTCCTATGGGTCGGGCCAGGAGTCTTCGGGCGTGGTGCGCATTCTCAAGGACCTGGATGAGCCGATCGAGGGGCGCAGCGTGCTGATCGTGGAGGACATCGTTGACACCGGCCGGACGTTGGACTATTTGACGCGTATGTTGCGCACGCGGCAGCCGGCCTCGCTCCGCATCTGCACGTTGCTCAACAAGCCCAGCCGCCGTGAGGTCGCGGTGCCGATGGACTACATCGGCTTCGACATCTCCGACAGGTTCGTGTTCGGCTATGGCCTGGACTACAACCAGCTTTACCGCAACCTGCCCTACATCGCTGTGCTCGCGCCCCGCTTCTATGTGCGAGAGTAGGACCTGGCCGCGGCGGTGGGCCTGGGGCTGGGCCGGCCTGTGCCTGGCGCTGCTCGGCTGGCTGATGCTGGCGCCCGCCGCCCTTGCCGGCGGGCTGATCGTGAGCGCCGGTCCGGCCGGCGAGGCTGGTCTCCAGGCTGATGCTGCGGTCCTCTCCCCGCGACCGTCCCGCGCCCTCCTGCCATCGGCTGGCTGGCAGACCTACCGGGTTCAGCCAGGCGATACGCTGGCAGGCATTGCGGCGCGCCTGAACGTCGAGCTGGCTACGCTCGCGGCGACTAACAGTCTGGCGAACGTCAATCGAATCGAAGCGGGCCAGCTATTGCGAGTGGTGCCCTCGTCGCCGGCCGCGATCAGCCTGCCGGCCGATGGGCCGCTCGTTCGGGTTCAGCTTTGGCCCTGGCCGCCGGTGCAGGGTCAGACGCTGGTATTGTGGCTTCGCACGCGCGATCCCATCAGCGTCAGCCTCAGCTTTGCGGGAGAGGCCCTTTCGGCGGTGATGGAAGGTCGCCGCGGCTGGAGCCTGATCCCGATCTCTCCGCTGGCGGCCATCGGCAGCGAGCGGCTCGCCGTGGGCGCTGGCGGGTTCACCCTGACGCTGCCCGTTGCCATTCAGCCCGGCGCCTTCGAGACCCATGCGATACCCGCATCGGCCAGCGACCCGATCTTGAGCGAAGCCGCCAGGGTGCAGGCGGAGTTCGAGCGGATGACTGCGCTCTACAGCCAGGTGAGCGCGATGGGTTGGACGCCGCGTAGTCGCTTCAGGTCGCCGCTCGCGGGATCGCCTCCGCGCACCGCGACGTTCGGGTCGCGGCGCACCTATGGCGCCAGCCCTGTGATTTCGGTGCACCTGGGCGAGGATTTCGCAGCGGCCGCAGGCGCAGCCGTGCGTGCGCCCGCGGCAGGAAGGGTCGTTCTGGCGGAACAGCTTTTCGTGCGGGGCAATGCCGTTGTGCTCGATCACGGCCGCGGCGTCTTCACCGGCTACTGGCATTTGCAGGCGCTTCACGTCAAGACCGGCGATGCCGTGACGCCCGGCCAGCTGCTGGGCGAGGTCGGCAGCACCGGCCTGAGCACCGGACCGCATCTACACTGGGAGATGAGGGTGCGGGGAGCCGCGGTAGATCCGCTGCAATGGGTGGAAGGGGAGTAGGACGTAGTTCGTAGTTCGTATTGCGTATTCCGTAGACCGTAGTTCGTATTGCGTACTCCGTATTTCGTAGGGCCTGAGGACTCGCTACGCGCCCTTTACGCAATACGCAATACGCAATACGCCCCTACCTCTTCTCTCGTTCGCGCTCTTCCTCTTCGGCGCCTTCCTTCGCAGCCTTGCCCTTGGCCACCACCTCGACCGCGTCGGCGTCGGCTTCTTCGGCCGCCTCTTCCTCTTCCTCGGCCGCCGCACGCGAGAAGGTCAGGCTGAAGATGACGTAGTCGCCGTCGGTCAGCAGCTTGACGCCCGGCGGGATGATCAGATCGCTCACGAGCAGCTCGTCATCCACGGTCTTCAGCCTGGCGAGATCAGCGACGAGGTGGTTGGGGATGTCGCCGGGCAAGCACTCCACCTCGACCTCGTCCAGTTGGCGCACGAGCACCACATCCGGGTTGGTCATCGCGGGCGATTCGCCCGCGTGGACCACTGGGACGTGGACACGCAGCTCCTCGGTCATCGAAACGGCCTGAAAGTCTACGTGCAACACGTTATGTTTGGTGGGGTGGCGCTGGACCTCACGCGTGAGGACCTGCCGCGGCTCCTGGTCAGGGATCTCCAGGGTCAGCAGACCGGTGCCGGCCGTGTGCAGAGCCCTCGACAATCCCTTTGCCTCGAGCGCGATCGGTTGTGGCGCGATCCCTTGTCCGTAGACGACGGCCGGCACGCGTGCGGCATTGCGCAGCTCGCGCACTTGATGACGCCCCGTCCCCCGCGGCTCGGCCTGCAAGACGATCTTTTCCATGGTTCATTCTCTCCTGGCGGTGGATCAAGGCGCAACATGACGTGCACACGATCCCATCCGGTGTTGGCATAGAACGGCCCGGCATGAGCCGGGCCCACTGTAACATGCGCTATTCTAACCCAATTCGGCTCTCTCGTCAAAAGTGACCGGTCATGCGCGCGCGTTGCGCAGCGCCCTGGCGGTCTCGAACATCGCCTCGACATTGGGCCACGGGAAGCCGGGGTCCACCTCCAGGTAGAGCCACGCGCCGCCTCCGAGCGCGCCGAACTCCTCGACCAGTCGGGTGATGTAATCGCGCACTTGCTGCGGCGAGCCGCGTTGCAGCAGCTCCCCGCGGTCAGGGTGCATCTGCACGGCCAGCCCCAGGCCGCGACAACGGCGGCTGAGCTCGCGATGCTCGTAGAGCGGCAATTGCGGCCAGACTGCGGCGACGCCCACCTCAGCCAGATCCTCCAGCAGCCACTCGATCCGGCCGCAGGAATGGAAAAAGATGGCCTTGCCCGCGGCCACGGCCGGCCCGAAGAGCGCCTGGTAGCGGGGCTTGAAGAAGCGGCGCCAGACCTTCGGCGCGAGCATCGGCGCCTGCTGCGTGCCGAAGTCATCCCCTGCGATGATCGCGTCGGCGTCCACAGCCAGCGCGTTCGCAACGCTGATCGAGCAGTGCTCGACCAGCATGTCGGCCAGGCGATTGATCTGCGGCGTATCGTGCATGATGTCTATCAGCACATCCTCGAAGGGCCTCAGCGATTGCATCGTCTCGAAGATGCTGAGGTTGCCGCACAGGTGAAAATAGGTCTGGCGATGCGCCAGGCTGGCCACACGGGCCTGGACCAGCTCCTCGCCATCCAGATGGCTGATGGGCGGCGGCTGGTAGCCGTCCAACTTCGAGATGTCGGCCAGCGGATAGCCGATCCGATAGCCCCACACTCCGAACAGGCGATACTCCCACGCGACGCCCCAGGCGTCGGTCGCGAATCGGTGATAGCGGCCGTCGGCGTCGAAATCCTCGGCCGGCGGGTCGGGGATGCGCAGATGGCTCAGGTCATCGAAGTCGTGCCCGCATTGCCGCATCAGATCAATCAGTTTCTGCCCGTGTTCGAAGATGCCGCCGGGCGAGGGATGGATTTGCAGGGGGACGATGTCCACCGGCTGAAACGCCAGTGCAGCCTTCATCCGATCTCGTGGGAACATGTGTCACCGCCTCGTTCGCGAACGTTTGAGCGCCTGGCCGCATTATACTGTAATGGATGACAAGCGGCCAATCACCCAGGCGCGGCGATTGAAACCCGCCAAGCGCCAGGCATCCTCTCAGGCGCCTGGCACTTGGTGGGCGATCTTCGGGTCGGGGCGGCGAAGCGTCTGGCACTTGGTGGGCGGTTCTGAACGGGCAGCGAGTTGCGCTCCGCGCTCATCCGTGCTAAACTTCCTTCACACAATCCTCGCACAAGGGCAAGGAGCGCACAATGGCCTGGTTACCCGACGGCACGCCGTTGCCCGGCAAGCTATTCATCGTCGAAGGGATTGACGGCTCAGGCAAGAGCACCCAGCTCGATCTGCTGCGCAAGTGGCTGGCGAGCGAAGACTATCTGGTCGTCTTCACCGAATGGAACTCGTCGCCGCTCGTGCGGCGCACCACATCGCGCGGCAAGAAGGAACGCTTGCTGACGCCCCTCACGTTCAGTCTGTTGCACGCAGCCGATCTGGCCGATCGCATGGAGCGGGAGGTGATTCCCGCGCTGAAAGCGGGCGCGATCGTGCTGGCGGACCGCTACATCTACACCGCGTTTGCGCGGGATGGCGCGCGCGGGGTCAACCCGAAATGGGTGCGCCAGATGTACAGCTTCGCGGTGCGGCCGACCGTCGCCTTCTACTTCCAAGTGCCGCTCGACGAGGCGCTCAGACGCATCCTGGTCGGCCGGCCAGAGCTGAAATGGTACGAGGCGGGCATGGATTTGGGCCTCAGCCCGGACCCGTACGAGTGCTTTCGGCTGTTTCAGAAACGCATTCTGGGCCAATATGATGCGATGATCGAGGAATTCGGTCTGACGGTGATTGACGCGGTCAAGCCGCTGGTGCATCAGCAGCAGCAGGTGCGCGCGCTGCTGATCCCGCACCTGCGGGGCCTGCTCAAGGCCAATCTGTCGCCGTGGCGCGAGGTGTTGACCAAAGAAGGCTTGTACGGCCGCTATCTGGCGCAGTCGAGGAGCACGCTATGACCCAAATCCGTTACTATGGCGCCGGCAGCATCCCTGGCTTCGACAGCGTCGAACTGCCCGGCCGGCTGATCGTCCTGGAGGGCACGGATGGGGTGGGGCGCTCGACGCAGGTCGCGCTTCTGCACGAATGGCTGGAGGCGGACGGCTACGCGGTCACGCAGACGGGGTTGGCGCTCTCGTCGCTGGTGGGGCCGGGCATCCAGCGCGCTAAGCTTGGCCACACTCTAGGCGACATAACACTCAACCTGTTCTATGCCACCGACTTCGCCGACCGCCTGGAAAAGGAGATCCTGCCGGCTTTGCGCGCCGGCTTCGTCTGCCTGACCGATCGCTACATCTATTCGATCATTGCGCGCGCGGTGGTGCGCGGGGTGAACTATCACTGGCTCAAGGACCTGTTCAGCTTCGCCATCATCCCCGACGTGGCCTTCTACCTGGAGGCGGATCTGGAACACCTCATCCCGCGCGTGCTGGCGGGGGAGGGGTTCGACTATTGGGAATCGGGCATGGACGTGTTGCGCGGGGACGACATCTTCGAGAACTGGCGCACCTATCAGACCCAATTGCTGGAGCAATTCCGGCAGATCGGCGGCGAATACGACTTCATCCGCATAGACGCCAACCGCTCGGCGCACGAGGTGTTCGTGGATTTGCGCCGGCGCCTCAAGCCGATCTTGAAGGGGATGCAGCCGCGGGTGTGAGACGCGGCCGGGATCAGCTTCCGAGCTTCCTGCCGCCATTCTACTTCTCTGGCGTCGCGGCTTCGTCACGGCGCGCGTCACGGTTTGCGTCACCGCTAGACAAATTCCCGGAACCAGGTTATAGTGGAGAGAGGCGCTGGCTGCTTTGCTTTTCCCCGAATACGAGTCAGAGCGGGCGTATGCCAACCTGCGCCGGACGCTGTGGACCCTCAATCGAGCCGGCCTTGATCGCTGGCTCGATGCCGAGGTTGAGCAGGTGACTTTGACGCACCCCCCGATCTTTGGGTGGATGTGGAGGAATTCCACCGCCTGCTCCATGGCTCATCCTTGATTCGGGATTTAGAAGCCGCTGCGGCCGTTTACCGGGGCGATCTATTGACTGGCTTCAGCCTGAAGGACAGCCCGGCCTTCGACGAGTGGCAGTCCTTCCAGGCGGAGACCCTGCGCCAGGAGCTGGCAAACGTATTGGAACGCCTGAGCTCCAGCGCAGGCAGCACCGAAGATGGCGCACATGAGGCGCTTTTGGGATGCCTGCTTGTCCGCCAAGGAGCATGCAGCCTTCTCATGGCGCAATTCAGCTCCGCCAGGGAGTTACTGGAGCGCGGATTGCGGCACGCTGTCACGAACAGAGCCTGGCGCTCGCCAGGGAACGCGGTCATCCGCCGGAGATCGCCGCGGCGTTGGCCGGGCTGGGGCAGGTTGCCTTCGCAAGAGGAGCTTATGAGAAGGCTCGACAGTTCTCCTCGGAGGCGCTGGACATGTACGAAGCCATGGGCGCTCGCCTGGGGGTCTCGGCCATGCTGCGAACACTGGAAGCCATCACCCGCGAACACGACGGCATCGCGGGCGAGCCTGGCTGCGGACAACTGCCGCTCCCGGCGCGCTGATCCTATTCCTGTTTCTTCCTCTTCTGCTTCTCGTCTGCCTTGGCGCCCTTCCCTTTTTTCTTCCCGTCCGCTCCATCGTCCAGGATCTCCGGCGAGAAGTTGAGTTCCCGCGCCAGGGTGTCTGCTACCGTGCGCAGCACCTTGACGCGGCCCCACCACTTGTCGTTGCCCTCGACGATGGTCCAGGGCGCGGTGAGGGTGCTGGTCTTCAATAACATCTCCTCGACCGCCTCCTCGTAGCGTTCCCATTTCTCGCGGTTGCGCCAATCCTCGGCAGTGAGCTTCCAGGCCTTGTAGGGAATGGCCTGACGTTCCTGGAAGCGGCGCAACTGCTCGCCCTTGCTGACGTGCATCCAGAACTTGAAAAGCACCACGCCAAAGTCCACGAGCTGGCGCTCGAACTGGTTGATCTCACGGTAGGCGCGTCTCCACTCGGCCTCAGTGCAAAAGCCTTCGACCCGTTCCACCATGACCCGGCCATACCAGCTCCGGTCGAAGATGGCGATCTGGCCGCGCTCCGGCAGCCGGCGCCAGAAGCGATAGAGATAGTGATGCGTTTTGTCCTCGCCCGCGGGCGCAGCGATAGCGTGGACCACATACCCGCGCGGGTCCAGCTTCTCGGTCAGGCGCTTGATTGCGCCGCCCTTGCCGGCTGCGTCCCAACCCTCGAAGACGATCACCACCGGCCGCTTCTGAACATAAACCTGGTAGCCCAACTGCCCCAGCGCTACCTGATGGCGTACCAGTTGCTCGACATAATCTTGCCTGGTCAGGGCTTGATCAAGATTGACCTGGGAGAGGATGGACATGCTCGCCTCCATGCGTTGCGGACTTGGTCGCCATCGCCTCTTCGCTTAGCGCATCGGGGTTGATGTTGCGGATGCGCAGACCATCAGACATCGCCTCGATCACGGCGTTGAAGACCTTCCACCAGGTGAACTGCTGGTCTGTGGCCTCCACAATGGTCCACGGTCCCCACTCGGTTTCGGTACGCTCCAGCATCTCCTCCACGGCCTGCAGATATTCAGCGTATTTGCGATGGTGCTCCCAGTCTTCCGGCTGCACGTGCCAGCCTTGCAGCGGATCCTTCTCCAACGCCTTGAAGCGTCTGCGCTGCTCCGCTTTGCTGATGTGGAACCAGAACTTGACGAGCACATGACCGTCGTCGGCCAGCATGTGCTCGAACTCGACGATGTCGCGATACGCCTTGCGCCACTGTTCCTCTGGCGTCAGCGCCTCGACCCGTTCGACCAGCACGCGGCCATACCAACTGCGGTCAAAGATCGCGATCTCCCCGCGGTTGGGCAGCTTCAGCCAGAAACGCCACAGCCAGGGATGGTTCTGCTCGTATGTGCGGGCTGCTCGAATCGGCCACACCTTGAATCCACGTGGATCGAGGCGCTGCGTCAACAGGTTGATGCTGGTGCCCTTGCCCGCGGCATCCCACCCTTCGAACAGGAGGATGGTCGGCATCCCGACATCGAACGCGGCCCGCTGGATATCGTACAGCCGCCGGTGCAGCTCTGGCTTGAGCGCCTTCCATTCGCGCTTTTTCAGCCGCTTGTCCAGATCAATGTTTTCGAGCATGGACGTCTCCTGGGCAGGAACGCCGGAGGCTGGAAGCCGTCCGGCTATCAGATGGAAGCCCCCCAAAAGGGCGGCTTCGGGCGCGCGTCGTTCCGCAGCCCCCAGCAGGGGGCGCCGCTCGGTAGCCCGGCGATTGATCGCCGGGCGGTCGTGGAGCTCGGAGCATCGCCGGGCGGCCTACACGGCCGCGAGGGCCAACATCAGGCCGCGCCGGAAGTCGGCGCCCACCAGCGCAGCCCACGGTTCGGGGAACCGCGCGATCTGCGCGGTCTGGATGGCTTGCTGCGCCGCCAGGTAGGCCTCGACGCCATCGAGGCGGGCCTCTTGCTGTTTCCGGCGCTTGCGCCGCTGTTGCGCCAGGAACTCCGCGATCAGGCTCTCGGCGACGCAGGCGTCCTGGAGCTCGCCGAGCAGGTCTTGCACCCCCACGACCTGTTTGATGAGGCCGGCCGCCTCTGGGCCCAACAGCTCGCGAAAGAATTCCATGGCATAGCGCAGCCCTTTGCACTCGATGCGTAAGCGATGCAGCATCTCCACCGGCGCGCCGTCCGCGCTGCCCGGCGCAGAGGAGCCAACGATCGGCTCGAACGCGCGCACCTGCTCGAACCGGGCCAGGATGATTTGCGGAACGATGTGGCAAGCCTGGCGCGGCGTCGGCTCGCCGGCCGGAATCGCGACCGCGCCTGCCCCAGGGGTCGTCAGAAACCGCTCGAAGGCAGACACGAACTGGCGGTAGTCATCGCTATCCAGGTAGTCCAACATCTGGCGTCGCGCCACCTCGCGGCGGGCCTGCCAGTCGGCCAAGAGCGGCGCGAGACCGTCCGCCTGTTCTGCCGGCAGGCTCGCCGCATGCGCGTGCGCTTTCCCCAGCAGCACATCGAGATCGCGCACCGCCCCTAGCGTACGACCTGTGCGACGCAGCGCTCTACCAAGCGGTTTGATCGTCTTGGCTTCGTAGTAGGGCGCGAAGAGCTGGAACGCGGCGCGCATCCGCCGCGTGGCCACGCGCATGTCGTGAAGCGCCTCGGGATCCTCGCCCAGGCGCGTGCCTGGCTCGTGATAGAGCATCCGGCCAAAGTGGAAATGGATCACCTTGCGGCCTGCCTCGCTCATCGGCTCGTCAGACAGGAGCGGCTGCGCTTCTGGCAACGGAGGCGCGGGCAGCGTCAGCGGCGGCGCACCGGCGGGCGTCTCGGCAGTCACGGCCGAAGTGATCACAGCCAGAGCCGCATCGTCTGCCGGCCTTTCGCCGGCCGTCGCGATCTTTCGATCGCCGGCTGCGACCGGCAGGAAGACCAGCTCCTGCTGGAACTGCTCGTACCAGAAATCGGCGCGGCCAGTCGCATGGAGCGCGTCCATCTCGGCGTGCGGCCCGGACACCACTACTTCGCAACGACTGGCATCCAGCCCCTCCAGGCTCTGGATTTCGGTGGTCTGGGTGCGCGAGAAATCCAGCGCCTCGGCCACGCGCAGCAGGGCCGTGAGGGCCAGCACCTGCGGCCGTGACTGCTCGTCGAGCGCGTTCATGGTCGGCTCACGCTTGGGCCGAACCTTGTCGCGGTTGAACGCCGTGATGCAGGCGAGCGCCAACCGATCGGCCGTGCTGACCCCGCGCAGCGGCTGCGCCAGGATCAGGTCGCGTCCGGCCTCGCCGCTCCGCTTTGGATCTTGCGCGGCGGCCAGGGTGTGCAGCAAGGCGGCCTGTTTCAGCAAACGCCGCCGCTTGCCCGGCAGACCGTGAACCGGTCGCAGCGCATCGAAAAGCAAGCGCGCCTGGGCCGCGACGAAGCGGCCGTGCGCCATGTCTACCCCATGCTCGCGGCAGAAGGCCGCGACCGATAGCAGCGCCGCTGGCGCGGGCGCTGGCTGGGCGGTCCCCTGCCCGCCAGCCGCTTCCGAAACATCTGCCCTGAGAAGCTCCCCCCAAGTGCCAGGCACTTCCGAAGTGCCTGGCACTTGGGGGGAGGCATCAGTCGTGGCGCCGGCCGCAGCATGAGCATCCACCCTCGCGGTGTGATCGCTATCCGCCTTCGGCGCGCCGAAAATCGCCATCTGCTTTGCGCGGAACGCCCGCAGCCAGTAGCGCGCCCGACCGATCGAGAGGCCGCCGCGCAGCGCAGCTTCACGCATGGGCAGGCCATCGGCGTAGGCCAACAGCACCGCGGCGCGCCGCGCCAGTTCAGGCTCGGCGCCCGTCGCGTGCGCTTCCAGGGCCGGCCGCGCAGCCTCGAACTGGGCTGTCTCGGCCCGCTGTATCTGCACCAGCGCCAGCCCGCGCTCGAACTTCGAGCGCGACTCGGGCAGCAGTCCCCAGACGGTCGCCAGTTCGCCGGCGATGACCGCCAGGTCCGCCTCGGTCCCTGCGGGTGTCAGTTCGATCTCTAGCTCATGGTAGGAGCCAGACCTGACAGGTCTGTGCGGAGCTGTCAGATCTAGCCACACGCGATCCAGGCTGAGTTGTCCCACCCGCCGGTCGCCGTCCAGCAGATCGGCGCGCGCGCGGCGTTGGTTCAGGTCGAAGAGGGGCCTCAGCTCAGCGCCGCCTGCCAGTTCCAGCGCAAGGGTGCGCGCGGCGCTCTCAGGCCAGGACGTGGGATCGGGACTCCACGCGGTCAGTCGCACTTCCTCTTCCAGCCGACGGTGAACAGCGCCCTCCGCGCCGCCAAGCCCCTTGAGCGTCGCGATGACGGCGCCTTCGTCCGCGCGCAGGCGACAGGCGTAGCCGGCCGCTTGCAGCCGGCCGTCGTCGGTATCCAGGTAGCGGTCGGCGACGAGCGCGTGGCCGGCCGGAACCAACGAGAAACCGGCCAACTCACGCACACGAGTCAGTTGGCCATATACTTTGCGATTTGGGATCGCGAACTTGGCTTCAACTTCCATCGGCATCCTCATCATAGAATCAGTATAGCACGAAAGGCCCGTATGTTCAAGGCAGGTTGGCGAGGCGGTCTCGCCTGTGCTATACTCAGTAGATCACAATTGCTCAGGCCGGATCCGTGATCCGGCGGGTCATGGACCCGCTTGGAGCATGAATCTGTGATTTACTGATACTACGGGTTGAGTCGCCACCATCACGAATCGAGACACATGCACACCCACACCCACTCACCCTATCTCGAAGACATCCCCCTCCAAACGGCCCTGGCGCGCTGGGAGGCGGCCCTGGTCGAGGCCGGCCTGGCCGATCCCTTGCCAGGCGAATCGCTGGCGCTGGAGGACGCAGCCGGCCGGATCACGGCCGAGCCGGTCTGGGCGCTCATCTCCTCGCCGCACTACCACGCGGCGGGCATGGACGGCTATGCCGTGCGGGCTGAGGACACGGCCGGCGCATCCGAGACCCGGCCGGTCTACCTGAGCGTCGGCGATCAGGCGCGCTATGTGGATACCGGCGATCCGCTGCCGGCAGGGACGAACGCTGTGATCATGGTGGAAGATGTGCAGCTTCGCGATCGCGCCATCGAAATCCTGGCGCCCGCGCCGCCCTGGCAGCATGTGCGACCGATGGGCGAGGATATGGTGGCCACGGAGCTGATCCTGCCCGCCAACCACCGGCTGCGGCCGCAAGACATCGGCGCGGCCGCGGGCGCAGGCCACAGTCGCCTGACGGTGCGGCGGCAGCCGCGCGTCGCCATCCAACCGACCGGCACCGAGTTGGTGGCGCCGGGCAGCGAGGTGCGACCGGGCGACATCATCGAGTACAACTCGCTCGTGCTGGCCGCGATGGTGCGCGAGTGGGGCGGGCAACCGACGCGCCTGCCGCCGATCCCCGATGACTATGCTGCGATTCGCGCTCGCGTCCTGGAAGCCAGCCAGACACACGACTTGGTGATCGTCAACGCGGGTTCGTCGGCCGGCTCAGAGGATTACACGGCCCGCATCGTGGCCGAGCTGGGCCAGTTGCTCGTACACGGCATCGCCATCCGGCCGGGGCATCCGGTTATTCTGGGCGTGATCAGGGCGGCAGGGGGAGAGGGCGCGGCCGGTGGAGGGGAGATTCGCAGCGTGCCGCTGATCGGGCTGCCGGGCTATCCGGTATCAGCGGCGATCACTTGCGAGCTGCTCGTCAAGCCGACATTGGCGCGCTGGTTGGGCCAGCCGCCGGACGAACGACCGCAAATCCCGGCCATGCTCACGCGCAAGGTGGTCAGCCCGGAAGGGGCTGAGGAGTTCCTGCGCGTGACGGTGGGCCAGGTGGGGGAGCGCGTGGTGGCGACGCCGCTGGGGGGTGGCTCTGGCGTGCTGATGTCGCTGGTGCGCGCCGATGGAATCGTCCGCATCCCGCGCGGGGAGCAGGGCCACGATGCCGGCGCCATCGTGACGGTCGAGCTGCACCGGCCGCCGACCTCGCTGCGCCGCACGATCGTCGCCATCGGCAGTCACGATCTGACGCTCGATCTGCTGGCCGACGAGTTGGGCCGGCGCAATCCGGGCCGGCGGTTGGCCTCGACCAATGTGGGCAGCGTCGGCGGCCTCCTGGCGCTCGGCCGCGGCGAGGCGCACTTGGCCGGCTCGCACTTGCTCGATGAAGAAACCGGCGCATACAACAGCCCCTATATCCGCCGCCTGCTCCCGAACACGCGGGTTGTCCTGCTCGGCTTCGTCGAGCGAGAACAGGGCCTGATCGTGCCCAGGGGCAATCCGAAGGGACTGTACGGGCTGGCCGACCTGGCGCGGCCCGATGTGGTCTTCATCAACCGGCAGCGGGGGGCCGGGACGCGCGTGTTACTGGACTTTCGCTTGCGGCAGATGGGCATCAGGCCGCAGGCGATCCAGGGCTATGAACGCCAGGAATTCACGCACCTGGCCGTGGCCGCAGCAGTAGCTTCGGGTGCCGCGGACTGCGGCATGGGCATCCTGGCGGCCGCGCGGGCTCTGCGGCTCGACTTCGTGCCTCTCGAGCTGGAACGGTACGATCTGGTCATTCCGGCTGAGTTTTACGACAGCGAAACCGTGGCGCCGCTGCTGGCGATCGTGCGCGATCCGGCTTTCGCCGCGCGCGTCGCCGACCTGGGCGGTTACGCCGCGCCCCAGATGGGCCAGGCGCTGGCGACCCTCTGATCAAGCCGCGGCCTTCAGGTTCGAGGTGCAGTGCGCGCAACGCGTCGCCTTGACCGGGATGGTGGACAGGCAGAATGGGCATTCTTTGGTGTTGGCCGGCGCCGGCGCAGGTTGCTCCTTCATCCGGTTGTAGGCTTTGACCATCAGGAAGATGGCGAAGGCGATGATCAAGAAGTTGATCATCGTATTGATGAAGAGGCCGTAGTTCCAGGTCACCGCCCCGGCCCTCTGAGCCGCTTCGAGCGTCGCGGCCCCTTGCCCCTTCAGCACGATGAAGAAATTGCCGAAGTCCAGACCGCCCAGCAAGAGGCCGATGGGCGGCATCAGGATGTCCTTGACGAACGAGTTCACGACCGCGCCGAAGGCCGCGCCGATCACGATGCCGACCGCCAGGTCGAACACATTGCCCCGTGCGATGAACTGCTTGAATTCTCTGAACATGGTAGGCTCCTTTTGTGGATAGTTGGAGGTGAGCTATCGTTCGGCAGTCCTCTCAGGACTGTTGGGAAAGCTGTAACCGATGCCTCTTTCTGTCAGGATGTACTCCGGCTGATTTGCGTTTGGCTCGATCTTCTGGCGCAGACGATGGATGTGGACGCGCAGCGCGTCCTCGAAGACCTCCTTCAGCGGCCAAAGTCGCCGCAGCAGGAAATCGGCCGTCACGATCCGTCCAGCATTGCGCATCAAGATGTACAGCAGCTTGGTCTCGGTCGGGGTCAGGGCGACTGGTTGGCCTCCAACAAAGGCGCGGCGATGCGCTAAATCTACCGCCAGATGGCCATCCACTTGCGTGATGGGATCGAAGGTGTAGGTGTAGTCGCCCATGCGGCGCAAGACGCGCTCGACCCGGACCGCCAACTCGCGTGGGCTGAAAGGCTTGATGATGTAGTCCTCGGCAAAGCGGCTGATGCCCTGGATGACCGTTTCCTGCTCATCCACGGCCGACAGGAAGATCACGGGTAGATCACTGAATTCCTGCAGCTTCTCGCACAGCTCGAAGCCGTTCAGTCCTGGCATGATGACGTCCACGATGGCCAGGTGCGGCAGGCCCCGTCGTTCGATCACCTGCAGCGCTTGCTCAGCCGAAGACGCCGTTAGAACCTCGAAACCGGCGCCCTCAAGCTTGTCTTGGACCAGACGCAGGATCTCCGCGTCATCATCCACCACCAGGATGCGTTGCAGCGCAGCTTCTGGCGCGAGAATGGCATCGGCTGGCATCGCTACCTCCGCGGTCGTCCTTTGCGTTTTTGGGGCCCAGGTGAAGGGGGACGATCGGCGTCCTCCCAACCTTCCTCGTCCTCGACCTCCCAGTCATCGTCCCACGCCTCATCGTCGTCAAGGCTGCCCAATATGAGGAGTTCTTTGCCGTCCTCCATCCGCACGCGCCGGCCCACGGTTTGCTCGAAGTGCATGATCTCTTCAGCCCGCTGCCCGCTGCGCGTCAGGGCCAGGAAGTCGTCCGCGCTGAACGGGGGCGTATCGGGAGCATCCGGCAACCCCAGCACATAGCGCAGGAATAGATCGCGCTGGATGATCAGGTCGGCATGGAGGCGAATGTTCCCGCGGCGATTGGCGTTGAGCGCCTCGATGACTCGCGCTTTGGCCTGGGTTGCGTCGAGGGAGTCGAACTTCCATTCTCGCGCGGCTCTGGGATGCCGCCAGACCTCCACATATTCCCGCACGGCCGAGCGCGGATCGGTCTGCGCGAACACGATGAGGTCTTTGATCGCGCCATCCCACGGCGGATTGAAATCTAACAGGAAATTGAAGCCCTGCACGCGCTGGCGGTTACGATCGCGATACCACAGGATGATCAGAACGCCTTGCGATCGGTCGTCGCCGTAGTAGGCGCGGAAGAACCAGTCTTCTTGCTGCGCTTTGCCGAGGGCAGTCGCATCGCCGCCAGCCGCCGCGATCCAGGCCAGCGCACAAGCGCGGTCCGCGTCGCTCAGCGCCCCGCGTCGAACGATCTCCTGCAAGGCTGCCACGTACTTGCGCTCGCGCAGCCAGTGGGGCGCCACCTCGTCCAGCCGCGCTTGGGTCGCCGGCTGTGTCTCCTGGTAGGCCTTGAGCATCGTCGTCAGGAAGAACGCCGGTTCGACGCCCTTGGTGACGGCATCCAGATCAGCGCACATGTCTGCGATGGCGCGCTCGCGCCAGGCCGGATTGCTCCACAACCCGTCGAGCCGAGCTCGCAACAACGTGGCCGGCGCCAGTCGGAGCTGGTGCGGGCCGCGTTTACCAGTCTTCGAAGAACTGCGACTCATAGGTCACTCCTGAGACTTTCGGAATTTTCAGCCCTGAGCTATTCCACAAGGTCAGGCCGCCGTCGGGGCAGGCGATCTGGTAGTCGCCCGTGTCGTGCACGCCGGCGCCATCGCCCACGTACAGCACCGCGGCGCACATCGGCA
>VGOD01000117.1 GCA_016876015.1 Chloroflexota bacterium
ACAGCTTCAAGCTGACGGACGACGTGTTGATCGCGGCGATGGACGCCGTCGGGCGGGCCGGCGGGATGGTCATGGTCCACGCCGAGAACGACGCGGGCATCGCCTTCCTGCGGCAAAAGCTGCTGGCCGAGGGCAAGACCGAGCCGTGCTATCACCCAATCTCGCGGCCCGCGGGCATGGAAGTGGAGGCCATCGAGCGGGCGCTGGCGCTGGCCGATGCGGCCGGCTGTCCCGCCTACATCGTTCACATCTCCACCGGCCGCGGCGCGGCGGCCGTGGCGGCCGCCAGAGACCGAGGCCAGGCGGCCTTCGGCGAAACCTGCCCCCAATACCTCCTGCTGACCGATGCGGAATTCGACCGGCCCGGGTTCGAGGGCGCGAAGTTCATCTGCTCCCCGCCGCTGCGCAAAGCTGAGGACAACGCGGCGATCTGGGAGCTCCTCGGCCAGGGCGATCTCCAAACGGTCGGCACCGACCACTGCCCGTTCTTCTACCACGGCGAAAAGGACCTGGGGCAGCAAGACGGCGCGTACCCGCCCTTCACGCGCATCCCCGGCGGGATGCCCGGCATCGAATCCCGGCTGGCGCTGCTCTACACCTTTGGCGTCGGCGCGGGCCGGCTGACGGTCGAGCGTTGGGTGGACGTCTGCTGCACCGCTCCCGCGCGCATCTTCGGCCTGGCCGGACGGAAGGGTGCGCTCGCGGTCGGCGCGGACGCCGATGTGGTGATCTTCGATCCTGACCGCGAAGTGACCATCTCCCGCGCCGTCTTGCACGAGAACTGCGATTACACGCCCTACGAAGGCTTCCGCCTGCGCGGTTGGCCGGTCTTGACGATGCTGCGCGGCCAGGTGATCGCGCGCGATGGCGAGTTCGTGGGGAGACAGGGGGGTGGGCGCTTTCTGGCGCGGCGATTCCAGGTAGCTTGTAACCGTTCAGCCCATCCCGAAAAAGCAAGCATCCTGAGCGGAGCGGAGCGTCTTGTGCGGAGCGCAGTCGAAGGATGCGACCCTGGATAATGCCCGCTTCGCATCCTTCGACTGCGTCCGGCACACAACGCCGGACTCCGCTCAGGATGCTCCGCTACCCTCTGAACGGTTACGGGTCATCAAGGCGAAAGACAAATGACGGGCACATTGATCCTCCCCGATTGGTTGATTGACGTCCCTGGCTCGCCGCCGAAGCAGGGCTGGGGCGTGCGCGTGGTCGGCGACGTGGTGGATGCCGTCGGGCCGAACGACGAGCTACGGCGCGCGTTTCCTGGCGATGAGCTTTGGGTGGCGGAGGGACAGGCGCTTGCGCCCGGCTTCGTGGACGCGCACACGCACCTCTACGGCCTGCTGGCCCACGGCATCCCGCCGCCCTCATCACCCTCAGCCTCAGCCTCAGCCTCAAGTCCAGGCTGGTCCTTCCTCTCCGACTTCTGGTGGCCGCTGGTGGAAGACCGGCTCGACCACGAGATGATCTGCGCGGCGACCGATCTGAACCTGACGCAGATGGTGCGCGGGGGCGTCACCGGCTTCTACGATTGCACCGAGGCGCCGAACGCCCTGCCCGGCTGCCTGGCCGCCCAGGCCGAGGTCGTGGCCGCCCGCGGCATCCGCGGCATCCTCTCCTTCGAGGCCACTGAGCGGGTGAGCAAGACCAACGGGCAGCTTGGCCTTGCTGAGAACCTCGGTTTTATTCGAAAGTGCCAGAATGTGGCTCGGTCAGGAGACCGGCCACAGCAGGGCGAAGGCAACACGCAATACGCAACACGCAACACGCTCGTCTCCGGCCTCATGTGCTTCCACACCACCTTCACCTGCTCGGCCGAGTTCATCCGGCAGGCGTTCGAGTGGGCGGAGGCCGAAGGCGCGTTGGTCCACATGCACGCGGCCGAGAGCCGGTTCGAGCCAGAATACACGCTGAAGCGCTTCGGGGTGCGCACCTTCGAGTATTATGACCGGCTGGGTGTGGCTGGGCCAACGATGCAGGCGTCGCAGTGCGTGCAGATCACCCCGGCTGAGATCGAGATCATCGCGCGCCGCGGGGTGCGCGTGACGCACATGCCCCTCTCGAACTGCGAAGTCGGCGGCGGCATCGCGCCCGTGCCCGACCTGCTGGCGGCCGGGGCGACGGTGGGGCTGGGCAGCGACGGCTACATCACCGATATGTTCGAGATCATGCGCAGCGCGTTCCTGATCCACAAGGCCTATCGCCAGGACACGGCCACGATGCCCGCCAATCTGGTGTGGCGGCTGGCGACCGAGGGCGGCGCACGGGCTGTGGGGCTGGAGAAGGTGGGACGCCTCACGCCCGGCTGGCAGGCTGACCTCCAGCTCATTGACGCGGGCTTCCCGACCCCCGCCACGGCCGGCAACCTGTACGACCAACTGCTGCTCTATCGCAGCCGGAGCCATGTCCGGGCTGTCATGGTGGCGGGCCAGGTGCGGGTGCGCGATGGCGTCGTGTTGGGCGTGGACGAGGCGGCGTTGCGCGCCAGGGTGCATCGAGCCGCCGAACGATTGTGGCATGGAGGCTGAATGGCCGTGCGCGATCCGCAGACCGAATGGCTGCGCGTGGAGATCTACCGGCGCATGACCGGCAACCAGAAGATCGAGATCGCCGCGCAGATGCACCAGGATGCGGTCGCGGCCGTGCGGGCATCCATCCGCTATCGTCAGCCCGACATCTCGCCCGACGACCTGGAGTTCGAGGTGCGCTGTCGGGTGCTGGGGCGCGAGCTGGCGGAGTTTTCGGAAGCGGCGCGAAGGGCGTATGTCAAGCGGGAGAGGGAATCGTGTCCATGATCCATGATCTGCGATCATATCTCAAGGTTCTTGAGGCCGCCGGCCAACTGGCGCGCATCCGCCGGCCCGTGCGCCTGGCGCACGAGTTGGCCGATGTGGCTGCGGCGCTGGAGCGGCAGGGCGGCCCCGCCCCGCTGTTCGAAGCCGTGACCGGCTCGCCGTGGCGGATCTTCTCATCGGCGGTCGCGAATCAACAGCGGGCCGCGCTCGCTTTGGGTTGCGACAAGTCGCAAGTGGTCGAGACGATGCGCCGGGCGCTCGATCCGGCGCACGGCATCGCACCCGTACGCGTCGAATCGGCCGCGTGGCAGGCCCATGTCGTCACCGGCGACGCGGTAGATCTACACCAAGTGCCGATCCCCACCCACGCGGCCGGCGACGGCGGGCCGTTCATCACCGGCGGCGTGACGGTGAGCAAAGACCCGATCAGCGGCCGCGGCAACCTGTCGTACAACCGGATGCAGGTGAAGGGGCCGCGCGAGCTGGGCTTCGATGTAAATGAGTGGCGGCATGTGCGCCAGTTCATGGATGTGCAAGAGGCGAAAGGAGAGCCGCTGCCCATCGCAGTCGCCATCGGTCTCGATCCGGCGATCTCGATTGCGGCCGGCGCGCGCTACGACGACGACGAGCTGTACATCGCGGGCGCGATCCGCGGCGTGGGCGTGCCGGTGTGTCGAGGCGTCACCGTGCCGGTTGACATCCCGGCCGAGGCGGAGATCGTCATCGAGGGCATTCTGCCGCCGCATGTGCGCCGGGGAGAAGGCCCGCTGGCCGAGTTCCACGGCTATTATGGCCGCATTTGGGATAGCCCCATGTTCGAGGTCACCGCGATCTGCTGGCGCGACGCCCCGATCTTCCAGACGATCATCCCCGGCTGGAACGAGCACGTCTACATCGGCAACGTGCTGCCGCGCGAGCCGCTGTTGCTCAACTTCGCCCGTCATGTCAGCAAGAACGTGGTCGGCCTGCATATCGCGCCCTACGGCAGCGGCTTCCTGGCGATCGTCAGCCTGAATAAGAAGAATCCGGGCGAGCCGAAGAATGTGGCGATGGGGGTCTTTGCCGCGCACGTGAACGTCAAATGGTGTATCATCGTGGATGCCGACGTGGACATTTACGACCCGGCCGATGTGATGTGGGCGCTGACGACGCGGGTAGATTGGAGCCGCGACATCTTCCTCGTGCCGGGCGCGCAGGGCCACGAGATGGATCCTACGGCCGACACGCGCGGGGTTCATGCCAAGCTCGGTGTGGACGCCACGGCCGACAAGGGCCGCCGCGAAGCGGCCGCGCGGGTGCGGTATGGGGATGTGGATTTGGGCCGGTATTTGTGACCAGGAGACAGGTAGACAAGGAAACAAGGAGGGCGATTGGCTGATCTGACGACCGAACTATTCGGCATTACAATGTCGTCGCCGTTCGTTTTGGCATCCGGCCCGTTATCTTACGATGCGACCGGCCTGTGGGAGGCGTACCGCGCGGGCGCGGGCGGGGTGGTGACGAAGACGCTGCGGCTGGAACGGGCGATCAACCCCACGCCGCACATGGTGGCGCCGCGGTCGTCGAACCTGCGCGCCACCCTCTTCAATACCGAGAAGTGGGCCGATCTGCCGTGGGAGCAGTGGGCGGCGCGGGAGTTGCCCGCCATGCGCGGTCATCCCGGCCTGCTGATCGCCAGCATCGGCCACACACCGGAGGAAGGGGAGGTCATCGCCGGCCCGGTGGCGGCGACCGGCGCGGTGGATGCCATCGAGTGCGTGGCGTACACGAAGGATACCATCGTTGACCTGGTGCGCGTTGTGCGCCAACAGACCGCCCTGCCCATACTTGCCAAGCTGACCTTCAACTGGGGCGATGATCTCTATCCCGCGGCCGCGGCCGCGCTGCAGGCCGGTGCGACCGGCTTCACCGCGATTGACTCCATCGGCCCGACGCTGCAAATTGACATCGAGACCGGCCAGCCCACCATCGGCGGCGCGGGCAACAAAGCGTGGATGTCGGGCGCGGCGATCCGGCCCGTGGCGCAGGCGGTCGTGGCCGAGCTGGCCGCGCGCTTCCCCGCCGCGCCGATCGTCGGAACCGGCGGCGTCATCCAGGCCGAGGATGCGGTCGAGATGATGATGGTCGGCGCGCGCGCGATCGGTGTGTGCACCGGCCCGCTGCTGCGCGGCCTCGAGTGGTTCGAGCGCACCCACAAGTCGCTGAACGCGTGGCTGGACGGCCACGGTCACGCCCGCCTGGCCGACCTGCGCGGGGTCGCGCTGCAGCACTTGCACCTTGCCGAGGACACTGCGCCGCTCACCTTCGTCTTCGAGCCGCTGAAGTGCACCAAGTGCGACCTTTGCGTCGTCCTGTGTCCCTACGATGCGCGGCTCATGGCCGGCGACAAGCCCAAGACGCCCGATCTCCAGCAGATCCTCCTCGAAGACCGCTGCCGCTACTGCGGCCTCTGCGTCGAGGTGTGCAAGCCGGGCGCGCTCACGTATGGGAATTGGCCGCGATGAGGAGCGAGTAGACAGGTAGACAAGTAGACAGGTAGACAAGGAAACAAGGAGGCCGCGTGAAGCTCCTTGTCTACTTGTTTCCCAGTTTCCCTGTTTCCTCGTCTACTTGTTTCCTTGTCTCCTTGTTTCCCCTCAGGTGAATCATGACAAACAACTCACTCATCTCTTTCACCCGCTCCCTCATCCGCTGCCCCAGCCGTTACGGGGAGGAAGGGGCGGTCGTTGAATTGATCCTGGCCGAGATGACCCGGCTGGGCTTCGACCGGGTCTGGCGCGATGCGAACGGCAGCGCGGTCGGCGTGATCGAGACCGGCCGACCGGGGCCGACGATCCTGCTCGACGGTCACTGCGACACGGTCGGCGTCGCGCCCGGCGTGACGTGGGCGCATGATCCGTTCGGCGGCGAGATCGAGGACGGCTTCATTTATGGCCGCGGCGCGGCCGACATGAAGGGCAGCATCGCTGCGATGATCCACGCGGCCGCGGGGCTTGACCGATCGCGGCTCAGGGGCCGGGCCGTAGTCAGCGCGACCGTGATGGAGGAAAATCTGGAGGGCGCGGCGCTCAAGACGGTGATGGACGCCGTGTCGCCCGATTTCGTCGTCATCGGTGAGGCGACCGACCTGAACCTGAATCGCGGCGGCCGCGGCCGCGCCGAGATCCACCTGGAGACGATCGGCCGGCCCGCGCATTCTTCTACGCCGCACCTGGGGCGAAATGCGGTGCACGACATGCTGCGCGTTGTCGCGGCGATTGAGGGCTTGCCGATGGGGCGCGACCCGCTCCTCGGCCCCGCGATCATCGCGCTCACCGACATCATCTCCGACCCGTACCCGGCCTACTCCGTCATCCCAAGCCGGTGTCGCGTCACCTACGACCGCCGGCTGCTGGCAGGCGACACCGCGGACGGCGTGCTCGGAGACCTTCGAGGTCTCCAAGACCTCGAAGGTCTGGGGATTGACCTGCGCGCGACGATTGCCCAAGGCGAGCACACGACCTACACCGGCGCGCTCCTGAGCGGGCCGAAATTCCTGCCCGCGTTCGTCTTCGAAGAGGATCACCCCTTCGTGCAAGCTGCCCTGACCGGCCTGGCCGCGGCTGGGCGTGCTCCCCAGATCGGCGCGTATCGCTTCTGTACGAACGCGGCATATAGCGGGGGCGTGGCTGGCGTGCCCACGATCGGCTTCGGCCCTGGCCGCGAGGAGGACGCGCACGTGATTGACGAGCGGGTGGCGGTCGAGGATGTGCTGGCGGCCGAGCGCGGGTATCGGGGGATCATCGAGGCGGTGCTGGCATAGCCATCGGGTCATTGCGAGGAGCATCCTGAGCGAAGCAGCGTGGTTTTTCGCTGCGCAGTCGAAGGACGCTCCGAAGCAATCCCCTTTTCGCAGCGGGAGATTGCTTCGGCCCACACGACGGGCCTCGCAATGACTCTTTTCCGGCGGCAGGAGGCCGCAGAATGACGATTCTCATCGAGAATGGTATCATCCTGACCCTGGCCGGCGCCCCACCCGCCATCCTCGACCCCGGCTACGTGTTGATCCAGGATGACCGCATCGCCGCGATAGGGCCGGGCGACGCGCCCCATGATCTGCGCGCGGCCGCCGACCAGATCATGGACGCGACGCACATGGCCGTTCTGCCGGGCCTGGTCAACGCGCACACGCACCTGTTCCAGACCTTCATCCGTGGGCTGGCCGACGACAAGCCGCTGCTGCCGTGGCTGGCGGCCGCCATCTGGCCGATGGGCGCGGCGATGGGCGCGGAGGAGGCGTACCTGGCCGGGCTGCTCGGCCTGGTCGAGAACATTCGCTCCGGCGCGACCGCGGTGATTGACAACCAGTACCTCCACTCCGACGACCGCACCGACGACGCGTTCTGCCGCGCGGCGCGGGATGTCGGCTGCCGCTTCACCATCGCCCGCGGCTGGGCCGATCACGATTACCACCCGGTCTTCCAGGAGACGCCGGAGCAGGTGATCGCGGCCATGACCGCGTTGCACGACGCCTGGCACGGCGCGGCCGAAGGCCGGATTCGCATTGCGTTCGGCCCGCTCATCCCCTGGGGGTGCAGTGCGGAGACGCTCCAACGCACGGTGGCGCTGGCGCGGCAGTGGGGCGTCCCCACCCATCTGCACACCGCCGAGACGCGTGAAGAGGTGCAGATGAGCCTCGACGCGACCGGCCTGCGCCACGTCCATTGGCTCGACCGGCTGGGCATCCTGGGGCCAGACCTCCAACTGGTGCACGCGGTGTGGCTGGACGACTCGGAGATCGAACGGATCGCGGCGACCGGGACGATGGTCATCCACTGCCCGGTCAGCAACATGTATCTGGCCTCTGGCATCGCGCCGATCGTGAAGTTGCTGCGGGCGGGCGTCCCCGTGGCGCTGGCGACCGACGGCCCCGGCTCCAACAACAGCCAGGACATGCTGGAGACGCTCAAATTTGCGGCCTGCGGCCAGAAGGTGGGCACGCTCGACGCCACCGCGCTGCTGCCGGAAGATGTGCTGCGGATGGCGTGCGTGTACGGCGCGCAGGCGGTCACCCCCGCGCTCGGGCCGGTCTCTGACCGTGCCCGCCCCAGCTCGGGCCGGTCAGAGGGTGGCTCGGTCGGAGACCGGCCACAGCAACAGGGTTTGATCCCCGGCGCAAAGGCCGATCTCATCCTGGTGGATCTCAACTCGCCGCGGATGCAGCCCGTGTGGCGCGTGCCGTCGGCGCTGGTCTACAACGCCAACGGCGGCGACGTGGACACGGTGATCGTGGATGGCCGCGTGCTGATGCGGGGCAAGCGCGTGACGTGCCTGGACGAGGCCGCGCTGCTGGATGAGTGCCGGCGGGCCGCGAAGTCGCTGCTTAAGCGCGCCGGCGTGGCCGTGTGAGGGCCGGCCATGGCCTCTGCCGCCCACACCTGTGACGCCCTCGTCGTCGGCGCCGGTTACATCGGGTGCGCGGTCGCGGCGGCGTTGGCCGCGGCCGGCGTGCGCACTGCGCTGCTCGACCGCGGGCCGATCCCGTCCGGCGCGTCGCGGGCGAACTACGGCAATGTCCAGGTGCAGGATGCGGAGCTGGCCCACAGCCTGCCGATGGTCACGGCGGGCTACCGGCGGTTTGCGACCCTGGAAGCCGAGCTGGGCTGCTCGGTCGGCTATCGTCGCGTGGGCAGCCTGCTGTTGATCGAGACCGCGGCGCAGCAGCAGATCATGGCGGCGCGGCTCCCGACCCTGCACGCGGCCGGCATCGTCGCCGAGCTTGTGCCGGCCGAACACCTGGCGGAGCTGGAGCCGCTGCTGGATTACCGGCGCATCGCGCAAGATGCCATCTTGCGCCCCATGGCCGCGTGCTATCATGCCGACGAGGGCCAGGTCTCGCCCTTCCAGTTCATGGCAGCCTTCCTCCGTGTGGGGCGACGGCACGGGTTGGCGGTTCATCCGCACACCGAAGTGACGGGGTTTGACATTGCGGGCGGCCGGCTGGTTGGCGTGCGGGCCAGCGCCGAGCGTTTCAGCGCCGGCGTCACGATCCTGACCACGGGCGCATGGACGCCGCGCCTGGGCCGGTTGTTGGGGCGAGACTGGGCGATCCCGCACGTCCACGGTCAGGCGCTTGTCACCGAGCGTTCGGATTTGCGGCTGAACAATCACCTCTCCTCGGCCGCGTTCTTCGAGGCGATGCACGCGGGGGAGGGCGACGCCTCGGCCGGCGAGACCAGGCCCGCGTCGGCGGTCCTGGCGGTCGCGCAGACGGCCGATGGCCACTTCCTGCTGGGCGAGGCGGGGGCCAGCACCGAGGATCTCGGCGCGCACGCGACGGGCCAGGGGCAGGCGGCGGTTGCGCGAGAGGTGATGCGCGTCTTGCCCGTGCTGGCCCGGTTGCGCGTCTTGCGCGGCTGGGCCGCGCCGGTCGCTTTCACGGCCGACAGTTTGCCCTTCCTGGGGCCGGTGCGCGATCTACCTGGGTTGATTCTGGCGACCGCGTTCAAGTCCACGGTCGTCGTGACGCCGTTGGTCGGCGACGCGGTGGCGCAATGGGTGTGCACGGGCCGGACGGATCTGGATTTGACGCCGTTCTCGCCCGACCGCAAGATGGCTGTGGAGTGAGCACACCGCACCTGCGCACACCGCAGATGGGTGCAAGGTGTCCTCAGATGCAAAAGATGCAAACGTCTGTGCCTGCGTTCATCGTGCACGTGGACGGCCGGCCCGTCGCAGCCCACGCAGGCGAGACGGTCGCGGCCGTGCTGCTGGCCGCAGGCATCCGCATCTTCCGGCGCACGGCGCAGCGCGGCGAACCGCGGGGCGTCTTCTGTGGCATCGGCGTTTGCTATGAGTGTCTGGTGACGGTAGATGGCGCGGCAAACACGCGGGCGTGCGTGACGGTCGTTGCGCCCGGCATGGTGATCGAGACGGGCCAGGCGGAGCGACATAACCATGCGCGTTGAATTGGCCGTGGTAGGCGCGGGGCCAGCCGGCATCGCCGCGGCTTTGACTGCGACCGCCGCAGGCGTGGAGGCCATCCTGTTGGACTCCCAACCGCGGCCGGGCGGCCAGTATTTCAGAACAGCGCCTCCTGGGGTGGCTGAAAACGTTCGTAGTGACGACTTCAGTCGTCCGATGCGCGATAGGGCGACTGAAGTCGCCACTACAAACCGGCCGCTCCTGCGCCAACTCACCGCAAGCACAGTCCAGGTAATGACCGACGTGCTGGTTTGGGGCGCATTCCCGGCTGATGACGGCCAGGGGTGGAAGTTGGCTCTGCACGGGCCGCATGCGCCGGCGCGTTTGACTGCGCGGGCGTTGATCCTGGCGACGGGCGCGTATGACCGGCCGATCCCATTTCCCGGCTGGACGTTGCCGGGGGTGATGACGGCCGGCGGGGCGCAGGCGTTCATCAAGGGTCAGCGCCGCGTGCCGGGCCGGCGTTTCCTCCTTTCTGGCGCGGGGCCGCTGCAAATCGCAGTGGCGGCCGGCCTGGTTCAGGCCGGGGCCGAGGTCGTCGCGTTGCTGGAAGCATCTCGGCCAGGGCTGCGCGACCTGTGCCATGCTCCGGCGCTCTGGGGCCAGTGGGGCCGCCTGGCGGAAGCCGTCGGCTATGCCCGGACGCTGCTGGCGGCCCGGGCGCCGTTCCGCCTGGGTTGGGCGGTGACGGAGGCGCGGGGGAACGAGCAGGTCGAGGAGGCGGTCATTTGCCGCCTCGATCGGGACGGCCGGTCCATCACGCGCCGCACGGAGACACTGGCCGTGGATACGATCATCATCGGCTACGGCCTGATCCCATCCACCGCGCTATCCCGGCAGCTCGGCTGCGCGCACGAATATCGGCCCGACCGGGGCGGCTACGTGCCGCGGCGCGACGCTGAGCTGCGCACCAGCCTCCGGGGCGTCTTTGCGGTCGGGGATGGCGCGGGCATCGGCGGCGCGGAGCTGGCGCAGATCGAGGGACGGATCGCGGGTCTGGCGGCCGCGCGCGACCTGGGCCGGCTGTCCGACGGCGCAGCCCAGGCCGCGCTCCGGCGGGAGCAGCCCGACCTGGCCCGGCAGCGGCGCTTTGCGGCCATGCTCGGCGCGCTGTTCACGCCCTTGCCCGGTCTATACGCGCTGGCCGACGATGCTACGATCATCTGCCGCTGCGAGGAGATCACGCTGGGCGACATCCGCCGCGCGGTGGCCGAGGGCGCGACCGACGCCAACGAGGTCAAGGGACTGACGCGTGCGGGCATGGGCAACTGCCAGGGCCGCGTCTGCGGCGAACTGGTTTCCCGCATCATCGCGGCCGAGGCCGGGCGCGCCGGTGAGGCGGTCGCCATCGCGGCCGCGGGCTGCTTCACCGCCCGGCCGCCGATCCATCCGCTGCCGTTGGCGGCCCTGGCGCAGGCCGACGGCCTATAAAGACGCCGGGGTCGCAGACCCCGGAGAGCAGAAAGTCACCAAGTTACCAATCTCAGTAGATCACAATTTTAATGCTCCAAGCCGGTCTGTGACCGGCGGTCCGGGGTCACAGACCCCCTCTGAGCTTGAATCTGTGATCTACTGAATCTACTAATCTACCGGAGCCGTTATGTACATCATCAAACGTTACGAAGATCGCGTCGTCGCCGTCACGGGCGGCGCGAAGGGGATCGGCAAGGCGTGCTGTCTGCGCTTTGCGGAGGAGGGCGCCAAAGTCGCCGTCATGGATCTGGCGATGGATGCCGCCGCCGGGGTGGCTGCCGAGTGCGAGCGGCGGAGCGGCCGGCCCGCGTTGGCGTTGCGCTGTAACGTGACAGAGGCGGCCAGCGTGGATGCCGCGTTCGGGGCCATTACGCAGGCCTGGGGCAGCCTGGACGTGGTCGTCGCCTCGGCGGGCATCTATTCCGGCCAGCCATTGGTCGAGGTGCCGCTCGACGCCTGGCAGAAGGTCATTGATGTAGATTTGACCGGCGTCTTCTTGACGAACAAGGCCGCCGCGGCGATCATGATGACGCAGCACTGCGGCGCGGCGATCATCAACATCTCTTCGATGGCCGGCAAAACCTCGTGGCCGGCCAGCGCGCAGTATAGCGCGGCCAAGTCGGGCGTCATCGGCCTGACGCGCAGCGTGGCGATGGAGTTGGCGCCCTACAGCATCACCGTGAACGCGGTCTGCCCCGGCAACACCATGACCGAGATGGTGGAAGGGGTCGCCCAGACCATCGCCGGGCGAGACGGCCTGTCGGCCAGCGAGTGGCTCAAGCTGCGCTCGCAGGATTGCCCGATGAAGCGTTTCGCCCTGCCGGAAGAGATCGCGGGCGTCGTGGCGTTTCTGGCCTCGCCGGACGCGGCATATATCACCGGGCAGGCGATCGAGGTGGACGGCGGGATGGTGATGGCGTGAGGCGGACGGACGACAGACGATCGCTACTCAGGGGGGCGCATGGAGCTTACCGGCTATCTTGACTTTTGGTTCCGCGATCTGCCCATCGTGGAACGCATCCAGCACTTCCAGCGGCTCGGCATCCGCCGGCTGGATGTGTGGCTGTGGCGCGAGCGGCCGATGGCCGAGATCTACGCCGAGTGCAAGGCACGCGGCATGATCATCAACTCGACCTTCGACGGGAACTGCGGCAATCTGGTGGACGCCGCCGACCACGATCGGGTGTTGCGCGCCTGGGATGAGTCGCTGGAGGCGGCGGTCAGGTACGGAATCCCGCACCTCTTCATCTTCAGCAACCAAATTGACGTGGGGCCGAAGGGCGAATGGGTGCAACAGCTCAACCGCGACTACACGCCCGGCGAAATGTACGCCAACCTGCTCGACGGTGTGGAGAAGGTGATGAAGCTGGTGAAACAGACCAAAGTCCAGCTCTGGTTCGAGGCGCTGAACACCTTCCACATCCACGGCGGCGTCTTCGTCTGCACGCACGACCTGGCCGCCGATGTGGTGCGCCGCTTCGACGACCCGCAGTTGCGGCTGTCGTTCGATTGCTATCATCAGCAGCGCACCGCCGGCAACTTGATCTGGGGCATGGAGGAGTACTACGGCCTCTACCCCACCTTCCACATCGGCGATTGCCCGACGCGGCAGGAGCCTGGCACTGGCGAAATCAACTTCGCCAACATCTCGAAGAAGCTGGACGAGCTGGGCTACGACGGTCTGATCGGGCTGGAGTGTTTTCCAAGCACGACGGAGGAAGCAGCATTGGCGCGCATTCGGGAGTATTTTCCCAGGGCGAAGTAGAGGGGAAACAAGTAGACAAGTAGACAGGTAGACAGGTAGACAGGTAGACAAGGGTCTTGTTTCCTTGTTTCCCTGTTTCCTTGTTTCCCTGTTTCCTTGTTTCCTTGTTTCCCTGTTTCCTTGTTTCCCTGTTTCCTTGTTTCCCTGTTTCCTTGTTTCCCTGTTTCCTTGTTTCCTTGTTTCCTTGTTTCCCTGTTTCCTTGTTTCCCTGTTTCCTTGTTTCCTTGTCTACCAACACACGAGGACACCATGCACAAAACACGACGACTCAACCGCATCCTCGCCCGCGACGGACGGGCGCTTATCGTGGCGATGGATCACGGCGCGATCCAGGGACCGAAGGGTCTGGAGCGCCCCGGCGAGGTGATCCAACAGGTGGAAGCCGGCGGCGCCGACGCCATCCTGACGACCTACGGCATTGCGCGCGCCTTTGGCAAAGAATTGGCGCGGCTCGGCCTCATCATCCGCACCGATGGCGGCGCGAGCACCATCGGCCCGGACGTGAGCGATAGCTCTGGTCTCTACACCGTGGAGGACGCGCTGCGCGTGGGCGCGGATGGCGTGGTGTGCAATGCCGGGCCGGGGCACCGCAACGAGGTGCAGCACATCGAGTGGCTCTCCGAGCTGTCTTCCGGCTGCGATCAGTGGGGCGTGGTGTTGGTGGCCGAGATGGTGCCCGGCGGCTTCGACAGCGGGCCGGAGTTCCGCACCCTCGAATCGCACAAGCTGGCGGCCCGCTTCGGCTCGGAGTACGGCGCCGACCTGCTCAAGACCCCCTACTGTGATCGCTTCGAGGAGGTCGTGCGTTCCTGCTATACCCCCATCGTCGTGCCCGGCGGCAGCAAAATGACCGAGGAGCAACTCCTCATTATGGTCTACAATGCCATCCAGGCCGGCGCCATCGGCTGCGCGGTGGGTCGCAACATCTGGGGCGCGGCCGACCCGACGAAGATGACCGCGGCGCTGGCGGCTGTGATTCACGGCGGCGCGACCGTGGCCGAGGCGCTGAAGCTGTTGGGATGATGACGGACGACCGACGACCGACAACTGACGACTGAGAACTGACGACTGAGAACTGACGACTGAGAACTGACGACTGAGAACTGACGACTACCAATGTCTGACATCATCCTGGGCATTGACATCGGCACGGCCTCCACCAAGGTCATCGCCTTCGATCCGCTGACCGGCGAGGAGATGACGTCGGCCAGCCGCCCCTATCCCCTGCTCACCCCGCAGCCGGGCTGGGTGGAGCAGGACGCCGACCTGGTGTGGCGGGCGCTGCTCGACGTGCTGTGCGAGGTCAACGACCGCTGTGGCCGGTCTCCAGACCGAGCCACCTCCGGCCACCGCATCCGCGCCCTGGCCCTGGCCGCCCAGGCCGGCTCGATCATCCCGACCGACGCGGCCGGCGCCCCGGTGCATCCGATGATCACCTGGCTCGATCGGCGCACCGACGACCTGGTAGCTCGGTGGCGGCAGGACGGCACGGCCGAGCGCATTCGCCAGCGCAGCGGGTGGCATTCGTTCCCCGGCCTGCCGCTGCCGGTGATCGCCTGGCTGCGCGCCGAACGGCCCGACATCCATGCCCGTGCGCGGCGCTACCTGGGCGCGGCCGATTTCCTGATCCACCGCCTGACCGGCCGCTTCGCCACCGATCTCTCGGCCGCGTGCGAAATTCTGCTGGTGGGCGCGGACACAGGCGCATGGGATGCCGAGCTATGTGCCATCGGCGGCGTGGATCCGGATATGCAGGCAGAGCTGGGCTGGGCCGGCCGGCCGATCGGCCCGATCACGCCGGATGTCGCTGCGTACACCGGCCTGCCCGCCGACACGCTTGTGGTGGCCGGCGGCGGCGATCAGCCATGCGCGTGCCTGGGCATGGGGATGCTGGCGCCCGGCCGGGTGGCGCTCGCCACGGGCACCGCCTGGGTCATCACCGGCATCACCGCCAGCTCGCGGCTCGCAGATGCGCCGCCGACGATGGATCTCAGTTTTCACGCTGCGCCACACCGTTGGACCGTTTCGCAGTTCATCGGCGGGTTCGGCGCGACCGTGGACTGGTGGCTGGGCCAGACCTGGCAGCCCGCCGATCCGGCGCAGGTGCAGCCGATCAAGGAGGTGTACCGCCACCTCGACGCGGCGCTGGCCGAGAGCGAGCCGGGCAGCCACGGGCTGCTCTTCACGCCGCTCGGCGGGCCATCGCAACTGCCCGGCGCCGCGCCGGGCGGGATCATGGCCGGGCTGCAACTGGCCCACACCCGCGCCGACATGGCCCGTGCCATCCTGGAAGGGTGCGGGTTCGAGGTGCGCTGGGCGCTCGAACAGTTGGCCGCCAGTGGCTTGCCCACCTCCGAGCTGTGGATCGCCGGCGGCGCGGCGGCCAGCCCGGTCTGGCCGCAAATCCTGGCCGACATCAGCGGCGTGCCCATCATGCTGGCCGACTACGCCAACTGGGCGGCGTTGGGCGGCGCGGCGCTGGCCGGCTGGGGCGCGGGCCTCTTCCCCACCCTCGAAGACGCCCTCGCCCGACTCCAACCACCCATCCACCGCCTGACGCCGAACAAGGCGCTGGCCGAGTTGTACGCAGAGCGGTTCGCGGCGTATCGGCGGTTGGCTGAGATTGTGAGTAGACAAGTAGACAGGTAAACAAGGAAGTGAGCCGTCCTGTGCCTGCTTGTTTCCTTGTTTCCCCTGTTTCCTTGTCTACTTTCTGTGGAGGTTCCCATAAACAAACGTCGTCTCCGCCGCATCTTCCGCCCCGACGGCCGCGCGCTGATCGTGGCGTGCGACCACGGCATGATTTCTGGCCCCGACCGCGGCATCGAGCGGTTGGGGGAAACGCTGGCGAGCGTCATCCGCGGGGGCGCGGATGCGGTGATGGCGAGCTACGGCACGGCCTGCCGCTTCGAGGATCTGCTGGCCGATGTGGGGCTGGTGCTGCGCATTGACGGCGCGGGAACCGTGCTGGGGCCGATGGACGGGCCGGGCGCGCAATTCTACACCGTGGAGGACGCGCTGCGCCTCGGTGCGGACGCGCTCTGCGTCACCGCGTTCCCCGGTTCGCGCCACGAAGAAGCCACCCTGGAAGTGCTGGCGCGCGTCATCCGCCAGGCGCACGGGTGGGGCCTGCCGGTGATGGCCGAGATGGTTCCCGGCGGGTTCGACAGCGGCCCGGAGTTCCGCACCCTGCGGAGCGTCAGCGTGGCCGCTCGCGTCGCCGCCGAGCTGGGCGCGGACTGGGTCAAGACCGCCTACGCGCCGGGCTTCGAGCAGGTGATCGCCACTTGCTACGTGCCGGTCGTCGTGCTCGGCGGGCCGGGCAAGGCCGATCCGCGCGCCACGCTAGAGATGGTACGCGGCGCGATGGATGCCGGCGCAGCCGGCGCGACCATCGGCCGCAACATCTGGCAGGCCGAGCACCCTACCGGCATGGCTGCCGCGCTCGCCGCGATCATCCACGAGGACGCGCCGATGGATGCGGCGCTGGCGCGGCTGAAGCCATGAGAGGCCGGACTCGAGGCTTCAGCCGGTCACTCGCTCATCCAGCCAAACCGCCTGAAGGCTCGATTCCGCAACTTGTGTGGTTTTGAGTCCATGTCCGACACCGTATCAACCGCGCTTCTCCGCCCCATCCGCGCCCTCATCAGCGACCTGGATGGCACCCTGGTCGCCGGCAGCCGGCCGCAGCCGGGGTTGCTCCCCTTCCTGGAGATGCTGCGTCGTGTCGGGGTGGCGCTGACCGTCGTCACGAACAACACGGTGCGCACGCCAGAGCAATTCCGGGCGAAGCTGAGCGCGTGCGGCGCCGAGATCGCGCCGGCGCAGATGCTCACCGCGGCGCAGGCCACGGCCGCATATCTGCAAGGGGAATTGCCGGCCGGGGCCGCGCTCTTCGTCGTGGGCGAGAGCGGGCTGCGGGCCGCGCTGAGCGAGGCGGGCTTTATCCTCCTGGAGGACAGCGCCCGGCCGGCCGCGGCCGTGGTGGTGGGCGGCGACCGCACCGTGACGCACGAGAAGCTCAAACACGCCATCCGTCACATCCGCGCCGGCGCGCGCTTCATCGGGACGAACCCCGACCTGCTGGTCCCGATCGAAGATGGCCTGGCGCCGGAGGCCGGCGTGTTGCTGGCCGCGGTCGCCGCGGGCGCCGGGGTTCAGCCGACGATCATCGGCAAACCGGCGCGGCCGCTGCTCGACCTGGCGATGGCGCGCATGGGCAGCAGCCCGGCGGCCACCGCCATCCTCGGCGACCGGCTCGACACCGACATCCTGGGCGGCCAGCGCGCGGGGCTGACGACGATCCTGGTGACGACCGGCGCGCACGGCGCGGCCGCAATTCAGGCGATGGGCATCACACCCGATCTGGTCGTGGCGGGGTTGGCGGAGTTGGCGGAGATGTGGGACGCGCTGGCTTCTTGACAGGTTGGGGCGATCTGATATAATTCTATCAATTACTCAGTTGGTAGAGATAAACTATGACATTGGAAACGCTGACAGCTTTGGATGCGCGCGTGCATTTTGGCGAGCTATTGGATCGCGTGCGCTACACCGCACAACGGTTCATAGTCGAACGCAAAGGCACACCCGTCGCCGCGATTGTATCCATCGCAGACCTCAAGCGCCTGGAAACATTCGAAGATGAGCGCGACGCCGAAATTCTGCGACTGGCACGCGAGA
>VGOD01000118.1 GCA_016876015.1 Chloroflexota bacterium
GGCCTTTCCAGCGCAACTACCTGCCCTTGTTGCCGTGAGGTCGGAGACGGATTGCAAATAGCGGATTGCAGATTGCAAACTGCTATTTGCAGTTTGCTATATGCTGCGGTTTTCCACGTCCAGCTCTCAGGTTGCCCGCTTGCCCCTTATCATGCTATAATCGCACCCATGCACCGATTCGGACTGTTTTGGCTCGCGGTCAGCCTGGGCGTGCTGGGGGGCTGCGGTCAGGTGATCACGCGCGCTACGCCGACGCCGATGCCCACACCGACCCTGAGCGTGGAAGTGACGCGAGCGGCCACTCTGCGACCTACAGCGACGCCGGCCCCCTATACGCCAGCGCCCACCGCGACGCCCACGGTGACGCCGACGCCTATCATCTACACGATCCAGCGCGGGGATACGCTGCTCGACATCGCCATCAAGTTCCGCATATCTGTACAGGGTTTGCAGGAGGTCAATGGCATCACCGACCCGCGCGGGTTGCAGATCGGCCAGGAGTTGATCATCCCGCGCGAAGAGCTGCTGGCGGCCAAGGGGACGCCGACCCCCACGCCGACCGCCCTGCCCTTTGGCGTGGAAAACGTCTCCTTCGGCTATACGCCGCTCGGCGCACTGTGGTGTTTCGGTGAGGTGCACAATACAACCGGCGCCGACCTCGAACAGGCCGCGGTGACGATCAGCCTGTTGGATACAAACGGCAAAGTGCTGGCGCAGACGCAAGAACGCGTCCAGCTCGACCTGATCGGCCCCGGCGGCCGGGCGCCCTTTGCCGCACGTTTCGCCCAACCGCCCGCCAGCTTCGCCAGCTATCTCGTGGTTCCGTGGCTCGGCGTGCGCGGTTACGTCGGCAGCTTCTATCGCGATCTGGAAGTGCGCGCGGCGACCGGCGCAGGTGAACGTTACGCGGCCTACGTTGTCACGGGCAAGATCGCCAACATCGGCCCCGAAGACGCCATAGACGTCCACATCACGGTCACGATCTACGACGGATTGGGGCGGGTCATCGGCACGCGCCGCGGGCCGCCCGACCACAACGTCATCCCCCGCGGCGGCGAAACCACCTTCGAGATGCGACTGACGCCGAGCGGAGGCCCCGTAGAAAGCTTTCGCATCACTGCCCTGGGCCGTCGCATCCTGACGCCCACTCCGAAACCTGGTTGAAAGAGATGCCCATCGCCCCAGACGCGCCATTGCTCTACCGTTTCATGCAGCGGCTTCTGTGGTTCTTGCTGCGCAGCCTGACCCGTCTACACATCTCGGGTCTGGAGCACGTGCCCGCAGCCGGCCCGCTGATCATTTCACCCAACCACTTGCACGTCAGCGACGTGGTGTTCGTCGCGCTCATCCCGCGGCGGATCACCGCGTTTGCGGCCAACAAGTGGCGCGGCAAGTTGGCGGGTTGGCTGCTGTCTACTGCGGCCAACGCCATCTATGTGGCGCGCGGCGAAGTGGACCGCCAGGCCCTGGGCCGTGCGTTGAGCGTTTTGCAGGGAGGAGGCGCCTTGGGAATGGCGCCCGAAGGCACTCGCAGCCGCACTGGCGGCCTCCTCCCCGGCAAAGACGGCCCGGTCTACCTGGCCGGTCGAACCGGCGCGGCGCTCCTGCCTGTCGCAGTCTGGGGGCAGGAACGGCTCTTTACGGAATGGCTGCGCCTGCGGCGGCCCGTGATCCACATGCACATCGCGTCGCCCATGCGGCTGCCGCCGGCGGCCGCGCACGCGCGCATGGATGACCTGCGCCCCCATACGGAGAAGCTGATGCTGGCGATCGCCCGTCTCCTGCCGGCCGAGTATCGCGGGGTCTATGCAGACCAGGTGCGCCAGGGCTGAGATACTCTCTGCTGCGGCCGGTCTCCTGACCGGGCCGCCTCATGCTTGCTGCTGCGGCCGGTCTCCTGACCGGGCCGCCTCATGCTTCCAGGAGGAACTACCATGGAATACCGTTCACTTGGACGAACAGGCGTGATGGTCTCGCCTCTCTGCCTCGGCGCCATGAACTTCGGCGGCCCGACCGGCAAAGAGGAGTCCATCGCGATCATCAACCGGGCCCTGGATGCCGGCATCAGCTTCGTTGACACGGCCAACGTCTACAACGGCGGCGAGAGCGAGCGGATCGTGGGCGAGGCGCTCAAGCTCAACGGCAAACGCGAGCAGATCGTGCTGGCGACGAAGGTCCACGGCCGGATGGGCAGCGGCCCGAACGATGCCGGCAACTCGCGCTACCACATCATCACGGCCTGCGAGGACTCGCTGCGCCGTCTGCAGACCGACCATATTGACCTCTACCAGTTGCACCGGCCCGCGCAGACGATCCCACAAGATGAGACGCTGCGTGCGTGCGATGACCTGGTGCGCAGCGGCAAGGTGCGCTATATCGGTTGCTCGACGCATCCGGCCTGGATGGTAATGGAAGCGCTGGCCATCAGCGAGCGATACAGTCTGGCGCGCTACATCAGCGAGCAGCCGCCCTACAATCTGCTCGATCGGCGCATCGAGAACGAGCTGATCCCGCTGTGTCAGAAGCACGGGCTGGCGATCATTCCGTGGTCGCCGCTGGCGGGCGGCATCCTGGCCGGTCGCTATCCTGTGGATGCGGCCGACTACGCCGAAGGGTCGCGCGCGGTGCGCGCAGGCGCGATGTTCCAGGCGCGCGTGAGCCGCAGAGGCCGCGAGGTCGGCGCCGAGGTCGCCAGCATGGCCAGGGAGCGCGGCATGACCGGCTCGCAGCTCGCCTTGCTGTGGTGCAAAGATCAGCCTGGCATCACCGCGCCCATCATCGGCCCGCGCACGATGGCGCATCTGGAAGACGCCCTGCCGGTGTTGGAGATGACGCTATCGGCCGCCGATCGGCCGCTGTTCGATGCGCTCGTCCATCCCGGCAATGCGGTCGCCGACTTTCACAACAGCAACGATTGGATGAAGGCCCGCATCACTGACTGAGCGGGCCCGCGCAAGGAGGATGTCATGAGCCAGACCCAAACCCATCCGGTTCGCAGCCCGTTGTCATTCGACCAGCTCTTGGTGCATGGCGGCGCGTTCTGGAGGAACGCCCTGCTGCTGACGGCCGGCGATTTCGCCGCGGGACACTACAACACCATGACGATCGGCTGGGGCAGCCTGGGCATCATGTGGGGCAAGCCGTTCGTGCAGGTCGTGGTGCGACCCACGCGCTACACCTTCGGCTTCACGGAGAAGTACGAGACGTTCACTGTTTGCGCGCTCGCGGAGGCGCACCGCAGCGCGCTGCAACTGCTCGGCACGAAGTCGGGACGCGACGGCGATAAGATCGCCGAATCGGGTCTGACCCCGATCGCGTCCTCCGTGGTCGCTGCGCCCGCGTTCGCCGAGGCGAAGCTGATCCTGGAATGCCGCAAGATCTACTGGGCCGATCTCGACCCGGCGCACTTCCTGGATCCCACGATCCAGAAGAGCTATCCGCTGCGCGACTACCACCGGAGCTACTACGGCGAGGTCTTGGCGGTGTTAGGGACGAGGAGCGAGTAGGTTGTAAATCCCAGCAAGCGCCGGTGCCACAGCGTATGAAAAGCTCACGCCAAGGCGCAAAGAGCGCAAAGGACAGGTGAGTTCTGCCAGTCACCTTAGCGTCTTGGCGTGAGACCGGGCGGCGATTTTCGGGACAGACCAAGGCAGTGGGCGTCCTATTTTCAGGACCGTCTAACTGCCCGGCGCTGGCGTGCTCCTCTCAAGCGCCGCATCCGCGGGCATTCCCGGTTTGAGCGCCCCATCGGGATTCTCCAGCGAGATCTCCACGCCGAAGACCATCTTCGCGCGTTCCTCCTCCGTCTGGATGTTCTTGGGCGTGAATTCGGCCTGGTCGTTGATGTGCGTCACGACTCCCGCGAAGAGGCGGCCGGGGTAGGCGTCCACCGTCACCGTTGCGCGTTGACCCAGCTTCACCTGGCCGATCCGCGTGGCCGGCACGTAGATCACCAGCTTGACTTGCTGCAGGTTGACCAGGGTGAGCAGCGCCGCGGCCGGCCTGGCCACCTCGCCCACATGGATCATCTGCGCCACGACTGTGCCTGTGATCGGGCTGCGCACCGACAGCCTGTCCAACGTTGCGCGGAGCAGCGCGGCCCCAGCCTCGGCCTGCGCGATCCTGGCCCGCGCCACCGTCACCGCTTCGGGCTGCGGCGGGGCCGTGATCTGCGCCAATGCAGCCTGGGCCGTGGCCAGCGCAGCCTCAGCTACCAGCGCCTGGCCTTCGGCCTTGTGCACCGCGGCCGCCAGTGCGACCGGCTGCCGGCGGATCGCCTCGAGCTGCGCCAGGGTCGCCTGCGCGCCGCGTTGTTGGGCCTGGGCAGCGCGTAAAGCAGCCTCAGCCGCGATCACTTGCTGATCGTAGATGGCCCTGGTCGTTTTGTCCTGATCGCTCCCCACGCCCGCCGGCAGGCTCTCCTGTAGCACCCGCGCTGTCTTCAGGTTGGCGGCCGCCAGGTCTATCTGGCCGGCCGCGGCCTGGGCCTGCGCCCAAGCGGTGTTGATCTGGGCGTCCAGGTCTTGCGGGTTGGCCAGTATCCTGCGGGCGTCATCCACCGCAGACCGGGCTGCGGCCAGCGCGGCCTCCGCCTGGCCGACCTGGGCCCTGGCCTGGGCCACTCGCGCGGGTTGGGCCGCGGCCGTGGCGCGGGCCAGCTCTGCCCGCGCTGCATCTACGGCCGCCAGGGCCTGGCGATAGCTGGATTCCAGCTCGCGGCTGGCGAGCCGAATCGCGACCTGCCCGGCCGCCAGCCGCGCGCCCTCTGCGGCCGCCTCAACCACCTGGCCGCTCAGTTCTGCGTTGATCGAGGTCTCGATGCCCCTCACCGTGCCCGACGCCCTGATGGGTTCATCGGTCGTGGGTGGACTCCCCATCAGCCTGCCGAGGGCGGCCGGGAGCGCGGGTCGAGATGCGCCTGCCTCTCCTCCTGTGGCGTCGGGGCAGGCTGCCGCGCCATCGGCGCAGAAGTGCGCGCTGGCCGGCATCCCTGGCTTAAGCGCGGCGTCCGGGACGTCGGGCCCTCCGGCCCGGCCTGGAGCAAGCGCGATCTTGACCTCGAAGACGGTGTTCACGCGGTCCTGGCGCGTCTCGACGTTCTTCGGCGTGAATTCAGCCTGGCTTGCGATCTGCGTCACTGCGCCGGGGAAAGCCCGGCCGGCGAAGGAATCCACCGTGACCCGCACCGCCTGCCCCAGGCGCACCCGGCCGAGATCGGGTTCCAGCACGTAGACGCTCAAAGTGAGCTGGCTCAGGTCAGCCAGCCGCACGATGGGGCTGCCGGCCGCGACGACCTCTCCGCTGCGCTGCACCACCGCGGTCGCCACGCCGGCCGCGGGCGCGATGATACGCGCCTGGTCAGCCTTGACCTGGGCTGCGGTCAACCCCTCACGCGCCTGCTCGGCCAGCGCCTCGGCCGCCGCGATCCGCTCTGGCTGCACGGGATTTCGCGCCAGCTCCAGGTCGGCCTGGGCCGCGACCACGACCGCCTCAGCGATGCGATACGCCCATTCGACGGCATTGGCCTGGGCCTGCAAGCTTTGCGGATTGGCCCTCTGCGCCCGCAGATCGGCCAGGGTCTGATGGGCGCTCGCGACCGCCACGGCCGCAATGCCTGCCTGGGCGTGCGCCTGCCATTGCCGCTGGCTGGCCAGGTTCCATTGTAGCCGCGCCTGGCTCAGTTGATCCGGCGGGGCATCCACGTGGACGATGGGATTCCCCGGCGAAGGAGGCCGCACGTCGAACCCCTGCTCCAACAGCCGAACCGTGCGCGCCCAAAGCTCCGCTTCCAAATCCGCCGCGGTCGCGCTCGCCTGTGCGGCCGCCAGTTGCTCCTGGGCGACTTCCAGGGCGGCGCCAGCGCCCGCGATCTTGACATCGAGTTCCTGTGTCGCGGTGATGAGGGTCAGCGCGTCTTGCCAGGCGATGTAAGCCGCGGCGCTGGCGGCCTGCGCCTGGCTGAGCGCGGCCTGCGCCACAGCCACATCGACCGGCCGGCCGCCAGCCGCCAACAGTGCGACCTGCGCCTCTGCCTGGCTGACCCCGGCGCGCGCGAGCGCGATTTCGGCGTCAAGCAGAGTCGTGTCCAACTCGGCGATCAGGTCGCCGGCCGCGACCTGGCTCCCCTCGACCACATGCACCGCAGCCAGCCGGCCGGCGACCTGGCTGCTCACCGCGATGGTCCGCGCCTCGATGGCGCCCGAGGCGACCAGCACTGCGGGCGCGCCGGGTTCGGCTTGCCCGCCGAGACGCGGCTGCTCAGGCCCGAAGAGGGATGGGAAGGCGCGGCCCCACCAGCCCCAGCGTGAGTCAGTCACGATGGCCGCGATGATGACCAACAGCATCACCGCAGCCATGATCGCGAGCGTTGTTCGTTTCATGAGTCGTCTCCCACCAAAACCGCCCACCAAGTGCCAGGCACTTCGGAAGTGCCTGGCACTTGGTGGGTTTCATCCCCCATCGCGGCGCGGCCGCACTGCGGAGATGAACACATCACCCTGCTGTGGCCGGTCTCCGACCGAGCCACCTCGTACCATGTCACAGCGGGCACGGTCAGGAGACCGGCCCGAGCAGCGAGTGCCTGGCACTTGGTGGGTTTCATCCCCCATCGCGGCGCGGCCGCACTGCGGAGATGAACACATCTTCCAGCGTCGGCGCGATCCACTCGATGCCCCGCACCGCGATCCCCGCCTCGCGCAGCGTCGCCAGGATCGGCTCGCGATACTCGTCGGCCGACGGCGCGACCGCGTGGATTTGCGCGCCGTAGAGCGCCACCTCTTCCAGCGGCAAGCGGCCGCTCGCCTGGGCCGCTTTGAGCGCACGCATGGCCCCGTCGGCGTCTGCGGTGTTGATCTCCAGCACATGGCCGCGCATCTGCGTCTGCTTCAGCCGGGCCGGCGTGTCGAGCGCGAGCAGGCGTCCCTGGCTGATGAAGCCGACGCGCTGGCACAACTCGGCCTCGTCCATGTAGTGCGTCGTCACCATCACGGTCACGCCGGTCTTGGCCATCTCATAAATCAGCCCCCAGAATTCCCGGCGGCTGATCGGGTCCACCCCGGCGGTCGGCTCATCGAGGAACACCACCTGCGGCCGGTGTACGATGGCGCAGCCCAGCGCCAGCCGCTGCTTCCAGCCGCCCGACAGGTTGGCGGTCAGGCTGTCGCCCCGGCCGGTTAGACCCGCCATTGTCAGAATTTCGGCCTGGCGCTCGCGCAGCGCCCGCCGTGAAAGGCCATACGCCTGGCCGTAGAAGCGGATGTTCTCGCTGGCGGTCAGGTCGTTGTAGAGCGTGAAAAGCTGTGACATGTAGCCGACGCGCGCCTGCATGGCTTTGGCCTGGCGCGCGGGATCGTAGCCTAGCACGGTCGCACGGCCGCTGGTGGGGGTGAGCAAGCCGAGTAACATGCGGATGGTGGTGGTCTTGCCCGCGCCGTTGGGGCCGAGCCAACCATAGACCTCCCCCGGCGCCACCTGGAAGCTCACCTCGTTCACCGCGGTGAAGCGGCCGAAACGTTTGGTCAGCCGGTCAACCACGATGGCGTATTCGTTGCCGTTCATCGTGGTTTGTGCGCCTCCCGCGTGATCAGCGAAATGAAGGCCTGTTCCATGCGCGGCTCGATCTCTCGCATCCCCTCGACCGCGATGCCCTGACTGGCCAGCGCGGCCTCGATCTGCGGCCGGCGGACAGCCGGGTCGTCCACGAAGGCGTGCAGCATCAACCCATAGCTTTGCAGCTCTCGTACGCCGGGCAGACCGGCGACCAGGCGTTGGGCGGGGAGAAAGGCGGCCGGGGTGAACTCCAACAGACGCCCTGGCGCGGTGCGCTTGATCGCCGCGGGCGTATCGCAGATCACCAGCCGGCCGCCGTACATCAGCCCCACACGGTTGCACCGCTCGGCCTCGTCCATGTATGGCGTGCAGACGAAGATGGTCAGACCCTTCTCGGCGCGCAGATTGCCCAACAGGTTCCAGAACTCGCGGCGGCTGACCGGGTCAACGCCCAGCGTGGGCTCGTCCAACAGCACGATCTGCGGCTCATGGATCAGGCTGCACGCCAGCGCCAGCTTCTTCTTCATCCCGCCCGAAAGACGGCCGGCAGGCCGGCCGGTGAATTGGGTGAGACCGGCGAATTCCAGGAGCCGGGGGATGCGTCGGCGTTGATCCCCCTGGCTGACGTCCTGAACCCTGGCGAAAAAGCGCAGGTTCTCGATGACCGTCAGGTCGGCCGGCAGCGCAAAGCGTTGCGCGATGTAGCCTGTCTGGCCGCGGATGCTGTAGGGATCGGCCATCGAGTCGCGGCCCAGGATGCTGCTCTCGCCCGCGGTGCGCGCCAACAGGCCGAGCAGCAGCCGCGTCAGCGTCGTCTTGCCCGCACCGTCCGGTCCGATCAGCCCGAAGGTCTCTCCGCGGGGCACGGCCAGGTCAACGCCATCCACCGCGGTCACGTCGCCGCGGCGCGTCTTGAAACGCTTCACCAACCCGCGAGCCACGATTGCACCCTGTTCATTCATAACGGTCTTCCCTGTAGACATCATCCCAGACGCCGCCTCGTCAGCAGGGCAGCGCAGCCCGTGATGACGATGCCGTAAACCGCCAGCGCCGCGACATCGTCCCACAGCAGCTCCACGCCGACCCCCTTCGTCATGATCCCTCGCGCGATGCGGATGAAGTAGGTCAGTGGCAGCAGGTTGCCCACCAGCCGCACGCCGGCTGGCATTGGGCCGCGCGGGTAGATGAAGCCGGTCAACAGGATGCCGAGCAGCGAGAGCAGGGCCGAAATCTGTTGGGCCTCCTTCTGCGTGCGCGCAATGCTCGACACGAGCAGGCCCAGCCCCAAGCCCGACGACACGAACAACACCGACAGCCCAGCAAATGACCAGGGATTCCCGCGGAAGGGCACGCCGAACCAGTAGACGCCGATCAGCGTCGTGATCGCCAGATTGACGAGCATCAAGAGCATATTGGGCAGCAGCTTGCCGATCACCAATTCGAGCGGCCGCGCCGGCGTCGCCAGCAGTTGCTCGATGGTGCCCAGCTCATACTCTCGCACCACCGACACGGCCGTGGTGAACACCGCCAGGAGCTGCATCAGCATGGCGACCAGCCCTGGCATGATGAAGATCAGGTCGTTCAGGCTCGGATTGTAGAGCACACGCGTGGACACGGTGATCGCCGCGGTCGGCAGCTCGAAGCCCAGACGCCGGGCCTGCCGCTGGGCCAGTTCTCGGCTGTGCGATTGCGCCACGGAGACCGCCGCGCTGTAGCCAGAGCTGACCGAGAAGGAGTCGGAGCCGTCCAGGATGATGAGCGCCTGGCCGCGGCTGCGTTCGACCTGGGCTGCGAAATCGGGCAAGATGACGATGCCGGCCTTGGCGCGGCCTTCGTCTATCGCTCGCACGACCTCGGCCTGGCTAGCGACCGCTTCCACGACATCGAAGTAGTGCGAGTTCACCAGCGCATTGACAAACGCCCGGCTGTGGCTATCCATGCTCATATCGGCCACCGCGGTCGGCAGATGATCCACCGTCAGCCGGACGGCATGGGCGAACAGGAAGAGCTCCAGCAGCGGCAAGGTGAGGATGATCGCCAGGGTGCGTCGGTCGCGCAGAAGCTGGATCGTCTCTTTTTGGAGCAGCGCGGAGATACGGCTGAAGCGGCCGGCCATCTCAGTCGAGCCTCCGGCGGAACGCGCGCGTCGCCAGCAGCATGATGATCACCACGTAAGCGGTCAGCGCAGCCACCTCTCCGCGCAGCGACTCGATGCCGACCCCTTTGGTGATGATGCCGCGGGAGATGGGGATGAAATAGGTCAGCGGAAAGAGGTTGCCGACCACGCGCGGGAGCTGCGGCATGGCGGACCGCGGGAAGATGAAGCCCGACAGCAGCAGGCCGAGGATGATGATCATCCCGTTGATCTGCTGCACCTGACGCTGGTTCTGCGAGACGGTGGAAACGAGCAGCCCCAGACCCAGACCCGCGAACATGTAGAGCAGCGCCAGGCCGAAGAAGAGCCAAAAATCGCCTCGAAACGGCACGCGGAACCACAGGATCCCCAACCCCAGGATCGTCAACATGTTGACCAGGGCGATCGCCATGTTGGGCGCGATCTTGCCGATCATCAGCTCGATGGGCCGGATCGGCGTGACGAGCAACTGCTCGATCGTGCCCGCCTCGCGTTCGCGCACCACGGCCGCGGCTGTCAGGATGACGGTCTGCATCTGCAGCAGCAGCGCAACCATGCCGGGAATCAGAAACCAGAGATCCTTCAGATCGGGGTTGTAGAGGATGCGCAGCCGCGTATCCAGCGGCAGAAAGCTTTGGCCCCCGCGCACCTGGCCGCTGCGTCGCAGGCGTTCGAGCGTGATCTCAACCGAGTGGGCCTGGCTGATCACCGTGGCTGCGTTGTACGCGGATTGAGAGGTGAACAGATCGGAACCGTCCACCAGGATGAGCGCGGCTGCATCGTTCTGGTTGACGCGGGCCGCGAAGTCCGGCGGGATCACCACGCCCACCTGGGCGCGTCCCGCGTCAATGGCGCGGCTCACCTCGGCCAGGCTGGCTGCAGACCCGATCACGTCGAAGTAGCCGGAGCCGGTGAGCGCCTGCAGAAAGGCCCGGCTCGCGGCGTCCAGGCTTTGGTCGGCCACGATGGTTGGAATGTGGCTGACCTGCGTGGTGATGGCGTAGCCGAAGAGGACGAGCTGGATCATAGGCAACGCGAGCTGGATCCCCAGCGTGCGGCGGTCGCGCAGGGTTTGGATGAACTCCTTTTGGATCACGGCCCAGATGCGCTTGAACATAGCGGCGTATAGTCCTGACAGGTCTGTCGGGTGTTCATTGTATGGCGGGGACCGGCGATGTCAAGTTCGAGCGCCGCGCAAAGTTGACCCGGACTGCCCCATGCGGTATAATGCCGCGGTTGGTAATCCTCGGAGGAGAAGCAGTAGTCTATGGCTAAGAAGAAATCGGGCCGCCGAGCGCCCCGCAGCGTCACCCCGCGGATGTTCGGGGATGGCAAGGTCGCGCAAACTCCGCAGCCGGCTTCGAGCGCGCTTCCCGCGAGCCCACCGCGCGCAGGGGGGACAGCTCCGCGCGGCGCGAGCGCGGCCGGCCGCGCGGTGAGCGCGCCGCGAGCGCCGGTATCACTGGGCGCTGAGTATCGCTATGTGGTGGGCGATCTGCGCCGCCTGGGGATTCTGGCGGCCGGCGTCTTCACCGTCCTGATCGTGTTGGGGCTGTTCATTCGTTAGCGCGTATCGCCGGCGACGCCTCACCTGGCGCGAGCGCGAACCACGCGGCGATCGGCATCGCGGCGATCACATGGCAGGCCAGGCAGAGCCAGAAGTTGCGCGTCGTCGCGAAGAGCCCAGTCGTCGCGACGGCCAGCGCCGCGGATAGCACCGCTCCTTCGGGCCGGTCGCGCCAGCCGCGGCGCGTCCAGGGGTTCAGCGCCCATGCCACCGCGACCAGGCCCAACCCCAACCAGCAGCCCCAGTAGACCGGATCCTGGCGCAACCCCTCAACCCATTGCACCAGCGGCGCAGCCCCGGCTGAAGCGCCGAGCGGCGGGAGGCCGGCCGCAATCCAGCCGATGAACCCCGCGCGATAGAACGCCCAATGCCATTGGCGCAGCGCGGCATCCAGCGGCGCCAGCCACCAGGGCGCGACGTCCGCCTGCCAGCTCACGCGTGTTCTGAGGCTGTGGGGCCGGGTGCGGCGGTAGACCAGCCAGCCGAAGACCAACAGGGCCGCGATCAGGGCTGTCAGCGGCCCGCCGGTCCACACATTCCCCAGCCAGTCCAGGTCGCTCAAACCCATGGCATAGAGCGACAGCGCGCCGTAGCGCCAGGCGATCAGCGGCGGCAGCAGCAAGAAGAGGGCGGCCACCAGCCATCTAAGGGCGGCTATGCCTCTCTCGTGGCCGCTGACCCTGGCCGCGCTGCCCAGCCGCGGCAGCACGCGGCCGATCAGCCAGGCAAGGTTGGTCGCGGCGACCGCCAGCAGTGCGCTGGCGATGACCCAAAGAAGCTCATTCTCCATCACACGAACCGTTCGATCTCCCTTTCCAGAGTCGCCGGAAACCCGCGGATGATGGCCCAGTGGCTCTTGGGCAGAAATCCCTCTTGACCGTTGAGTAGGAAAACGTCTTCTCCCCGACGGTGAAGGCCCGCGCGGGCCTGGTGGTAGCCGAAGTGATTGCGTAAGGCATCTCCGGCAGAATGTTGTAGGCGGCCAGGGCATACTCGAAGGAGAGGTAAGAGGGGCGATAGAGGCGGCTGGCGATCTCTTCCTCGGGCGGCGGATCGGTCTGCAATGTGTACAGCCCGTTCTTGAGGCGCAGGAACAACCCCCCGCGAGTGTATTCCTCCAGGAAGTACTTGGTCCTGAGCTGGTTGGCGCGGAAAATACGCTGGAAGTCTTGCGGCGTGAAAATGCCCACTCCTCGCCGCAAGAGCTCCTCTCGCACGGAGATAGGTTTCAGTAAGGTGTACATTTGTGCCCTTTTCTGAAACGATTATACTTCGTGCGAGATGGCCTGTCAAGAGAGGTTTGGCGACAAGTTGACAACTTGCGCCACGTGTTCCCTCCGGCTACTGCCGCTCCAGCGACGCATCGGGCCGCGCCGGCCGGGTCTTGCCGTGGCCGGGCTGCGCCGGCCGGGCCACATCACCGCGGCCCAGGTTTTGGGCCGCCTCCTCGGCCGCCGCCTGGAAGACCTGCATGTCGGCGGGCACGGGGTTGCCGAAAGCTGGCGGCAGCCGGCGGAAGGGTCCGGCCAACAGCCAGCGGAAGAAACGTCGCAGCCAACTCGTCCAATTCGGTTTCACGTTACACCTCCCCGGTCATGGGGCCAGTTCGGCCCTGGTCTGCGCTCGCTCTTGCGCGATGCCCACGATCAGGTCCTCCAGCCGATCCTCGCGCTCGCAGTAGCTCACGAGGGCGTCCACCTGATCCGCCAGACCGGCCGTGCGACCCACCAAGTGCTCCAGCTCGACGCTCAGATAGTCCAGCGCCAGGATGCGCACCTCGTCGCTGTTGAAATGCTGCATCAGAAGCTGCGGCAGCCTGTCGTAGCGCACGGTTTCGGGGGCCAGCGCCCGTTTCTTCACCCGCTCCACGAACGCGCGCAGCCGGCCCGGATCCACCTGGCGATTCATCAGCTCATTGATGGGCAGGAACGCATCGAAGTGCGGCATCTCCTCGTCGAAATCGGTCAGCGCCTGGCCGTGATAGCCGCCGATGTAGCCGCGCAGAAAATCAGCCGCCTCGTCTGTGCTGTGCGCATCCTCCTCGGTCGGCCGGCGCAGCGGGCTGCGCCGGTTGATCTCGAACGTGCAGTAGACGAAGTCGAAGCGCGTGCGCTGGTCGGCCCCGCGATACTCGAACAGCGACCAGGCCGAGCTGGAGCCCGGCCAGACCTCACGCCGCGGGGTGATGTCGTCGTGCCGGCTGACGCTCAGACAGCAGCGGGGAATGCCGGCCTCGCCGCCCAGCGCCTGCGCGAACTCGCGCGGGATGGGAGACCAGACGCCGCAGAGGTCCACCTCCAGCCCCACCGGCGCATCGCCGTACATCTGCCACGCCTCCTCCTGCACCAGCACTGGCACCCCGCGCCAATAGTAGCCGGATGACGAGGCGCAGATCACGCGGCTCGTGCTCGATGGCAGCAGGCGCACATTGCCGACGCCACCCAACACCTGCAGCGTCTTGCCGACCGGCGTGTAGAGACCCAGGCCGCCGGCCAACTGCCGCTCGTTGCGCGCATTGGCGCGCAGTTGCAGCGACTCGGCCTTCCAGAAGAGGCCCGGCACGCGCGGCGTCCACGGCGAGAGGCGAAAGCCGCGCAACATCACCCGGCCGCCGGCCGCCAGCCTCTTCATCGGATCGCCATAGCCCAGGACGTCGGACCAGAAATCCTTCTCGTCCCGGTACTCGCGCGCTTCCGCGGCCGGCGCGGCGGCCGGCGCGATCAGATCCCGATAGCCCGGCAGCTTCACGTAATCTTGGGCCGTCCGCACCGCGGTGACGGCGTGTAGCAGGGTTTCGCTAGACAAGTCGGCCTCCTTCAGGTTTTTGACCTGTGCATTTGGATCGCGCGTTCCAGGCTCTCGACGCGATTCAGCCTGAAAGCCGCGTTGACCAATTCCCGGCCTTTGACGCTCTCTCCTATCCCAGGGAGGTCATCGTAGTTGATATCCAGCGTGCCACTGAACGCCCGGAGATCCTCTTCTCTGAACTCAGTGGCCAGGGTCTGGGACAACCGGTTCCACAGGTCCCGGCGTTGGTAGATGGATTGACTCTCCCGCGCCAGAGCTTGTGCAGTACACTGATCGCCGGATTGCTCGGCGAGCAACGCCAACTGGTGCAGATTGTCGGCTGTGATTCCCTGTGAACCGATTCGTTGGCTGATCTGCAAGCTTCGCTGATGGTAACTCCGCGCTTCCTCAAGACTTCCTCGGGACATGGCAATCAATCCCAGTTGGTATAGTGTGCGGCCAGCCATAGCCTGGTCTCCGGTTTGCTCGCTGACTGCCAGGCTGCGCTCATACATCTGTTGGGCTCCTGTCAGGTTTCTCTGGTCTTGGGCCGTCTGCCCCAGATAGAAGAGTGTAACGGCAATACCCTTCCGATCGGCCATCTGCTCCCAGATCGCGAGGCTTTCGCGCAGAAGCCGATTGGCGCGGTCGTGGCACCCCACCTCTCGCGCGATAAGTCCCAGGTTTCTCAGGTCCTGGGCGATCAGGAGCGGATTGCTCTCTCGTTCACTCCGGCGCACCTTCAGAGCCTCTTCGTATAGGGGTTCGGCTTTCGGGTAGTTGCCGGTCGTGCGGTAGAACTCGGCCAGCTCCTCTAGAGTCGCCACATAATCCGAGAGGTGCTGATCCGTGGTCGCACGATAGATCTCCAGCGCCTCCTGCAGGAGGGGTTCAATGGCAGCATCGTTCTCCAGATATTGATGGATCGTCGCCAGGTTGCGAAGGTTGCGAGCGCATTCGGGGTGATCCTCGCCCAGGATAGCATGTCTCACGACGAGTGCTTCTCTCAGCAGCCGTTCAGCCTCGTTGTAGTTGCCCATCGCTTCGTATAATTCAGCAAGGTTGTCGAGGGCTTGAGCGACAGCCAGGTTGTTCTCTCCCAGGCCAGCACGACTGGTCTCGAAGACCTCCATCAGCAGCGATTCCGCCTCCGCGAAATCACCCGTTTTTTGGCGCAAGAGCGCCAGATTGGTGAGGCTTTCGGTCACCTCGGAATGGCCTGAGCCAAACACGGCGCGGCGGATTCCTAAAGCCTGGCGATAGAGCGGTTCGGCGGCCTCATAGTCGCCAGTTGCAGCGTAGACTCCAGCCAGGTTGTTCAACGAGGCTGCAAAGCGAGGGTGCTGCTCGCCGAGGTTTTCGCGATGGATCTCCAGCGCCTGCTGCAAGAGTGGTATAGCCTTGCTGTACTCCCGCAAGGCGAAGTATAAGCCTCCCAGGTTGTTCAAGCTCTGCGCGACATCGAGATGGTTTTGCCCCAAGGTCTGGCGTCTGGCCTCCAGACTACGCCGGAAGAGCGGCTCGGCCGCCGAGTAGTTGCCGGTTACATAGTACAGATTGGCCAGTCGATCTTGGATAGTCCAGAGCTGTGCTTGTGCTTGCGGCGTCTGTCGGTCATAGATATCTATCGCTTGCCAGTACAAGGGTTCAGCCTCACCGTGCCGGCCGGCAGCTTCATAGAGCGCTGCCAGATCAACGAGAATTCCGGCGACATCGGGATGGTCTGGTCCAGCGGTCGCACGCCTGGCATCGAGTGCTTGTCGGAGAAATGCCTCTGCCGTGCGATAGTCACCCTGGGATTGGGCAATAAGCCCCATTTGCCGCGCATTATCAATGGGGGCGGTTTGTCCTGTTCCTACTACGAAATGAGTCATCTCGCTGGCGCTTTCATTCGCGACGATGTCCCTGCCGCCTGCGGCGGATCGCAAACGGTCCATCAGCAGAGTCCCGCAATTGGGACAGAATCGCGCCTCAGCTCCAATCCGGTCGAAGCCACAGTGCGGGCATTTCATCGGCTGGTTCTCCTATCCCGGTGACGGGCTGATCATGGTTCCGCCTGGAGACCACATCGAGTGCAGAAGCGGAACGGCGGCCGCAGAATACTGCCGCAATTGCCGCACCACAGAAGCTCAGATCCACAGTTCGGGCAGTGCAGTGTGCCGCGCTCGATCGGCAGCCGACAGGCCAGGTTGTGACAACGCTGGTTGCCAGGCTGCATCAGATTGAAAGCCGGGCCTAATAGCCCTGGGTGGAGTTGAAATCGTTGAGCCCGGCGGAAGAGCACAGCATCTTCGGTGCGCATGTAGAGGACAGGCACGCCCCAGTCCCGTTCATCGTCGTTCTGGTTCTCGCGATTCATGATGGCCAGGCGTCCGTTGCTGACTGCGGTGTCAATCGGTTCGCCCTCTGCCAGGGTCCGATAGAAGGCGCGACTGAACGCAATCGCGTTGGGATCGCGAATGGAGTATTGCATCCCTACCACCGCGGGTATGCCCACCAGCGTGAGAGTCGGTGCGATGCCCGTCCAGGCATTCACCTGATCTCGACGGGCCGAATCGCATGCGCCGAGCACCACCAGCCGCAACCCACGTTTTCTGAGGTTGTTCGCCAGTCTATCTCCACGCAATGAATACTCTGCATCTATCTCGCCGTGCAAAATAAGGCTTCCCGCGCCAGTTAAAGAACCGTATGCCACACCCATGTCGCTCTCGAACTTGCCGTGCCCTGAGAAATGGAGAATGTGGGCGCTGCTGCCGAGGGCCTCCTCTAACGTGACGATGGTGGCGTCGCGATAAAACTCGAGGCTGCACAGCCCCTTCTCTCTCAGCTTCGACAGGGCGCTCTGGATATTGTCCTCTTCGGCACCGAGGTTGAGTTCAGCATAACCAGGGGGACGAGCAAGTACGACGACAAGCCGAAGAGGACCTGGTCCTATTGGCTCCAAGACATCTATGCGAGACTGCTCCAGGACTTCGTAACGAACCAACGAGAACTGGCGGTTGAGCGCGAGAAAGCCCATGATACCCTTTTGGCCGGTTGGAGTGTTGGGTGGAGCGACATAAAGATACTCCCAGGGCAGATCGGCCAACGCATAGGTGTCGAGCTTCAGCCGAATACGCAGACCTTCGTCGTCGCCAAGCCGCTCCAGGCTGCGATCGAGGAGAGAACGCACTGATGCCGGCAGGAGAGCGGTCGCCAGTTCTTCGCCCAGGGCTATCATCTCAGCCAGCGTGATGTCCCGCCTGGCCAGGAGGCGAGCGCGCCTGTGTCGCAGTTCTGTCGGCAGGACGACCGGCTCCGCGTCGCTCGGCCGTTGATCGCCTGCCGGCGAGGAAGTCACCCTGACCTTGAACCGCTCGCACCCATTCTCAATGCGGTGTTCAACCGCTTCTATGTCCAGGTTGCGGTATCTCATACGGAGGCGCCTTCGCTCCTACGTCAACCGCGCCGATGTGTCAGTCATGCACACCGGGCTGGTCGTGGCGACCGCGGATGGCCGAGATCACCACGACTACCTCGACAATGTTAGATTAGGGTGGGTCGCGTGCTCGGTGTTGAGCCCGGAGCCGACTGGCTGTCGAATGGGCGCGCTTGACCAGATGTTGGATGACCAAGCGCGTGGCC
>VGOD01000119.1 GCA_016876015.1 Chloroflexota bacterium
CGGGGGAATCCTGGCCGGCCCCATGCGTCGCAGGACGGCGTGCACCCGCGCCAGCAGCTCGCGGGCATTGAAGGGCTTGGTCACGTAGTCATCGGCGCCCACTTCCAGCCCCAGCAGCTTGTCATCGTCGGTGCGCCGCGCCGTGAGCATGATGATCGGCGTCTGGGATTCCCCCTTGAGCGTCTGGCAGACAGCCGTGCCATCCAGCCCGGGCAGCATCAGGTCCAGGATGATCAGGTCGGGCTTCAGGCGCCGGGCGGCCAGCAACGCCTGCTCGCCGTCGTAGGCCGGCAGCACCGTGTAACCATCGCGGGTCAAGTAAAGCGACACGAGATCCACGGTCTTGTGATCGTCGTCCACAACCAGGATAACGCCTTCCATGATGGCCCCTAGGCTGCGCTGTCCGCGTTCGGGGAAGCACCTGCGGCTGGCGGGCGGCCGGCGACCCGCAGCAAGTTATCGATGCGCACCACAAGCTCCTCCTTGCTGATGCCGCTTTTCTGGCAGTCATCGACGCCGGCTGTGAAGGCAGCCAGCACCTGCTCGTCGTTCGGCTCGGCCATGAGCGCCAGGATCGGGAATGTGCCCGCCCGGCGCAGGGTCTGATAGGCAGCCTGGTCCGCATGACCGTCGACGACCACCAGCGCCGGAGCTCGGCGCGCCAGGCTGGCCATCGCCGCCGGCAACCCCTGTGCGACCCGGACATCGTAGCCGGCCGCGGTCAGGGCGTCCGCCAGCGCGGCACAGCGCGCGTCCGCCAACTGCGCCAGCAGGATCGTGCCCCGATGGCCACTGGCATGTTGCGTCGCCGGTGCAGGCGTCCCCGATACATGAAGGAACGCGGTGCGTTGGCTTGCCACTGGACTGGCAGGCCAACGCAGTCGTGCTGCCCAAGCGCGTCTGAGACGTGTGACTGCATCTCGAGTACGCAATGCGCTGTCCATCGCCACCCCTTTTCTGCGCTGTCAGGTTGCTGCCGGGCCGCTCGTTAGACGGCAGCTGGTGAGACTGAGCCGGTCACGCCGCGTTGGGCGGAGGCCGCCGGCCGGGCGAGCCTCAGCGTCAACAGGCCGGCGCGATACTCCCGGCGCAGGGTGGCGCCATCCACCGGCTCTTCCAGCACGATATCCTTGATGTATCTCCGTGCGCCGGTCGTCTCGACGGTGACCATATCGTCGTTCAGTTCGACGCTGATCTCCGCCTCGGCGACGCCGGGCAGCTCGACCGTGATCATCGTCTCCCGTTCTTCCTCCAAGACATCTACGAACGGTACGCGGGGCAAGATGCTTCCTGGTTTCTTGCGCGTGAGGGCAACGATCAAGGCTGCCGCGAGGATCAGCCCTACTACGCCGAGCAGCAAAATCGCCGGCCAGTTCGGCGTCTGCCAACCGGCGTCCCACACCCCATGCGGTATGCGTCCCATCCTGCGCCTCCCTTCTGATTCCGGTCACGGGAGGAGATAATCGGTTCTGCCTCCCCCCGTGAGTCGTCCGAACGATCTGACCAGCTACGAGCGGGCAGCCCGCGGCTGCATCAGTTGCTTATTTCGTGTCGGGTGCGGCCGGTATGCGCCCGCGCCAGCCGTCGCGCATCATCGTGTCGGGCGCGGCCTGCGCATCTCCGCGCATACCGCCCCGCATCATGCCGCCGTGCCCGGCGCCCCCATGCCCGAAACCGCCGGGGGTAAAGGGGTTAGTGAGCTGGAAGGGCGCCATCGCCGTCATCTTCTCCAGCATCCAGTCGGCCTGGGCCTGGGTCAGGCGCCCGTCTGTCACAGCTTGCGCGATCGCTTCCTGCCGGCCGGCCAGCATGGCATCAATCAACTGCTGATCCGTGACGCCCTTATCCTTGGCGATGTCAGCCAGCGTCTTGCCTGCCTGGCGTTCAGCGTAGATCTGCTCCTGTGTCATGCCGAGCAGCTTCGTGATGGCGTCCGAGACGACGCCTGCCCCATCGCACACGCGACTCCAGGCATGGCTCCAAGGCGTCTGCGGGGTGCTCTGCGCCGGCGGCGTGGGCGCCTGAGCGAAAGCCGTGCCCACCATGAACAGGCCGAGCACGGTGACAATCACTGCGACTGTTACGACCATCGTCAGTTTCTTGATCATTGATGTCTCCTTTCTTGGATTCTCCGAGCCCAGACTTGCCCGCCCTGCCTATCACTCTACAACGCGATTGTGAAGATCTGATGACGGCCCCACTTTGTCAATGAAGCTCCGGCTTCCGGCGCCGCCATGATGCCGGTGGTTCGTGGGTGTTTATTTCCCCGCGGTTCGGTTCGTGAGCAACTGAATCACGTTGTCGAGCAGGGCGTCCTTCTTGGCGCTGGAGCTGCCGCTGCCGCCGCCCGTGGGTGTGCCTTGCGCCTGCGCGGTCGCCTTGGCGGCTTCCCGCTGCTCCGGCGGCAGATCCTTCAGGCTGCTGCTCTGCGGGGTCACACCCGGCTCCGGTGTGCTCGCCGCGCTCACGCCGATTTCCACGTAGTACGCCTGGAGCATGGCGTTGGTCAGCTTCAGGCCCGCGATGGCGCTGACCTGTGCGGGGGTCATGGCCGCGCTGATCTGATTCTGCACCGCCGTCACTTCTTCGGTCGCGCTGGTCGAGCTGGCGGCCAACGTCTTGAGCGCCTGCCACAACGGCAACAGCTTGGCGGCTTGCGCCGCCGTGACCGCATTCGCCGTCCCTTCCAGGCGCAGTGTGCCGTAGGCCAACTGGTTGCGCACGCTCAGCGCATCGGCATAGTCTTCCGTCAGGCCGCCGGCGCTGGTCCCTACCGCTGGGGCCGCTGGCGTCGCCGCGCCGCCACAGGCCGCCACCAGGACGGCCAGACTCAATACGATCGTCAACGTCTTCAAGGTTTTCATGGTTTGTTCCTCAATTAGCTTTCTTTGATTCCAAGTGTGCGATCACCGCATCCACCAACGCCTTGCTCAAGCCACTGCTCTCGCCCGCGCCGCCGCGTTCCGCCTGGCGCGTGGCCCGCGCCTCAGCGGAGAGGGTCTGACCGCTGCCCGGTACGCCCGATCCGCCGCCGCTGCCCGGTGCGTTGCCGCTCGCCGTGGCGATGCCCTGGCTGCTCGCCCAGGCTTGCAGATCGGTCTGGGTCAGCTTCCAGCCGCGGATGGCCGCCAGTTGCTCGATGCTCAGACCCGCTTCGATCTGCTTGAGCAGGGCGTCGGTTTCGGCCTGGGCCGCCGCGCCGCTGTTCATCGTGCCACGGATGCCCTGCCACAAGGGCAGCAGCGCCGCGGCCTGCGCCGCGCTCAGCGGCTGCGCGCTCTCGTCCAGGCGCAACGTGCCCAGCAGGAGCTGGTTGCGGACAGGCAGCGCGTTGGGATAGCTGATATCCAGGCTGGTCCCGGCGGCGGCGCTGGCGCTCGCCGAGCCGGCTTGCGGCGCGGATGCGCCGCCGCAAGCCGCCAACAGCAGGGCGGCCAGGGTCAATAGGCTGATGCTCAAGATCAATCGTTTCATGTTTCCCCCTTGTCCTATGACTACAACCGTACTTCCTTCAAGATGTCACGCTGAGCGGGTCGATCAAGCCCAATCTCGATGTCACGCGCTACCGGCGAAGCGTCTCGCGCCGGTAGACGAGATGCTTCGGCCCAAACGACGGGCCTCAGCATGACAGACACGGCTCCTATTCATGCCGCAGCGCAACGATCGGGTCGAGCTGCGCGGCCTTCGTGGCCGGATAATAACCGAAGAAGATGCCCACGGCTGCGGCTGCGCCGAACGCCAGCGGGACTGAGGCCGGGACGACCTGCGTCTGCATCTCGCCCAGCCGGCCGAACAGCTCCGCGCCGCCAACGCCCAGGATGACGCCCGCCAGTCCGCCGACCAGGCTGAGCGTGACCGCCTCGATCAGGAATTGCAGCAGCACATCGCGCGGGCGCGCGCCCAACGCCTGGCGCAGGCCGATCTCCCGCGTCCGCTCCGTCACCGACACCAGCATGATGTTCATGATGCCGATGCCGCCCACCAGCAGCGAGATCGCCGCCACCCACGCCAGCAGATCACGGAACGCCTCGGTCGTGGCCTGCTGCGTGGTGATGATGTCCTGCTGGGTCTGAATCGTGAAGTCGGGCTTGGCCGGATCCACATCGTGGCGTTGGACCAGCAGCGCCTTGATCTGGTTGATGACGCTGGTCATCGCCTCCTGGCTCTCGGCTTTGATGTAGATCGTGCGCACCCGGTCGGCCGCGATGCGGGAGGGGCTGTACTTTTGATAGAGCAGTTGCAGCGGGATGTACAGCCGGCCGTCGTAATCTACATCGGCCACCACGCCCTTCTCCGCCATCACGCCCACCACCGTCAGCTTGGTCGAACCCACCGTGACCGTCTGCCCGATGGGGCTGTCGCCGCCGAAGAGGTCCTGCGCAATGCCATAGCCCAGGACGACCACCTTCAGCTTGCGCTCGTTCTCGTCATCGGTGAAGAACCGGCCTTCGCCGACCGCATAATCGCGCACGATCGGGAAGTCGGCGGTGACGCCGAGGACGGTAATCCCGGTCAGTTTGGCGCGCGCGGTGCTCGTATCTTGCACCACCTGAAATTCGGCGGACACCCCTTCGCTGTTGCGCACCGCCTCTTTGATCGCCACCGCGTCATCGTAGGTGAGGGTCTGCGCCGCGCCGGGCACCCCGCGCACGGGATTGACGATGATCAGGTTGGCGCCCAGGGCGTTGATCTGATCGGCGATGGCCGCCTCGGCCCCCGCGCTGACCGCCAACATCATGATGACTGACGCCACGCCGATGATCACACCCAATGTCGTCAGAAAAGAACGCACCCGGTTGAGCTTCAGCCCTTCCCAGGCCACCCGCAGGGTCTCACTAAGCGTCATCACGCCCTCCCCGTTCCAGGCAATGGCCCGCGCCGTCGCGGCCATCCGAGATAATCTTGCCATCGCGCACGCACACCACCCGCTGGGCGTGGCTCGCGATGTCCGGCTCGTGCGTCACCATGACGATGGTGGCCCCGCCCGCGTGCAGCGTGTGCAGCAGATCCATGATCTCCACGCTCGATTTGGTGTCCAGGTTCCCCGTCGGCTCGTCGGCCAGGATGATGGCCGGCTTGTTGATCAGCGCGCGGGCAATCGCGACGCGCTGCTGCTGACCGCCCGACATCTGGTTGGGTCGGTGGTGCAGCCGTTCACCCAACCCTACCGCCTCCAGCGCAGCCACCGCCCGCTCGTAACGCTCATCTTCGGTCAGGCGCTCTTCGACATTGTAGAGCAGCGGCAGCATCACATTTTTCACCGCGCTGAGCCGCGGCAGCAGATTGTACGACTGGAAGACAAAGCCGATCTTCAGGTTGCGGACGATCGCCAGGTCGTTGCGATCCAATTGGCTGACATCTTCGCCATCCAGGTGATATTCGCCGTCCGTCGGCCGATCCAGGCAACCCAGGATGTTCATCAGGGTAGACTTGCCCGACCCGGACGGCCCCATGATCGCCACAAACTCACCGCGCTTTACCTGCAAATCTACGCCGGCCAGCGCGTATACCATGGCATCTTCCATGCCGTACACCCGGGTCATGCCACGGATTTCGATGACGTTTTCATTCGACTCCATATCATCGCCCCTTGTCCTGCCAAGGGTTGGCAACTGTCGCACAGTTGCTAACCCTACCCACGCTCACTTGGTCGCTACAGTCCCCGTGCTGACCACATCGCCCTTGGCCAGGCCGCTGAGGATCTGGGCGTTGGCGAAATCGCGCAGCCCCACCGTCACCGGCCGCATCTCCAATTGGCCGTCGGCCTGCACGACGAACACCGCATAGGAGCCGGGTGCCAGCTCACGCAGCGCTTGCACCGGCACCAGTAGCGCGCCCTTGGCCTCGCCCGCGATGATCTCCACCTCGGCGGTCAGGCCGGAGAGCAGCTTGACCGGGTGCTTGGACAGATCAATGCTGGCCCAGGCCTGCACGGCCGGCGCGCCATCTACCGTGACCAGGGCCGGATCTACGCGCAGCACTTTGCCGGGGAAGGGCAGATCGGGCAGCGCGTCGAAGACGATCGCCACCGGGTTGCCCGGCGCCACGCTCATCAGATCGCTTTCCTCCACCCAGAAACGCATCTGTGAGGCGGAGAGGTCGGCCACCGTGATGATCGGCGCGGCGCCGACCGTTTCGCCAACTTCCGCTCCGACCGAGAGGATGGCGCCGGCGACCGGGGCGCGGAGCTGGGTGTTGTTCAGCGTCCGCTGGGCGTTCTCCAGGTTGTAGCGGGCGAGGGTTACGCTGAGTCGGGCAGATTCGATGGCATTGGCGCTCGCGCCCGCCTTCAGCGCATCCAACTGCGCCTGAGTCTGCGTCACTTTGGCTTCTGCAGCTTTCAGGGCATCGGCATCCGGCGGAGCCTTAGCTGCGTCCAGTTGCGCCTGAGTGACCGCCACCTTGGCCCGCGCCGCGGTGATGACGTCGGCGGTAGGCCCGACCAGCGCTGCTTCGTAATCGGCCTTGGCCTTCTCGTAGTTGGTCGTGGCCTGCCACAAATCCGCGGCTTCTTTGGTCTGGCCGATGCCGACCGTGGTGCCGTCGCGCAGCGTCGTGACGGGCGCGACCTTGTCATAGGCGGCCTGGGCTGCGCGCACGTTAATCTCGGTCAGGGTTAACGTAGCCTTGGCCGCGGCGACCTTGTTCGGATCGGGACCGGCCAAAAGGAGCGCCAACGCTTCCTGGGCGCTGCGGAGATTTTCTTGCGCGGCCAGCAGCTCGGCGGTGGTGGCAGGCGTCGTCAGCTTGGTCAGATCGGCTTTGGCGGCGGCCAGGCTCGCCTGCGCGGCCGCGATGGCGGCCGGATCGGCCGCGGCGGTCAGGTCGGCCAACTTGAGCTCGGCCAGCCGCAGGTTAGCCTCGGCCTGCGCGACCTGGGCGCGTGCATCTGCGTCGTCCAGCCGCGCCAGGACTTGGCCTGCTTCAACTTTGTCGCCGACCTTTACAAAGACTTCAGCTAACACGCCGCTGGAACGGAAGGCCAGCGCCGTTTCGCTGGCAGGCAGCAGGTTGCCGCTGCCGCTGGCGGTGATGGTGATATCGCCGGTGCGCACCTTCGCCGTCTGGAGCGTCGGAGCCGCCTGCGCGGTGGCCGTCGTTTTGCGGTCTCCGAAATAATACCAACCCCCGGCTGCCAATGCGATCGCCACGACCGGCAGCACGATGAACAGCCAACGCGGCTGACGCTTCTTCTTCCCGATCTGCTTCATGTATTCCTCCGATATGATACTCAGGTTCTCAACAACGGTAGATTCGATTCCGCTCTCTGCGCCAGGTTACAGATAGCCTCTGCCTTGCCCGACGCCATCAAAGTGTAGGCCACAACTGTGCGAGTATGATGAACCCAATGTGAAGATCCCATGAAGTCCGTCGCCGCGGGCCAGGATCTGCGTTGCGGGGCGGGCCGCCTCGGGCCTGCCTGCGCGATCTTCGCCACTTCTTCACACACCCTTCGATACCGATTCACATTCGTGCGCTATCCTTTGGTCAAGGTCGCCGAGCGGTGACCGGATCAACCAATCAGCACACAACAGCAGGAGGCTGTCACGATGATTAAGAAGATCGTTCTTGGGGTCCTGGCGACAGGGTTGGTCGCCCTTCTGGTGGTCGGCGCGGTGAATCGCACGAGCACGCAGGGCGGCGGGTTTCTTGGCTTAGGCTCGGCCCAAGCGCAGGCGAATGGCCCACAGGGTGGTCGCGGGGCGGGTGGCGGGGGCGGACGGGGTGAGATTGCCCCAGCCGCAGGTCAGAGTAACGTCCTCCGCGGCGGGCAGGTCGCAGAGCAGCGCGGCGGTGGGTATGGCCGCAGCCGGCAGGTTAACGAAGCGCCGGCAGCCGGCCAGGGCGTCGTCCCCGGCGCCGGGCAGACGGCCGGGCAGCGCGGCGGCAATGGCGGCTACGGCCGTGGCCGGCAGGTCAGCGAAGCGCCGGCGGCCGGGCAGAACAGCGCAGCCCCCAACGTAGGACAGGCGGGCGTGGGTGAGTGGGTCGAGGTATCAGGCGTCGTGGCGCACGCGGACGAGGCAGCCCTGGTGGTGCAGACCGCCGACGGCGCGACGCTGGAGGTCAACAACCGGCCGTAGAGCTTCGCGGTCTCGCAGGGGTTCATGGCCCAGGCCGGCGATCAGGTGACGCTGACCGGCTTCTACGAGGGCGACACGTTCGAGGCGGCCCAGATCAGCAACGCGACCAGCGGCGAGGCCGTGAGCATCCGCGATGATGCGGGACGGCCGTTGTGGGCCGGCGGCGGGCGCCGCGGGTAGACTGGTAGTAGCGACTTCAGTCGCTGAGCACGAACGACTAACGTCGTTACTACAAACGGGAGATTCATCGGGGACGCGCTGAAGCTGAGGCGGATGGCGTCCCCGATGTGCGCATAGGGGAGAGGCATGAAGCAAGCAATCACAGAGGGCGAGCCGAGCACTTTTGGGGGCCGTGTGCGCGCCAGCCTGGGGCCATCCGGCCTGCCGAGCGATGACCGTGGCCGGATGCGCCTGGTGGTGGACAACCTGGTGCTCCATCTCCACCCCACCAAGGTGAACACCCGCAGCCTGAGCCTGACCTATACCTGGGGCCTGGGCGGGCTGTCGGCCATGCTGGTGATGATCCTGGCGGTCACCGGTATCATGTTGACCAACAACTACACGCCCAGCCCGGCCGAGGCCTACCAGTCCATCCTCAATCTGCGGTCAAACGTCTGGTTCGGCGATTTCCTGCGCAACCTGGCGCTGCGGGCGCTCCACGCCCTGGTCAACCACCATGCGGTCCGGGCGGAGCCCGAGCGGACCCTGGCCTATATTGACCGCCTGCTGGCGCTGGAGCCGGCGCACGAGGCAGCGCACCGCCACAAGATGCTGCTGCTGGCCCGAGACGGGGAGCGGGCGGCCGCGCTGCACCAGTACGACGCCTGCCGCCGGGCTCTGCAAGCATTGGACGCCGAGCCGGACGGGGAGACCACAGCCCTGTACGAACGCATCCGAGGCGGGACCGAGTCGCATGCGTCCCGCGCCGTAAGGCCGCCTGGCCCTGGCCTGCATGTTCCCCTGATCCCCCTGGTTGGCCGCGAAGCCGAAGTAGCCGAGATCCGGGCGCGCCTGCAGGATCCGTCCTGCCGGCTGTTGACCCTGACCGGCCCCGGCGGCGTCGGCAAGACCCATCTGGCCGTGAGGGTGGCTGAGGAGATGCTGTCACCCGACGGCTTCCTCGATGGCGTCTACGTGGTTCCTGTGGGCTTCTTGCTGGCCGTGAAGGCCATCGCGCCCGCCATCGCCCAAGCCCTGGATCTGCCCCTGACCGAAGGAGAGCGTTCTCAGCAGCAGGTCGTGGACCACCTGCATGGGAAGCAAGTGCTGCTGGTGATGGACGGTTTTGAGCATCTGACGGCGGGCGCCGGCCTGCTGGTTGACCTCCTCCACGCGATCCCTGGCCTCAAGATCCTGGCCACCTCGCGCGCCCGGCTGGATGTGGAGGGCGAGACCCTCCTCCCCATCCAGGGATTGGCCTGTTCCGAGCGGCTGCCCGAGGATCGCGAGGCGCTTGCCGCCTCCCCTGCCGTCCAGCTCTTCGTATCCCGTGCGCGTCAGATTCAGGCCGGGCTGGAGCTGACGGACGCCGAGCTGCTGGATGTGGCCCGTCTCTGTCACCTGGTGGGAGGTCTGCCGCTGGCCATCCTGCTGGCAGCGAGCTGGGCCGGGATGCTCACCCCGGCCGAGATCACCGCCGAGCTCGCAGGGGAGCTCGACCGCGGGCTGGATCTTTTGCAGACAGACGGCCCAAATTTGCCCTTCCCACAGCGCAGCATGCGGGCCGTTTTTGATCGCTCGTGGGGCCTGCTGGCAGACCGAGAGCGCCAACTGCTTGCCGGTCTGTCAGTCTTTCGGGGCGGCTTCACGTTGGAGGCTGCACACCAGGTAACCGACGCAGCGCTGCAGGAGTTGCGGGTGCTGATGGACCAATCACTGCTCCAACGGGCGGCCGGGGGGCGGTACACGATCCACGAGCTGCTGCGGCATTACGCCGGCGAAAAGCTCGCCGCAACGCCTGGCGCTGCTCAAGTTGCCTGCGACCGGCACAGCGCCCATTTCGCGGCCACCGTGGCGCAGCGGTGGTTGGATTTCCAGGGTCCGAGGCATCAGCTGGCGCTGGCCGAGATGGGCGCGGAGAACGGGAACCTGCGTGCGGCCTGGGACTGGTCGGTGGCGCGGGGGCATGTCGGGCAACTGGACCAGGCGATGGACGGACTGTGCTATTTCTACAAGTGGCTGGGGCGGTACGAGGAGGGGGAGAGCCTCTGCAGACGGGTCGTGGAAGGGCTCGCAGATGCGGGCGTGTGGCGCCGGCAAGAGCCTCCTGATCCGTCGGCGGTCTCGCTGGCAGAGGAACCAGCCGAGCGGCAGCGGGTGCTGGCCAGGGCGCTGGCCTGGCAGGGCGTCTTCTGCGGCCGGTTGGGCCGGCGCCAGCAAGCCGGAGAACTGCTGCGCCACAGTCTTGATCTGCTGGACGATCTGGCCTGGACCGGCCCGGAAGGGGTCCTGGGTCCGGGGCAAGAGATTCAACATGCACGGGCCTTCGTCCTATGGCGGCTGGGCAACCTCGCCGCTGAGCTGGATCATGAGGACGCGCAGCGATTGTACCGGCACAGCCTGGCCCTCTACCGGGTGCTAGAGAATTCCTGGGGCACGTCCGGCGTACTGGAGGCGTTGGGCCGCATCGCCGCCTTCTCGGGCGAGGGCGATACGCCGCGCCACGCACTCGAAGAAAGCCTGGCGCTGTAGCTGCTGCGTCGGCCAGCCGAAGCGCCCACCGCGTCGCGCTGGATGAAGGCGAAGCGCGCCGCAGCCCAGACCTGTCAGGTTTTCGGAACCTGACAGGTCTGGACTTTTCAGGTCGCGCCGGCCGGTTATTACCGTGACCGACACCGGCAGCGGTATCGCGGCCGAAGACCTGCCGCACGTCTTCGACCGCTTCTATCGCGGGGACAAGTCGCGGACGCGCGCCAGCGGCGGGTCAGGGCTGGGGTTGGCGATCGTCCGGCAGCTCGTCGAGGCGCACGGCGGCCAGGTGTGGGCCGAAAGCCCGGTTTTCCACGCTTCCGGCAGCGATGGCTTTGGCGCACGGGTCGTTGTCATGTTCTGAGGAGGCGTTCTGTTGCGATCAGCGCAAGCCCGGCGATAGCATCTGGCGCCCGGACCACGTGGCATCGTGTTTTCTGGCGTCCGATGTTACCACATTCCCTGTGCTGTGGGAAACTGCCCAACCGTTCCGAGGCGGCTTTTCAGCTTGAGCTGGCGCGCTTCCATCTGGCGGCCCGCTTGAAACTACCCCCTTGACGGCAGCCGGTTGTTGTGATAGATTAATTCCACGTTTGTGATTTCCTCGTTCCTCAGCGCCCATCAGTGGTCGCTCTGAGATGCCAGACCCAGGAGTGAACAGGAGGCGAGATGAGCCATCCATCGCACGGTCCGCAGCTCTCGGCCGGCGCGCGTGTCGCTGTGATCGGCGGCGGGCCGGCCGGCAGCTTTGCCGCCCTGCACCTGTTGCGCTTTGCACGCCAGCTCAACCTGCCGATCGCAGTCACGATCTTCGAGCGCAAGGACTTCCGACGCCGGGGTCAAAGCGGGTGTAACAAATGCGCCGGCCTCCTCTCGTTGCGCGCCATGCGCGGGCTAGAGGAGCTGGGGCTGCAACTGCCTGAGAGTCTGGTGATGGCGCGGCTGGATGGCTACGTGGTGCACCTGGCTGGCCACCCTATCGTGGTGACGCCGCCCGATCCTGACCGCAGAATCGTCAGCGCCTATCGAGGCGGCGGGCCATTGCGCGGCGATCCGCTCCCCGACGTCAGTTTCGACGCCTGGCTGCTCGACCAGGCGCGCGCGGCCGGCGCAGGAGTGGCGGCCGCCGATGTGCGCAGCCTGACGGCCGGCGACCAGGTGCAGGTGGAGACGCGCGAAACGTGCGAGCCGTTTGACATGGTGATTCTGGCGACCGGCGTCAACGCCCGGCCGCCCAAGATGGATGGGCTGGCTTACGTTCCCCCCCAGACCGAGGTGATGGCCCAGGACGAACTGCTGCTGGAGCCGTCGCTGCGGTCGTCTCGAACTCCGGCTCATGTGTACGTGGGGCGGCAGCCGGGCCTGATTTTCGGCGCTCTGATCCCCAAGGGACGCTTTCTGAACGTGAGTCTGTTGGGCCATCGGCTGAAGGGCGATCCCGTGGGCGAGTTCCTTGGCCGGCCTGACTGCCGGTGGGTGGGCGAGCAGCCTCGCCGGCTGTGTGGATGCCGGCCGCAGATAGCTGTCGCCGCGGCCCAACAGCCCTGCGCCGACCGGTTTGTCGCGGTCGGCGATGCGGCGACCACGCGCCTCTACAAGGACGGCATCGGTTCAGCCTTCAGCACCGCGCGTCAGGCCGCGTGGACTGCGCTCCATGCCGGCGTGTCTCACCAGGCCTTCGCACAACACTATCTGCCGCTGTGCCGGTCAATGGCCCTGGATAACCGCATCGGGCAGTTGCTGTTTTGGCCGTGGCAGGGCAAACGGGGCGGGCTCTACTCCTTGTGGGAGCGCTGCTGGCTGCGTGTCTTGCAGGCCGAACAGACCCTGCCGGCGGCGCAGCGTCGCGGCCATCTGGCCCTGTGGAACATGCTGACCGGAGACGATTCCTACACGCACATCGCGCGCTATGCCTTGCACCCGAGGATCTTCGGTCTGATGGCGACGGCTCTCTTGCCAGAGCTGCGGCCCCAGAGAAAGAATCGGCCCGAGGATCATGATGTGCCGCGCCAGAGGTCACCGATCGGCCGTATCGCGGATTCGGCTTGAGCAGCTATGATCTGCACTTCATCGGGTCATCGCCTGAACGCCGCGCCGCGGCCGCCGAGGCTGGGATTGTCGAGGAGCCAGGCCTGGCTGTCAACGGCGGCCTCGTCCGGCCTGGGCTGCACGCGTACGTAGCTGCCATCCGGCTGTAGCTCGCGCGCCCGGACGTTGTTGGCCAGCTCCACTTCCATGATCGCGTCACGGATGTAGGCTCGAATCCGCGCGTCCTTGATGGGAAACAGCGTCTCCACCCGCCGGTCCAGGTTGCGCGGCATCAGGTCGGCGCTGCCCATGTAGATCTCCGGGCTGCCGCCGTTCTCGAAGTAGTAGATGCGGCTGTGCTCCAGGAAGCGGCCGACGATGCTGATCACCCGGATGTTGTCGCTGACGCCGGGCAGCCCTGGCCGCAAACAGCAGATGCCGCGCACCAGCATGTCAATCTGCACGCCGGCCTGCGACGCGCGGTATAGCGCGCGGATCAGCCGGTCGTCCACCAGCGAGTTCATCTTGAAGATCAGCCGGCCGCCGCGACCGCCGCGGGCATGTTCGATCTCGCGGGTGATCAGCGCCTCTACCCGTTCTCGCATTCCGCCGGGCGCAACCAACAGACTGCGGAAGTAGGTCTGCGTCGAATAGCCCGTGACGGTGTTGAATAGCTCGGTGGCGTCGGCGGCCAGCTCGGCGTCGCAGGTCAACAGCCCCAGGTCGGTGTAGATGCCGGCCGTGACCGCGTTGTAGTTGCCCGTGGCCAGGTGCAGATAGCGCCGCAGACCGCCCTCTTCTCGACGCACCACCAGCGTAACTTTGCTGTGCGTCTTCAACCCCACCAGGCCGTAGACCACATGCACCCCCTCGGCTTCGAGCGCGCGCGCCCAACCGATATTGCTTTCTTCATCGAAGCGCGCCTTGAGTTCCACCAGCACCGCCACCTGTTTGCCGTTGCGCTGCGCCTCTAGCAGGGCGCGCACGACCGGCGCGTTGCGACCGACGCGGTAGAGGGTCTGCTTGATCGCCAACACGTGGGGGTCTATGGCCGCGGCGTTGACGAAGTCCAGCACCGGCTGAAACGAATCGTAAGGATGATGCAGGAGAATATCTTGCTTGCGGATCGCGGCGAACAGCTCGTCAGCCGTCTTCACGTCGCGCAACGCCGGCAGCACTGCCGGCGCGAACGTCGCGTCGCGCAACTCAGGGCGGTTGAGGGTCGCCAACGCCCACAGGCTGCCCATGCCCAGAGGCGGCTGGAGCGCGTAGATGTCCTCTGGATTGACCTCTAGCTTCTCCATGAGGAACTTCACCATGCGCTCAGGCATCTCGGCGTCCACTGCCAGCCACACCACAGGGCCGAAGCGGCGCTGGCGTAATCCTTGTTCGATGGTCGCCAGCAAATCGGGCGCTTCGTCATCCTGGATTTCGATGTCCGCGTCGCGGATCACCCGGAAGCTGTATGCCTCGACGACCTCGTAGCCGGGGAAGAGCACGCCCAGGTTGGCGGCAATCACGTCTTCGAGCCAGACGAACCGGGAGACGTCATGCGTAGGCAACAGCCGTGGAAGCGAAGGCGGCACTTTGATGCGCGCGAAGCGTTCCTCGCCGCGGCCATTGCGAACCGTGACCCCGAGGTTCAGGCTGGGGCTGGAGATGTGAGGGAAGGGCCGGCCAGGATCGAAGGCCAACGGCGTCAAGACCGGCAAGATTTCCGCCTGGAAGTAGACGCGCAACCGGTCGCGCTCTTCCTCCGCCAAGTCAATGTAGTGCGAGATGTGGATGCCCGCGGCCGCCAACTGCGGCATGATCTCCCGGCTGAAGCAGCGTCGCTGCTCTTGCAGCATGGGCAGCACCGTGGCGCGAATGCGGCGGATCGTTTCGTCTGGGGTGAGGCCATCCGGCGGCAGATCTACCACGGCCGAGGTCGTTTGGTCCTTCAGACCCGAAACGCGGATCATAAAGAACTCATCCAGGTTGGAGCTGAAGATCGCCAGGAACTTCACGCGTTCGAGCAATGGGTGGCGCGCATCGAGCGCCTCTTCCAGCACCCGACGATTGAACTCTAGCCAGCTCAGCTCGCGGTTGATATAGAGCGCGGGATCCTTCAGATGGATCGCGGGCGCAGCACGCTGCGTTGCGTCTGCGCCGGGCGTCGTCGTGTCAAGAGTCATGGCATTCCTTTCTAACCGTGACCAGACCTTGGTCAGCAACCCCGATTGTAACCCAAAGGCGATCGGCTGGCAAGCAAGCGATTCGGCCGGCAGGTTGCCGAATCGGAGCCGGAGTGATATGATCGGATGCCGAAAGGAGTTGGTCATGATCCGTACTGTTCCCGAAACCGTCGGCGAGGGCATCGAGCTCTACATCCGCACCTACTACTCGTTGCTGCGCAGCTCAGGCGATATCCGCATCCGCTCCCTCGAGGAGACGCACGAGGGGATGCGATCGAGCCTGCACCTGGGCGCAGATGCAGCCGATTTCGACGCGTCCGCGTTTCTGTACGCGGCGCTGCGCCTGCCTGATTGTATGGAGTGCGTGCGCCGCGTGGTGATGGGCCAATCGGAGGAGGTTTTCATGCGCGGGGGGCTGCGCGATGTGTCTCACTGGCAGCGGGTGGATGCGGCCGCGCGGCGTCGGCGCATGCAGTACGATGGCGCGGAGACCCTCGCGGCGTTCGTCTCCTCGGTCTCAGATATTGACGATCTGATCCCCTCGTTGACCGCCTATCAGATCGAATGGAACAAGCTGCACCGGCGCCTGGTCAACACCCAACTGGGGCACGATCTGGCCGCGGGCCGCGCGCAGGCGAGCGGGACGCCAGAGCAACTGCGGGAGATCCTGGGCATCAGCGTGGAGGATATGAGCCGGCTCTATCGCTTGTGGGGCGCACGTTGGGATCAGCGCATCCGCGCCATCGCAGCAGGGCCGCTCGATATCCGCATCACGTCGTTGGCAAAGGGCTTCAACGACTATCGGCGGGCCGTGGAGAGCTGGTGGGACGATCTGCTGCGTGCGGCCGATGCGCTCTATCTGGAGTTTCGGCCCATCTACCTCGTCTCCAGCAACCCGCACAGCCTGCCCAATCTCCTCGCGGGCCATGCGCTGGCGCAGCGAGACGCGCTGGTCGAGTTCGTGATCCAGGAGAACCCGGAGGGCCTGGCCGCAGAATGGCAGCGGTTGGCGGCGGCCTCGGCCGGCCTGAGCGTAGCGCGCGGTGAGCCAGAGGATGCCGGCCGCGGACTCAGCGATGCGCAGGCGAACCTGCTCTACTACGTCCAACGGCTCTACCTGCAGGCCGACGACGCCCGGCGCCGTGCGATGGTGGAGATCGAGCCCGCGGCCGGAGTGCATCGCTTCGATGAACCGCACTCGCTCGACATCAGCGCGCAAATCATTGACCTGCAGGCGCTCGATCCCGCGCAGATGGATCCGCGCGTGCGCACGTCGGGGCTGGAGAAGCTCAGGCAGAGTCGCGCGCTGATCGTGAACGTGGACTACCCGTTGGGCTTCGCAGCGTACCATCTACTTGCGCAGGTGGCTTCCGGTTGCGCCGAGCTATTGGGCGTCTACATCATGGGCAAGGCCGCCACCCTCAGCGGCCGCGTGGGCGATGTGATGATCCCCAACGTGGTCTACGACGAACACTCGCGCAACACCTTCCTGTTCAAGAACTGCTTCCTGGCTCAGCACGTCGCGCCCTATCTGCTTCATGGTACGGTGTTCGACAACCAGAAGGCTGTGACCGTGCGCGGCACCTTCTTGCAGAACCGCGAGTTCATGAGCGTCTTCTATCGCGAAGGCTACACCGACCTGGAGATGGAGGCGGGGCCCTATCTGAGCGCGATCTACGAGGACATCTATCCGCAGCGTTACCCGGTCAACGAGATCGTCAACCTCTTCATCAATGCACCCTACGACATCGGCCTGTTGCACTACGCATCAGACACCCCCTACAGCCGGCGGCAGAGCCTGTTGAGCAAAAGCCTGAGCTACTTCGGCGTGGATGCGACCTATGCGTGCAGCGCGGCGATCTTGCGGCGGATTCTGGCGGTGGAGGCGGCGCGGTTGGCGGGGTGAGGGGTCAGTGACCGCTCAGTTGCGGCGCAGCATGAGGGGCAGGAAGACGCGAGACACCGCCTGACCTCGCCGGGCGTATTTCAGGTCGCCGTTGCCGCGGTCGTAGTAGCTGATGTGGGCGTGCCGGCGCCGTCGAGGGCCAGTGACAGATACGCGCCCACATCCCCGGCGCTGTCCACAGTCTGGATGGCCCAGGCGCTCCCGGTCCAACGCGCATACTTCAGGTTGAGGTTGGCGCCGTCGTAGTAGCCAATGTGGGGGATGCCCGCCCCATCCAGCGCCAGCGAGGCGTAGCTGCCTACACTGCCGGCGCTATCCACGGTTTGGATGGCCCAGGCGCTGCCTGTCCAGCGAGCGTACTTCAGATCGTTGTTGGCGCGATCATGGTAGTTGATGTGGGGGTTGTCGCTGCCATCCAGCGCCAGAGAGGTGTACTCGCCCACGCTCCCCGCGCTGTTCACGGTTTGGATGGCCCACGCGCTGCCTGTCCACCGGGCATACTTCAGATCAAAGCTGCTGCCGTCGTGGTAGCTGATGTGAGGGTAGCTCGCCCCGCCCAGCGCCAGTGAGGTGAACCTGCCCACGCTTCCGGCGCTGTCTACGGTTTGAACGGCCCAGGCGCTCCCGGTCCAGCGGGCATACTTCAGGTCGAAGTTGTTCCAATCGTAGTAGGCAATGTGGGGAAATCCCGCCCCGTCCAGCGCCAGCGAGGCGTACATGCCCACACCCCAGGCAGTATC
>VGOD01000120.1 GCA_016876015.1 Chloroflexota bacterium
GCTTCGTATCGCACTTCTTGAATGGACGGGATCCAATCTGCGCCCCAAACATCCTCTTGTTCACTGCCATCTTCCAGCAAAACAGTCTCACTATCGGCGTGGAGTGAGCCACCGCCCGCGAGAACACCGCGCCGGATATCAACGGCCAGCTTGACATAGCTCTCCAATGCTTCCAGCATCTCGTCAAGCTGTTTCCTGGTGGCGTGCGTGCGCAAAAGATGAATCATTCTTTAAGTCGTCATCCACTTAGGAAGCGGTGAGCCAGTCGCCTGCGCGTACAGCGTCTCCGGCGCGATATCAATCTCATCCAGCCACGTCAGGACGCCCAACTCCTCGTCCACGCGAAATTCACGAAAGAAAGCGATATCGCGAAATCGTTGGAAGACGCCGCCGCGCTGGAGATAGGGCGCGAAGTCAACCACTCCGCGCGCGCCGTCATCGAAGGTGAGCTCGATCTTGTAATCGTCCTTATACTCCGCTGTAACTACATCTCGCAACATGCTCAACACCGTCAACTTGCCGACCCGATCTGCACAAAGCTGCCCTCTCGCAAGGCCATTTCTGCACCGATCAGCCAGCGCCCGCCGGAGCATGGGTATATACCTGATGGGCTTCAGCGTAGATCCGCAATGCTGCATTGACGCGATCTTCGTATGTTTCGCCCTGCGCCTTGAACCAGGCCAGCACTTCAGGATCAATGTGCAACGTCACAGCAACCGGGTGGCGCGGCATTCGCAGGATGGCGTTGGCGAAGAACGACTCGTCTAGCTCTGGCACTTCAGACAAGTCAATCTCTGCGTCCGTCAGCGCGTCAACGCGTGCCCAATCGGTTCGAGATTGCCTTTTCATACTGGTTCCGTTCACGAGTGGTCGCTTTTCGCAACGAGATGAATTGAATAGATCATCCTGCGAATAACTGCTCGACCGGCATCTCAAAACCATCTAGCAGCGCCGAACGGGCAACCTGCCCGCGACTCCAACGGGCAAGAAGCTGATATGCGCCTTCCTGCAGCACAAAAACTTCCACCGTCCCCGCGCTCGGATCCACGATCCAGTATTCGGCGACGCCGGCGCGGGCATATTCGGCCGGTTTCTCGCTGCGGTCAACCCGACGCGTGCCGGGCGAGACGACTTCGATCACCAAATCGGGCGGGCCGAAGAACTGCTCGCCGATGCGGTCGCTGTGCTCACGCGCCAGGAAGAAGACGTCCGGCTCGCGTACCTTGCCTGCCCACAGGCGCACCGGCAGCGGCGCCAGCCGCACGACGCCCAGGTTACGTGCTTGAACGAATTCATCCAGCCAGCGATAGAGAGCGCCGACGGTCGCCTGGTGCGTGTTGGTGGGATGCGGCGGCATGATCAGCTTTCCTTCGCTCAGTTCCAGGTAGCGGTTCGTTTCCGGCAGGGCGAAGTATTCGGCCTCCGTCCAATCCCCTTGCCGCGGGAAAAGCTGCGCCACCTTCACCGTCATCGGCGCGATGATGGGGCGCGGTGCAATCGTCGGTCGCACACGAGCTAGTGTCATCATCCGCCTCCTGTATCCCTACCGATCCACATCCCCCAACGTAATATCCACCGACCCGATCACCAACACCAGATCGGCGATGAAGCCGCCGCGGGCCATGAGGTCGGTGGATTGCAGGTTGACGAACGACGGCGTGCGCATGTGCAGCCGGTAGGGATGGGCCGTGCCGTCGCTGACGATGTAGAAGCCCATCTCCCCGCGCGGGTTCTCGACCGCCTCGAAGATCTCCCCCTTCGGCGGGGTGAAGCCCTCGGTGTTCAGCTTGAAGTGGTGGATCACCGCCTCCATGCTGGTGTCAAGCTCTTGCCGCGGCGGCAGCGCCATCTTGCGGTCGGCCGTCCACACCGGGCCGTCGGGCAGATTCTTGAGCGCCTGGTCAACAATGCGCAGACTTTGCCGCATCTCTTCCATGCGGCAAAGATAGCGGGCGTAGAGATCGCCCTCGGTCGCGGTCGGCACCTTGAAGTCGTAATTCTCGTAGCCGCTGTAGGGTCGCGTCTTGCGATAGTCGAACGCCAGGCCGGTCGCGCGCAGGATCGGGCCGGTGCAGCACATCCCCAAGGCCTGCGCCTGGGTGATCTTGCCGATGCCGATGGTGCGCGACCGCCACACCGGGTTGTCCGTCACCATCCGCTCGTATTCGTCTATCCGCTTCGGGAACGCGCGGAGCACGTCTTGCACCCGCTCGACGAAGCTCGGCGGCGCGTCCTTCCAGACCCCGCCGGGACGGATGTACGACGTGGTGAGCCGTGCGCCGCTGACCAGCTCCAGGATGTCCAGGATCTGTTCGCGCTCGCGGAAGCAGTACATCAGCAGCGCGTGGCTGACGCCCGCGGCGTCCATCACGCTGGTGCCCAGCCAAAGCAAATGTGAAGCCAGGCGTTGCAGCTCGGCCATGATGACGCGGATCACCTGCGCCCGCGGGGGGATTTCGACCCCCATCAGCTTTTCGACCGCCAGCGCGTAGCCCAGGTTGGTGCACATGGACGAGACATAATCCGAGCGGTCGGTGTAGATGATGAAGTCTTTGTAGCGGATGCTCTCGGCCTGCTTCTCGAAACCGGAGTGCAGATAGCCGATGTCGGGATAGGCTGCCACGACCCGCTCGCCGTCCAGCTCGACCACCATGCGCAAAACGCCGTGGGTGGCAGGGTGCTGCGGCCCCATGTTCAGAATCATGTGCCGGTTGGCGTCCATCTGCTTCGGCGGGACTTGCGGCACCGACTTGGCTTCGACGATCTGCTGGCCGAACGAGGCGAACTCCTCATCCTCCCAGATCATGGAGAAGGGAACCGTCTCGCCGCCGCGCGGGACTTCTTTGCGCAGCGGATGGTTCGGCCAGTTGTGCGGCAGCAGGATGCGGCGCAGATCGGGATGGCCCTCGAACCTGACACCCATCAGATCGTAGACTTCACGCTCAAGCCAGTTGGCGCCGGGCCACAGGCCGGTGATCGTTGGCACGGCGGGATTGTCGCCCGCCACGGGCGCTTTCAGCCGGATGCGCTGGCCGCTGCCCGTCGAGATCAACTGGTAGACGACCGCAAAGCGCGGCGCGCCGTTCAGCCCCGGATAGCGGCTGCGGTCTACCGAGCTGACATCTTCCAGGTGATCAAAGCGCAGCTCAGGATCATCCCGCAGGAACCGGGCGACCGGCGCCACATCCTTTGGGCCGACCGTGACTGTCAGCTCCTCGCGGAATTCGTCTACCATCTGAATCGCGCCGCCGAACTGCGACCAGAGTTTTGCGATAATGGGGTGGGGTTGAGTCATGCTTGGTTCTCGTAATGAGGTAGACAAGGCGACAAGGAAACAAGGAGACAAGGAGGATACTGCGTATGTCCACTTGTCTGCTTGTCTACTTAATATCCTTGTCTACCTGTCTACTTGTTTCCTAACCTACCATATGCCCGATCCCTGAACTTCTCCCGCTGCACCTTCTTCTGCAACAGCGTGAGCGCGTACAGCAGCGCCTCGGGGCGGGGCGGGCAGCCGGGGACGTAGACGTCTACCGGGATGATCTTATCCACGCCCTGCACGATGGCGTAGTTGTTGAATGGCCCGCCCGCGCTGGCGCAGATGCCCATCGCGATCACCCACTTCGGTTCGAGCATCTGATCGTAAAGCAGCTTGACCACCGGCGCCATCTTGTTACTCACGCGGCCGGAGACGATCAGCAGATCAGCCTGGCGCGGGGAGGGGCGGAACACCTCCGAGCCGAAGCGGCTGATGTCGAATCGGGCGACGCCGGAACCGATCTGCTCGATGGCGCAGCACGCCAGGCCGAAGGTCAGCGGGAAGAGGGAGAACTTGCGCCCCCAGTTCACCGCCTGCTCCAGCGTCGTGGTGATGAACCCCTGGTCGGGGAGACGTTCTTCGAGACCCATTTGTCACTCCGTTGGAACGTTGCAACGCTTAAACGTTCTAACGTTCAACGACTACTGCCACTTAAACGCGTCATTCTTCCACGCGTAAACAAACCCCACCAGCAGAATCGTCAGAAAGATCGCCATTTCGATCAGACCGAAAAGACCTAGCTTGCGCGCTGCAACCGCCCAGGGATACATCAAGATCACTTCGACGTCAAACAGAATGAACAGCACCGCGACGACATAGAACTGAACGGGGAAACGGCGACGGGCGTCGCCGAACGGCGCCATGCCGGACTCGATGACCGTATCTTTGTTGGGATCATAACGCCTTGGCCCCAGGAGGGCCGAGACAGTGATGGCGATGGCCGCAAAACCACCAGCGACGACTGACATCACAAGAATGGGAAGATAGCCTTCAGGCATAAGGGGTCTCCGGTACTGATCTACCAAGAACAAGGAACATGAAAAGTTTATCACGACCATCGCCGGTTTGTCAAACCAGTTACACAACTCCTGCCTTTGGCGCGGAGGTTTTGCATTCCCTCCTTGCCTATGCTACAATTCGCACGCTCTGATTTCCAGAAAGCGCGTTTTAGATAGACCAGCAATGACCCGAAGGAGGGTAGGCGGTGCTCTCTCAATATGCGTTCGTTGGCGTCTTTGCGATTATCGCAGTGGCGCTGCCCATTATCGGCCTGACTGTCGCCCAGCTGCTCCGCCCCAAGAAACCCAATCCTCTGAAGAATTCCACCTACGAGTGTGGTGTGGAAACCATCGGCGATACGTGGGTGCAATTCAAAGCCCAGTACTATCTATATGCTCTCATCTTCGTTGTGTTCGACGTGGAAGCCGCGTTCATTTTTCCCTGGGCAGTGGCCTACAACAAGCTGGGCCTCTATGCTCTGGTAGAGATGATCCTGTTCGTGGCCATCCTGGCCGGCGGATTGCTTTACGCCTGGCGCAAGGGCGCCCTGGACTGGCATTGATGATTTCGGATTTCGGATTGCCGATTGCGGCTTTTCGAGGGCCAGCATGATCCGCAATTCGAAATCTGCAATCCCCAATGGAGAGACATAGACATGGATTTTGTGCGCGATCTGTTCGTCAATCTCGCCAACGCCTGGACAGCCTGGATCAGCGGCTTTATGCCCGCATGGTTGGCGACACTGGTCAACTACCTGGTCGTGGGCATTCTCCTGGTGCTCATCCCGGTCATCGCCACGCTGGCGTTGACCTGGATGGAACGCAAGGTCATCGGACGCATCCAGAATCGCCCGGGGCCGAACCGCGTGGGGCCGTGGGGCATCTTCCAGGGCATCGCCGATGCGGTCAAGTTGCTTATCAAAGAAGATATCGTTCCGGACCGGGCCGACAAGCCGGTGTTCAACCTGGCGCCGCTCCTGATCTTCATCGCGGCGGCGCTGCTGTGGACCGTGTTGCCGTTTGGCCGCGGACTGGTCGGCCAGGACCTCAACATCGGCGTCCTCTACCTGGTCGCGATCGGCTCGATCACTACCATCTCGGTGCTGATGGCGGGTTGGTCTTCGAACAACAAGTTCGCACTGATCGGCGCCTTTCGCGTGGTGGCGCAACTGCTGAGCTATGAGATCCCCATGGTGCTCTCGATGGCAGCCGTGGTGCTGTTTGCCAACTCGATGAAGATGGGCGAGATCGTCGAGAAACAGATTGTGCCGTTTGGTCTGGCGCTGCCGCTGGCGATGATCATCTATATTCTGGCCGCCATCGCCGAGACCGGTCGCGCGCCGTTCGATCTGCTAGAAGCCGATTCCGAAATCGTGGCCGGCTATTTCATCGAGTACAGCGGTCTGAAATTCGGCTGGTTCTACATTGCGGAATACAGCAACCTGCTGGCGGTTTCAGCTATTGCCACAACGCTCTTCCTGGGCGGCTGGCGCGGGCCAGGCGCAGAGGCGGCGCCGGCATTGGGGCCATTCTACTTCATCGCTAAGACGATCCTGGTCGTCTTCCTGTTGATGTGGATTCGCGGTACCTGGCCGCGCTTCCGCATAGATCAGATGCTCGCCTTGGCCTGGAAGGTGCTCGTGCCGGCTTCGCTGGCTAATCTGTTGTGGATTGCCGTGGTCGTCAAGCTGCCCATGCCCGCGGCCGCGCAGTGGGCTTTTGCCCTGGCCGGTAACCTGGCGATCCTGCTGGCGACGCTGACCATGCTGGGCCGGGCGGCGAAGCGGTACGCCGCGGCGTGAAATGAGGCCGTCAAACGTCAGGCGTCAAACGTCAAGAATGACTCTCCAGTGACGCATCACGTTTGACGGATTACGTTCGGGAGTAGCTATGCAAATAGCCGTCTTCATCCTTCTGTCTCTCATCACTCTCGGCGCGGCGGTCATGGTCGTGACGACGCAGAACTTGCTGCGCGCCGCGCTGTGGTTAATCCTGGCGTTCTTTGGCATCGCGGGCATTTTCATCCTGCTGCACGCTGAGTTCCTGGCTGTGGTGCAGGTGCTGATCTATGTCGGCGCGATCGCCATCCTGATGATCTTTGCCATCATGCTGACTCGCAACGTCATGGATCCTACTCAGCCGCGCTTCAACCGCCAGTGGGGTCTCGTCGGCGGGTTTGCTGCGCTGCTGTTCATCGGGCTGACCGCGATCGTCACGCGCATCTCCTGGCCTGTGACCATCGGCGAGGTTCCGGCAGACGCTATTTCGCGTCTGGGCGCCGACTTTGTCGGCGCTTACACCGTGCCGTTCGAAATCGCCTCGGTGCTGCTGGTGGCGGCGATGATTGGGGCGATTATTATTGCGAGGGAACGGGAGTAGTAGCGTAGTCCGTATCGCGTAGTCCGTAGTCCGTGTGGCGTATCTCGTGGATGTCTTACGCAATAGGCAATACGCAATAGGCAATACGCAATACGCAATACGCAATACGCCCACCGCTCCACGGAGTCCAATCATGATTCCACTCACCTGGTACCTGGTCTTCGCTGCGGCTCTCTTCTGCATCGGCGCGTTTGGCGCGCTGGCGCGGCGAAATGCTGTAGCTGTGCTCATGGGCGTCGAGTTGATGCTGAACGCGGTCAACATCAACCTGATCGCCTTCTGGCGCTACACCGACGTAGGTCAGATGACCGGTCAGTTGTTCGCCGTCTTTGTCATCACCGTCGCCGCGGCCGAAGCCGCCGTGGGCCTGGCGCTGTTCATCGCCATCTATCGCCAGCGCAAGACGGTGAATGTAGAAGAGCTTGATACGATGAAGGGGTAAGTCGTACTGCGTATTGCGTACTGCGTATCGGTAGGTCTGTCGGCGGAACGGAATACGCAGCACGATCCAAGAGGTCTTCTATGTACGAAACAGTCGTCGCTCCACCGGCAATCTTCAACCTGAGCGTCCTGATCCCATTTTTGCCTCTGACCGCGTTTGCCTTGATCGTCTTGTGGACGAATCGGAACAAGACGCTGAGCGCGGGGCTGGCCATCGGCGGGATCGGACTGGGCTGGATCATCGGTTGGGCCATCGCGATCACCACGTTCGGCATCGAGCATTTCGGCGAGCGGCCGTTCCGCATCTTTGCGGACTGGCTGCCCACGGGCCGATCGTGGCACGCGTTCGGCTTCGCAGTAGACCCGCTGACGGCCGGCATGTTGATCATGGTACCCTTCGTCTGCCTGCTGATCTTCATCTACTCGGTGGGCTACATGGCGGTGGGCAAGCCCGCGGGTGAGCACGATGAGCGGGGCGCACCCGCCGAGGCGGGTCACGTGGATCCGCTCGCCAGCCGCTTCTTCGCCTACATCGCGCTGTTCGCTACCGGCATGTTAGGGCTGGTGCTGGCCGACAATCTGATCCTGCTGTTGATCTTCTGGGAGATCATGGGCCTCTGCTCGTATCTGCTGATCGGCTTTTGGTTCGGCCGCAAGTATGATGACCCCAAGAAGATTACTCCAAAGGCGGCTGGGTTGAAGGCGTTCCTGACGACGCGCATCGGCGACACGCTGATGCTGGCCGGCATGTTGCTTCTCTACGCTCAGACCCATACCCTCTCCTTTGCCGAGATCTTTAAGCCGGATACCTTGCACGATCTGGCGACCGCCACGGTCAGCCTGCCGCTGATCGGCGCCACGCCGTGGGCCACCATCATCGCCATCCTGATTTTCTGGGGCGCGATCGGCAAGAGCGCGCAGTTCCCTCTGCATGTCTGGCTGCCCGACGCGATGGAAGGCCCCACACCCGTCTCCGCGCTGATCCATGCTGCGACGATGGTCTCGGCCGGCGTTTATCTGGTCATCCGCACCTTTCCGCTGATGCAGGCCGTCGAGCACGGCCCAGCGCTCCAGTTCATCGCGTTCATCGGCGCGTTCACCGCGCTGTTCGCCGCGACGATCGCAGTGGCGCAGAACGACATCAAGAAGGTGTTGGCCTACTCCACTATCTCGCAGCTCGGCTACATGTTCGCGGCCCTGGGCATCGGCGCCTACGTCGCGGCTACCTTCCACCTGCTGACCCACGCGTTCTTCAAGGCGCTCCTCTTCCTCGGCTCCGGCAGCGTGATCCACGGCATGGAGCATGGGCATCACGAGGGGGAGCATGGACATGGGGGACACGGGGAAACAAGTAGACAAGGAGACAAGGAAACCCACGGAGGCCACTTGTCTACTGATCACTTGTCTACTCATCTACCCGCCTTCGACCCCCAAGACATGCGCAACATGGGCGGGCTGTTCCGCAAGATGCCGCGCACGGCCATCACCTTCATCGTCGGCGGGCTGGCGCTCAGCGGCTTCCCCATCGTGACGGCCGGCTTCTGGAGCAAGGATGAGATATTGGCAGATGCGTGGATGCATGGCCATACAGTCGTGTTCCTCACGCTGGCGGCGGCCGCGCTGCTGACTGCCTTCTACACCGCGCGGCAGATCATGATGACCTTCTTCGGCAAGCCGCGCACGGCCGCGGCCGAGCACGCCAGCGAGCACGACAGCATCTTCACCTGGATGACCGTGCCGTTGATGATCCTGGCGGTCTTCGCCATCGCGGGCGGCTGGGTCGGCATCCCGAAGGAGTTCCCGGTCCTGGGCGCTTTGTCCACCAACCCATTCCATCACTTCATCGGCGGGCTGGCCGAGGCGCTGGACATCAAGGCCCAGGAGTTGCCGTTCGATGCGACGCCGCTGGCGACCTCGTTGGTCGTGGCGCTCGGCGGACTGATGCTGGGTTGGCTGGTCTATCGTAAGGCGCGGCCGGCCGACGGTCACGTGGCCGAAGGCGAGTCGATGAGTTCGCCCGACCAGTTCGTGGATCCACTCGCGCGACCGTTGGGCGGGCTGTATACCGTCTTGCGGAACAAGTATTACTTCGACGAACTCTACGACGCCCTCTTCATCAAGAACGCTGTCCGGCTCTCGAACTGGTTGTTCCGGTTCGATTCAGGCGTCATTGATGACACCATCGTGGATGGCGCCGGCTGGGTAGGCCGCAAGCTATCGGAGATCGGCCATTGGATTGACGAACATATCGTAGACGCTGCGGTCAACGGCGCCGGCGCGATCACCAACTGGTTCGGCGGCGCGGTGCGCGTGATCCAGACCGGCAAGGCGCAGAATTACCTGCTGGTGGGGCTGGTGTCGGTGTCGGTGTTGTTGGGGGCGTTTTTGCTATTGCCGAAGTAACGGATGGCAGATGACCCAGTACTATTGCCTCGACGAATCTGGCGATCCCGCAGTGAGCGATTCGGCAAGCTCATCCAGTCACTTTGCGCTGGCGATGGTACAGTTGGCCGAACATGCACCCATAGCCCAGTTGGCGGCGGGTGCGGAAGGTGTTTCGTCTTCTGCCGAGGTTTGAGTTCAAGTACCACACAACCACACCCGAGCAGAAGCGCAGTTTCTTTGAGTCCATCCAGACGGTTCCGTTTCGGGTTCGCGCGGCTGTGGTTGACAAGTCGGTTCTGGCAAAGCAATTCGTCACCATGAGTGGGCAGGATTTCGCCATCGAGTTCATCGCAGGCCTGACGTTGCGGGCTTCGGAGCTAGACATCGCCAACGAAATCCTTGTCGTGGATGGCGCAACGTTGGCCTTTCTGCGAGCGCTACGTGTACGGCTGTCTGAAGAATGCCATAAGGCGGGGAGAGTGCGGCCATTCCGCAAGATCATCGGTGGCGATTCGAGTCGCGATGACGGGCTTCAGTTGGCCGACATGATCGCCGGAGCCGCCCGACATCACGTGATGGGAATAGAGAGCAGGTATTACAGAACCTTTGCGAACAAGATCGTAGATTGGTGGGAGGTCTCAACAAGGAGACAATAAAACACCCCCGACTATCCTCGTGAGAGGAAGACAGCCTCACCTGGCTACCTTGTCGCCGGGGGCGGGTAAACCGGTCGAACCGGTTTATTGTTGGATTGCATGATACACGGGAACGGTCGGCATGTCAACAGACACTTGCCTGGTTTGGACAGACATCCACGCGCTGGAAGAAGACATGCGAGCCTTCGAGCGAGAATACGGCATCCGTTCAGAAACTTTCTACGCGGCGTACATGAACGGCGAAGAACCGGGGGATGACCGTTGGGTGCTGGATTTCGGAGAATGGGCCAGTGTCTACCGGACGTGGCTGGCTCGACAACAGACGCCATTACAGTCAGTAGATACGTGAGTGGGATCTCGGGAAAACAGGCCATGTTCGACATCGAAAAGCAGGTTGCCTACTGGCGAGACGGCGCAGTCGAGGACTGGCAGGTCGCACAAGATCTGGTCAGGCGTCGTCAGGTACGGCACGGTCTGTTTTTCGCCCATCTGGCGCTGGAGAAGCTGCTCAAGGCTCTCGTCTGCCGCCGAACCCAGGATTTGGCCCCAAGAATTCATAGTCTCGTCAGGCTGGCCGAGATGGCGGGATTACCGATCGAACGCGAGCGGGTGAAGCTGTTGGCCGAGATCAATGCCTTCAACCTGGAAGGGCGGTATCCCGACATGACGACGCCTCAACCTTCACCGGCAGAGGCCCGAGCCTATTTGCGGCGTATGGGTGAGGTATACCAATGGTTGATGAGTCAATTATCCGAGTAGTCAGACGCTATCTGCAGGCGCTTGTCGAGCGAGGGATACCCGCGCCTCATGCCGTTGTTTTCGGTTCACAGGCTACGGGGCGCACCCACGCCTGGAGCGACATTGACCTGCTGGTGGTATCGCCAAAGTATGATCTCCCGCGCAAGCGTGAAGATGTGAATACCCTTTGGCACGTAGCGGCTTTTACCGACAGCCGGATCGAACCGATTGCAGTGGGGGAACGCCAGTATGAAGAAGATGACAGCAGCGCCATCATCGAAATCGCGCGGCGCGAGGGACAACGGGTGTCACTGATCGAGTAGAGGAGAATACGGAGGTGAGCTATGTTTGCCAGCAATCTCATTCATATCAGGCGGCGAAGTATGTACTTCCTGACGGCGCTAACCTTGCTACTAGCGCCGCTGCTGTCCGCATCGAATCTGAGCGTGCGCGCCGCGCCCGCCTACACCGAAGTCGGCGGCCCCATCATCTCCGACACAACCTGGACGCTGGCGAACAGTCCCTACGTCGTCGTCGCGAACGTGGAAGTGTGGCAGGGTGTGACCCTGACCATTCAGCCGGGCGTGGTGGTCAAGTTCAACAAAGACAAACTACTGCAAGTCAAGTGAACGGGGCTCTTATCGCGCGGGGCACTGCCGCCAATCTGATCACCTTCACATCTAACCAGGCCAGTCCTGCAAAAGGGGACTGGAAGAACATCGAGTTCACCGATAGCAGCGTGGATGCCACGTTTGATGGCGCGGGGAATTACACTGGCGGGGGCATCCTGGAGTATTGCGTGGTGGAGTATGGGGGGAGTAGTGTCATTGGCGCTGTTGAAACCGATATAGCTTCCCCTCTCATTGACCATTGTACGGTGCGCAATAGTGCCAGCAGTGGAATTCAGGCAGTCGGTACAAACAGCACTCCGGTGGTTATCCGCAACAACACCGTGAGCGGAAATATGTGGGGCATCCTTGCCTTCGATGGCAGCTCGGTGATAAGCAACATCGTCAACGGCAACACAAATGGTGGCATCGGTGTCCTTTATTACAGCACGGTGACGGGCAACACCGTTAGCGGCAACTCAGCCAGTGATGAGGGCGGCGGTATCTATGCCAAGGGCAGCACGGTGATGGGCAACACCGTTAGCGGCAACTCAGCCAGTGATGAGGGCGGCGGTATCTATGCCGAGAGCAGCACGGTGATGGGCAACACTGTCAGCGACAACTCGGCCGGTTTCGATGGTGGTGGCATCTATGCCTCATATAGTACAGTGACGGGCAACATCGTCAGCGGTAACTCGTCCAGCTACGGTGACGGCGGTGGCATCTATGCCGCCCAGAGCATCGTGACAGGCAACATCGTCAGCGGCAACTCGGTCAGCAACGGCCGCGGCGGCGGTATTCATGCCTCATATAGTACAGTGACGGGTAACACCGTCAACGGCAACTTGGCCAAAATCTGTAGTGGCATCGATGCTGAGACTAGCCCGGTGACGAACAACGCTGTTAGAGATAACTCCGATGGTGGCATCTGTGGCGCAGATGGCCAAGTAATGGGCAACACCGTCAACGACAACTCGGGTAACGGTATATATGCCCGCGACAGTATTGGAGTAATGGGCAACATCGTTAGCGGCAACTCGGACGGCGGCATCTTTGCCTGGGACAGCCCGGTGATCAGCAACACAGTCACAGCCAACAGCGTCTCCACCTGGGGCTCAGCGGTGTATTTCCTCGGCTCGGGTGACTTTCTCTACAACACGATTATAGGCAACACTGCCGTCTCGCCTACGGCGATGATCGGCGGGGTAGCCATTGATGGCACGCCGCAGTTCCACCATAACAATCTCTACGGCAACTCCAACTATGACGTGGTAGTTCTGTCTTCTGGAGACATCAGCGGCACGCACAACTACTGGGGCACCGTCGCCACGGTGGACATCCTGGCGCACGTCTATGACTGGTACGATGACTCTAGCCGGGGACGGTTGCTCTTTATTCCTTACGTGCAAGACCCAGATCCCGATGCACCCGTACCGCCACCGCAGAACTTGCGAGCCAACTTCACGGGCGGTTCGGCCAGTCTTTCGTGGGACGCCATCCCCAGCACGACCACCGGCTACAGTTACAAGGTTTACTATGACGACGCTTGCACTCCATCCTATAGCGGCGCCGGCGCGACCCAGGGCGATTCGCCAGTGGATGTAGGCAACGCTACCCAGTTCGCCTTGTCGGGATTGGGTAGCGGCGGTATCTGCATCGCCGTCACCGCCTACGACACGCGGGGTCGCGAAAGCTGGTACTCGAACGAGGTCAGCAGGCCGTGGCGGGCCTATCTGCTGGCGGTGTTAAAGCGGTAGGTGATCGGTGCAACAAACGCAGGATAAAGAGGAATCATGGGACAGGTAATCTCAACTCCTTTTCAGAACGCTCTCGATGTCATCGAAAGACTTCCTGCCGAGGATCAGGAAACGTTGATCGAGATCATCCGTCGCCGAATGATCGAGCAACGTCGTGCCGAGATCGCGCGCAACGCCCAGGTGACACTCCAGGCATTCCGGGAGGGACGGGCAAGTTATGGTACCGTGGAAGATCTGCGGCGCGATTTGCTGGATAAGCCATGAGACGCCTGGTTTGGGAGGCCAGTTTCCGCCGGGCATTCAAGCAGCGCACGCGCCGCGATCCCGCCCTGCAGGAACGGATCCTGGATGTTTTGGATATGCTGGTCGAGAATCCCTTTGATCCAGAGCTAAAGACCCATAAGCTACGGGGACAACTGGCCGGGCTATGGGCTTGTTGGGTGGAGTACGACTGCCGGATCGTTTTCGTCTTGTCTCCTGATCCACCCAATGAAGACGCGATTGTCCTGGCGGACATCGGTTCACATGACGAAGTATACTGATTCCGAATTCTTCGGAGGTTCGCTTTTATGACTAACTCGCTTTTGACGGTTATCACCTTCATCCCCCTCGTCGGCGCCATCCTCACCCTGCTCCCCTGGGGCAAGTGGTTGGGGCTGGATAAATCGCGCGAGGAGGGCCTGATCAAGTATGGAGCCACCATCGTCAGCCTGATCCCGCTGGCGCTCTCGGCGCTGCTCTGGTTCGCCTATGACAAGGTGGCCGGCGGCTTCCAGTTCGAGGTGAAGGCCCCGTGGATCACGGCGCTCAACGTCCACTATCACATGGCCGCGGATGGGTTGAGCGTGCCGCTGATCTTCCTGACCACGTTCCTGACCACGCTAGGCCTGTGGTATTCGGCCAAGACGATCAAGGTGCGGGCGCGGGAGTTCTTCTTCCTGTTCCTGCTGCTGGAAATGGGTATGATCGGCGTCTTCGTTTCGCTCGACCTGGTGCTCTTCTATGTGTTCTGGGAGATCGGCCTGGTGCCGATGTACTTCCTGATCGGCATCTGGGGTCAGCCGAAAGATCGGCCGCAGTATTCGGCCATCAAGTTCTTCCTCTACACCCTGGCCGGGTCGGTTTTCATGTTGCTGGCGATCCTGGGCATCTACTTCACTACCGACACGTTCGATATGCTCGAGGCGGCGAAGCTCAAACCGTTCGCAGGGAACTTCCTGCTCTCCAGCCTGGCGTTCTGGGCCTTCTTCGTGGCGTTCGCCATCAAGGTGCCGAGCTGGCCGTTCCACACCTGGCTGCCCGACGCCCACACGGCCGCGCCCACGGCCGGCTCGGTGATCCTGGCTGGGGTCTTGCTGAAGCTCGGCGCCTACGGCATCCTGCGCATCCTGCTGCCGATCTTCCCCGAGACCTTCAAGGCCTACGCCCTGGTAGTAGTGGCCCTGGGCATGATCTCGATCATCTACGGCGCGCTGGTCTCGATGGCGCAGTGGGACCTCAAGCGGCTGATCGCCTACTCGTCGGTCAGCCACATGGGCTACGTGCTGCTGGGGGTGGGCGCGGCTGCGTTCGCCATCGGCACACCGAAGTGGGTGGATGCCAGCGCGATGGCGCTCAACGGCGCCGCGCTGCAGATGTTCAACCACGGCGTCAGCACCGGCGCGCTCTTCTTCCTGGTCGGCGTGATCTATGAGCGCGCGCATCTGCGCGACCTGAAGATGTTCGGCGGCCTCTCATCCAAGCTGCCCTACTACTACGGCCTGTTTGCCGTCACGGCCTTCACCTCGTTGGGGTTGCCAGGCCTGGCCGGTTTCTGGAGTGAGTTGTTCGTCTTCAGGGGCGCGTTCGACATCGTCAAAGTTTGGGCGGCAGTCGGCGTGCTCGGTATCGTGCTGACCGCGGCCTACATCCTGTGGAAGATAGTCCAGTACACCTTCCTGGGGCAGTATGATCCGCACAAGATTGACCACTGGACGAACGTGCAGACCGGCGCCGAGGAGCACGAACCGCGTGACGTGGCGCTGTTCGAGAAAGTGACCCTTTGGCCGCTGGTGGCGTTCATGGTGCTTTTCGGCGTCTATCCCGCGCCGATCTTGAACTTCTTCAACGGCGCGTTCGTGAAGTTGATGAGTGGGTTGGCTGGACGGTAGCGTATTGCGTGTTGCGTATTGCGTATGATGAACGGAATACGCACTACGCACCACGGAATACGGAACTCACCTCGCGGAGGTCATTGCCTTGAAGCTAACTGATCTTACCTTCCTGTGGCCCGAATTGATCCTGTTGGCGTCGGCTGCGCTGGTGTTCGTGCTGGACGCAGTTGGGCCGAAGGAAAGGCCCAAGGGTTGGCTGCCCAGCCTTGCGCTGGCCGGTTTGGCCGCAGCGATGTTGGGCCTGATCCCCAGCCTCGGCCGGCCGCCTCAGGTAGTGGCGAGCATGTTGGCGCTCGATCCATTCGCCCTGTTCTTCAAGGCGCTCGCCATCATCGGCGTCGCGGTGGTGATCTTGACGGCCATCCCTCACATGCGGGGCCGCACGCCCTACAGCGGCGAGTTCTATGCGCTGCTGCTGATCGCAGGGCTGGCGATCTGCCTGGCGGTGAGCGCGACCAACCTGGTCATGCTCTACCTGGCGATGGAGTTCCTCAGCATCACCAGCTACGTGCTGGCCGGCTTCTTGCGCCAGGACCGGAAATCGGGCGAGGCCGCGCTGAAGTACTTCCTCTATGGCGCCACCGCGTCGGCGGTGATGCTCTACGGCATGTCGCTGCTCTACGGCGCGACCAGCGCGACCGATCTGGGTGAGATCGCCGCGGCCCTTTCGTCCGCAGATGCTTCGACTGGGTCCAACGCACGCCTGACCTGGCTGGGTTTGCCGGCCATCGTCCTGCTGCTGGCCGGCTTTGGCTTCAAGGCCAGCCTGGCGCCGTTCCACCAATGGGCGCCTGACACCTACGAAGGAGCGCCGACCCCGGTCACCGCATTTCTCTCGACCGCGTCCAAGGCTGCCGGCTTTGCGATTTTAATGCGCGTCTTCCTGGTGGCGCTGGCGCCGCTGACGAGCCAGTGGATCGCACTGCTGATCGTCATCTCGGTGCTGACCATGACGGTGGGCAACCTGACTGCGCTGCGCCAAACCAACGTCAAACGCCTGCTGGCCTATTCGTCCATCGCCCAGGCAGGCTACATGCTGATCGGCGTGGCGGCGGTTGTGGGGGCGGGGGCGAGCCCAGCCCCTACGTTTACGGGCATCAATGGCGTCCTGATCTATCTCTTCGCCTATCTCTTCACCAACGTTGGCGCGTTTGCCGTGGTGACGGCTATCGAGACCGCGACCGGCAACGTCGAGCTAGAAGAATACAGCGGGTTGATCCGCCGCGCGCCGTGGCTGGCGGCTCTGTTGCTTATCTGTCTGCTCTCGCTCACCGGCATCCCGCCCACGGGCGGTTTCGTGGGCAAGTTCTTCGTCTTCGGCGCGGCCGTGCAACAGCAGATGTGGGGGTTGGTAGCCATCGCTGCGGTGAACAGCGTCGTCGCAGCGTTCTACTATCTGAACATCGTGCGTTACATGTTCTTTGCGCCAGCCGAGGAAAACGCGGGACCGATCAACGTAGCTTTGCCGCTGCGGGGTGCGATAGCTGTCACTGTGCTTGTCACCCTGCTCTTGGGGCTGGCGCCTGGCCCCTTGATCGCCTGGGCCAGCCAGTCGGTGCGCCTGCTGGCGCTGAAATGAGCGTACGAGGAACATCATGATCGAACAATCTGAAACGCCGCAGCCGGCGCCATCCGAGCAGCTACTCGAACCACTGCCCATCGTCGTGCGCCGGCGCCGCGGCCGACGCCGCGACCGGCCCTTCTGGCAGTTCGTCAGGAAATACGCCTTCGAGATCGGTTGGGTCGTCGTCGTCCTGTTCGGCATCTTCCTGGTCTTCGAGCGGATGAACATCCGCATGGGCATGGTCCGGTGGGCCCAGGCGGCCGCGACCGCGGTGTTTCGCTGGATCGCGAACCTGGACGATGGCGTGCGCGCCATCATCAGCCGCACGACCCTATCGGATGCGCTCGGCCTGCTGCTGATCTTCGCCGCGCTGGTGGCGGCTGTGCTGCGGTTTCGCTGGTGGCTGCTGAACAGCGAGGCGCTGACCGTTATGCGCTGCCCGCGCTGCGGCGGCGACATCCACCAGGTTCACCGCCACC
>VGOD01000121.1 GCA_016876015.1 Chloroflexota bacterium
ATTCGTGGGAAGCTGCCACCGACTTACTGGAAGCCGCCTATCAGGAGGTCAGACGATGAAGATCCTCTTTGTTGCCTCCCGCTTCCCCTGGCCCACCACGCAGGGCGACCGTCTGCGCGCCTACCACCAGTTGCGGCTGCTATCGCAACGCCACCAGATCGTCCTGCTGGCCCCGCAGCCCGAAGCCGATATCGAGGAGAACCTGGGCGTCATCCAACCGTTCTGCGAGAAGATCCATCTGGTCGCCACGCCGCTGTGGCGACGGTTGTGGCGCCTGGCCCACGCGCCCTTCACCGCCTTGCCCCTGCAAACGCTCTTCGCCTTTGATCCCCATATGGGCCGGCAGGCCGAGCGGCTGGTGCATGAAGACACGTTCGACCTGGTGCATGTCCAGTTGATGCGCATGGCACCCGTCGCCGACGGCCTCCGGGGCATCCCCACGGTGATAGATTTCATTGATGCGCTCTCGCTGAACATGCAGCGGCGCACGCAGCGTGAGGCGTGGTATCGCGCCTGGCTCTTTGCGCTGGAAACACGCCGGGCGCAGGCCTACGAACAGCGGCTATCGCTGCGCTACGATCAGGCCGTCGTTTCCACCCTACAGGATCACCAGGCGTTGGGTGCGCACAGTTGCATCCATGTGGCGGCCAATGGTGTAGATCCTGGCCGCGTCTTTGTTGAAGATGGCCGCCATCCCAACGTGATCGCGTTCACCGGCCACATCAGTTACTTTCCCAACGCCGACGCGGCGATCTGGTTTGTCAACCAGGTCCTGCCGCTGGTCCGCCGCCACGTCCCCGATGTGCAATTCTGGATCATCGGCGCTGACCCGCCGCCGGCTGTGCAGGCGCTCACCCAACATGCGGGCGTGATCGTGACCGGCCGCGTGCCATCCATCACCCACTACCTGCAGCAGGCCACGCTGGCGGTGGCGCCCATGCAGTGCGGATCGGGAATGCAGCTCAAGGTTCTGGAGGCCATGGCGTGCGGCGCGCCGGTCGTGGTGACGCCGTTTGCCCTCGGCGGCCTGGATGTTCGTCATGACGAGCACCTGCTGATCGCCCACGACGCGGCCGGGTTCGCGAACTCGGTGACGCAACTGTTGCAGGATCGCCCCCTGGGCCGGCGTTTGGCGGCCAGCGCCCGCCGATTAGTGGATGAACAGTACACCTGGGAGCATTCGGTAGCGCAACTGGAAGAGGTCTATGCCCTGGCCATCCGGCAGCATCGGGAGGGATCCGACCGCAACTGTCAAGGTTCAGATAATCTTCTGGAGTCGAGGCTTTAGCCGGTTGCTCGCAAGACCGGCTAAAGCCTCGATTCCGGATCACGAAACCCAACTCGTTATCTGACTCGCTGTAGCGAATGTCTTGTGGTAAGAGCGGAGGTAAGTGCAATGATCAGCCTGGACAAACCGATACATGCGGGTGTTGGCATCCAACAAGCCGCGCAGCAACCCGCGGGCATGTCGCTGCGCCGTCAGGCCAGCCACGTGCTGTATCGGGAAGTCAAGCGGCTCTTCGACATCGCCGGGGCACTGGTCGGCTGCATCGTTGTGCTGGCGGTCTGCCCGGCGATCTGGCTCGCCAATCGGTTGCGCAGCCCTGGCGACCTCTTCTACTGGCAGGAACGGGTGGGGCTGCACGGCCGGCCGTTTCGGATGGTCAAGTTCCGCTCGATGATCATGAACGCCGAGGCGGACACCGGCCCCATCTGGGCGCAGGACAACGATTGCCGGATCACCGAGGTCGGCTGCGTCCTGCGCAAGTCTCGGCTCGACGAGCTGCCGCAGGTCTGGAACGTGCTGCGAGGCGAAATGAGTCTGATCGGCCCCCGACCCGAACGACCGGAATTCGTGGCCAGCCTGGCCGAAAGCCTGCCGACATTCCAGGAGCGCCATGCGGTTAAGCCCGGCATCACCGGCTGGGCGCAGGTCAACTATCGCTACGTAGCATCGGTGGACGATACGCTCGTCAAGCTCCAGTATGACCTCTACTACATCGAGCACCGCTCCATCTACCTGGACCTGCTGATACTGGCGAAGACCGTCCTGGTGATGGCGAGCTTCAAGGGCACGTGAATGGTCTACCCACAGGAGGCCTTCGGCTCGACGCGGCGCTGGAGGTGCGCGCCGGCTCGCCGTTGGGCAAACGCCTGCTGTTCCCAGACCTGACCGATCCGGCCGGGCTGTGGAAGAAGAAGTGACGCGGTAACGGCACGAGACCTTCGAGAGCCTGCCCTGGAAGGGTTTCCCAAATCTCGAAGGTCTCGCGGCAAGATACAGAGCGGAGCCAGCCCCTATTCGTACCGCGTGACAGGTTGAGGGGGTGACAGGGTGACAGGGTGACGGGGTGAGGGGGTGACAGGGTAACAGAGTAAAGGGATGAATCAGAAGGCGCTATGTCCGTGCGTTTCTGAGCGGGATGCGGTATACTAGGGTCAGGAGGTCGGGCCATGCAGCAAGTGCCCCCATCCCTGTCGCAGGAGGCGTGGCATGAACAAATACTTCAACATCGCCGGGCCGTGCAATCCCAAGAAACACTATATGCTGCCGGCGCAGGAGCGCTGCCAGGGGCTGAGCGGCCTGCTGGATCAGGGCGTCTACTTCGTCATCCACGCGGCGCGGCAGACGGGCAAGACCACCCTGCTGCTGGACCTGGCGCAGGAGGTCAACGCCGCCGGCCGCTATGATGCGCTCTACTGTTCGCTGGAAGCCGCCCAAAACATCAGCGAGCCGGAGCGCGGCATCCCAGTGATTGTGGACCAGGTGAGTCAATGGTTACAGGTCCACGAGCATCTGAGGTCCTATCCGTTTGCCGAGCACGTCGTTCCGGCGCAATTTGCCACCATGCTGCAACGTGCTTTTACAGAGCTATGCCGGCAGTTGGACAGGCCGTTAGTGGTGCTGTTCGATGAGGTAGATTGCCTGTCCAACGGCACACTGATCGCATTCTTGCGCCAATTGCGTGCTGGCTATGTGCAGCGTAGTCTGGCGCCATTTCCCCATTCAATCGCCCTGGTGGGGATGCGCAACATCCGTGATTACAAGGCGCGCATCCGCGACGACCGGGAGACGTTGGGCAGCGCCAGCCCGTTCAACATCGTGACCGAGTCGCTGACCTTGCGCAATTTCACCCAGGACGAAGTGGCGCGGCTGTACGCTCAACACGCAGCCCAGACCGGACAGCTCTTTCCCCCGCCGGTCGTCGCGGCCATCTATGATCACACCCAAGGGCAACCGTGGCTGGTGAACGCCGTGGCCAGGGAAATCGTGGTCAAGATGCTGGGGTCAGATTACTCGCGTGCGCTCACGCCCGACCTGGTCGAGCAGGCCGTGCAAGCCCTCATCCTGAGCCGGCCCACGCACATTGACAGCCTGATGGAACGGCTCAAAGAGGCGCGTGTGCAGCGCATTGTGGAGCCGGTGGTGATGGGGAAACAGCAACGCTATGATTTGCTGGACGATGACTACCGCTATGTGCTGGACCTGGGACTGCTGACCGAAACGCCAGCCGGTTTGTCGCCGTCCAACCCCATCTACGCCGAGGTGCTGTTGCGCACCCTGACTTTTCGCACCCAACAAGAGTTGGCCGATCTGCGGCTACCGGCGGCCGCCCCGGCCTACCTGGTAGACGGGAAACTGGACATGCGGCGGCTCCTGGGCGACTTTCAGGCGTTCTGGCGCGAACATAGCGAGATGTGGATCGAGCGGTTCCAGTACAAAGAAGCCGCGCCGCATCTGATCCTGCAGGCCTTCTTGCAGCGGGTGATCAATGCGGGCGGCCGCATCCACCGCGAGCTGGCGGCGGGCGGCGGCCGGTTGGATACGTGTCTGGAGTATGGCGGAGCACGATACCCCATCGAGATCAAGCTACGCTACGGCGCCCAGACTTACGCGGAGGGGCGGGCGCAACTGGCGGGGTATCTGGAGCGGCTGGGTTGCACAGAGGGCTGGCTGGTGGTGTTCGACCGGCGCCCAGAGGTGTCCTGGCGCAAGAAGATCTTTTGGCGCACCCGGCGCGAGGCCGGCAAGACGATCCACGTGGTGGGGTGTTGAGGGTCGCTGAATCCTGCCGCGCGCTGGAGGCGCGCCGGCACGCCGCTGGGCAAACGCCTGCTCTTCCCAGACCTGACCGATCCGGCCGGGCTGTGGAAGAAGAAGTGACGCGGTAAATGGACCGCGACCTGCGAGGTTTCCCCAACCTCGCAGGTCTCCCGGCAAGAAAAAAGGGCCGCAGGTGAATTCCCACCTGCGGCTCCTCTGTGGCAGAGCGGAGCCAGCCCCTACTCGTACCGCGCGGTCAAGCATCACTTGAAGTAGATCCTGGCGCGCCTACATTTGGCGAACCGCGGCCAGGCCGAGAGTATGCGCGGCGGAGTGGGCTGGTGAAAGGATGCGGCCGAGAGGGATGAGTGATCAGAAGACTCACCAGTTGTCGCTGCACGGACCCAGATAATCAATTGCCCGTTGGTTTTCACATGCCGCCTGCCCACACCTCCCTCCTGATCTGCGGCGCCCTCTGCGCCTTTGCGTGAGGCCAGCAGGGCGATTGTCAGGACAGTCGCCCATGCCGGCCGCGAGCCACGGCCAGTGAAACGGGACGCGGACGAGCGCTGATGATTTTCCTTCTTCGCGTTTTTCCGCGTTCATCCGCGTCCTGTTTTCAGAGCAGGAGAGCCGTGTACCCCAGCGCCTTCACCGCAGCTACGATCTGAGACTCGGTAAGCCGCGTCGCGTCGTATTCCACCGTCATCTGCCCCTTCTTATAGCTGGCCGACACGTTCTTGACGCCCGGCAAGCTGTCTTCCAGGCTTTCGATGCGCATCGCGCAGTTCACGCAGTACATGTCACTCACGAGAAATGTCTTCTTGGTCATGGCGCGGGGTCACTACTCGAAGATGATCTGCCCGGTATACATGCCCATCGAACAGGTGAATCGCACGATGGCGCCTGGCTTCTGCGGCGGAATCGCCACGGTCACGCGGCCGGTATCGGGAAGCAGTTGATGGTACTTGAGCGCCGGGATGACGAAGTCGCGTGCGCACGAGTAGGTCTTGTTGGTCACCAGGTCAAGCGAAATCGCGCGGTTAGCTGGCGCCCGCAGCACCCGCGGGCTGTATCCGTTGCCCAAAACGCGCAGCTCCAACACCGGCATGGTGTTTGCCGGGCCCGCGGGCGGAACGGCGACCGCCGGCGGGATGGCGGCTGGCGTTGGAAGCGCCTTCGGGACGCCGGTCGTGGCGGTTGGCGGGATGAGCGGGGTCGCCGCGGGCGTAATGCGGGTAGCGGCCGGCGCAGCAATCGGGGCAGCCTCCACCGCAGGCCGCAGCCTGGCTGTCAGGTTGGCGAATGAGACCGGCGAGCCAAGCAGATTCAGCCCGCTCTCGACCGTGACCAGGCCCAGGATCAGCACGACGACCGCGACGAAACGCAGAAAGTACTTTTCGAGCCGCGCGCCCAGCTCGGTGGCGAGATAGGCCACCAGGAAGAAGACCGGGCTGGCGCCCAGCGTGAACGCGAACATCAGCGCCGCGCCGCCGGCCGGGCTGCCCGTGGCGAGCGCCGTGGCCATCATCGCCTGCGTCACGCCGCAAGGGATCAGCACCGTCAGCGCGCCCAGGAAGAGGGGCGTGAAGAAATCGGTCTCGCGCCTGGCCGTGCGCCGGATGTAGCGCGTGATGAAACTGGGCGGCTCGATGACGAAGTGGCGAAAGATCGGGTGAACGTTGAACATGCGCAAGGCATTGCCCACCATGAACACCCCGATGAGGATCATCAACGCCGCGCGCATGATCGGATCCAACGTCAGAACCGAACCGAGCAGCCCCAGGAGCGCGCCGAGCAGCGTGTAGACGACCAGTTTGGCGAGCAGGAAGAGCGCGATCGGCAGCGCGGTGTTGGGCCGCGGCGCCTTCACGGCCTGTCCCTTGTGGGGGCCGGCCGGCGCGGCCAGCAGGTCTTGCTCGATCTGCCGGGCGAGTGAGCCGGCCAGCAGTCCGCCCTGCACGGCCAAACAACTCAGGCCGCCGGTCGTCAGACCAGTGATGAAGGCGAGAACCAGTTGTTCCATCGCTTAACGTTTGCCTCCGTCCCACACCACAAACGGCATGTTGACGACCACGCCTGGCTGGATGATGGTCACTTCGTTGGCCTTCTGCGCGGCCAGCACGTCGGCCGCCGACTTTAGCTCACGCGCCTTCGTTGGGTCGGCCCACTTCACCAGGTGGATGCTGCGCAGTGGGGTGTAGCCGGCGGTCCCTGGCGGGTTCGGGAAGACGTCGCCCTGGAAGCCCAATGGCCCCTTGCCGGCCACGCCGTTCTCGAAGACGTAAACCGGGGCCAGGCTGTCGGCCGGGGTCTTCGCCAGCGATGGGACGTGGAACACGGGCGACTTCATCATGTTGGTCAACTTCTCGGCGATGCCGGCGTCCGAGGCCTCGGTGTGCACGAAGTAGATCTCCTTGCCCTCGGCCCACGCCTTGCCCGCGGGCAGCGCGGCGGTGGGGATCTGCGCGGCTTGCGGCGCGCACGCAGACAGGATCGTGACGGCGGCCAGGGCCGCAATGACGATGCAGACGGGTTTGACGATGTTCATTCTGTTCCTTTCCAGCTTCAATAGGAGATTGCTTCGCTGCGTCCGGCGATCCTTCGACTCCGCTCAGGATGCCGGACTCCGCTCGGGATGCCGGACTCCGCTCAGGATGCCGGACTCTGCTCGGGACGCCGGACTCCGCTCAGGATGCCGGACTCCGCTCAGGATGCCGGACTCTGCTCGCAATGACTACGGCTGAACAACTGGGTCCTGTCCATTCACCAATCTACCAATCTACCATCTACAATCTCCCAACCTACCATCCCCCCACCCTCTGCCCCCGCAACCGCAGGCTATTGCTCACCACAAAGACGCTGCTGAACGCCATGGCGCCCGCGGCCAACATCGGGTTCAGGTAGCCCAGCGCGGCGGCCGGGATCAGGATGACGTTGTAGAAGAACGCCCAGAACAGGTTTTGCTTGATCGTGCGCAGCGTCTTGCGCGAGAGGGTGATGGCGCGCGCCACCCCGCGCAGGTCGCCGCTGATGAGCGTGACGGCCGCCGCGGCCATCGCCACATCGGTCCCGGTACCGATCGCCAACCCCACATCGGCCTGGGCCAACGCGGGCGCATCGTTGACCCCGTCGCCGACCATCGCAACGACCGATTTGCGATTTCGGATTTGCGATTTCGGATTTGCGATCTGCAATTTGCGATTTGCCATTCGCAGTCTGCTATCTGCTATCTGCAATGCCTTCACATGCGCGGCCTTGTCGCCGGGCAGCACCTCGGCCAGGACTGAATCTACCCCGACCTGGCGAGCGATCGCGTCGGCGGTGCGCTGGTTGTCGCCGGTCAACATCACCACGCGCAGCCCCATCCGGCGCAGTTCCGCGATTGCCTCGGCCGAGCCATCCTTGACGGTGTCTGCGACCGCGATCACCCCGCGCACGGTCCCATCCACCGCGGCCAGCATGGCGGTCTTGGCCTCGCCTTGCAGACGCTCGACCGCGGGCTGCAGGCCGTTCAGCGCATAGCCGCGGGCGGTCATCATGCGCAGATTGCCGACCGCCACCCGATGGCCCTCCACCTCGGCCTCCACCCCGTGCCCCGCCTCGGCCGCGAAACCTTGCGGCTCGGCCAGCGCCAGGCCGCGGCGCGTGGCCTCGGCCCAGATCGCCTCGCCCAACGGATGCTCGCTGCCCCGCTCCACCGAGGCGGCCAGCCACAGCAGCTCATCGGCGGGCAGCTCGCCATCGGTCACCACATCGGTCACGGCCGGCTGGCCTTTGGTGATGGTTCCCGTCTTGTCGAGCACGACCACGTTCACTCTGCCGGCGCGCTCCAGCGCCTCGGAGGTGCGGAAGAGGATGCCCAACTCTGCGCCTTTGCCCGTCCCCACCATCACCGCGGTCGGGGTCGCCAGCCCCATCGCGCACGGGCAGGCGATCACCAGCACCGCGACCATGTTGACCAGCGCCCGCGTGAACGCGTTGATGTCGGCGTTGATCGGCAGCGCCGGGCCGAAAAAGTACCAGCCGAGGAAGGTCAGCGTCGCCAGGACGATCACCGCGGGCACGAAGACGGCCGAGACTGCATCGGCCAGCTTTTGGATCGGCGCCTTGCTCGCCTGCGCCTCTTCCACCAGGCGGATGATCTGCGCCAGCGCGGTCTCGCGGCCGACTTTGGTGGCCTCGAACTTGAGCAGCCCCAGCTTGTTGAGGGTCGCGCCGATCACCGCGTCGCCGGGTTTCTTTTCCACGGGCAGCGATTCGCCGGTCAGCATGGACTCATCCACGGTCGAGCGGCCCTCGATCACCGCGCCATCCACTGCGATCTTCTCGCCGGGACGCACTAGCACCACGTCGCCCACGCGCACATCGTCAACCGGCACTTCCAACTCGGCCCCGTCGCGCACGACGCGGGCGGTTTTGGCGCGCAGCCCCATCAGCTTCTTGATCGCCTCGCTGGTGCGGCCTTTGGCGCGCGCTTCCAGAAACTTGCCCAGCTTGATCAGCGTGATGATGACCGCGGCGGTCTCATAGTAGACATGGCCTGACAGCCAGCCGAAAGTGATGGGCAAGCTGTAGAAGAACGCGGCCGACGTGCCCATGGCGATCAACACGTCCATGTTGGCCGAGCGGTTGCGCAGCGCCTTGGCCGCGCCGATGTAGTATTGCCAGCCGACATAGAACTGCACCGGCAGCGCCAGCGCCAGGAGCAGCCAGTTGAACCACGGCTGCGTCTCGCGCATCCCAACCATCCCTTGCACCGGCGCATAGAGAAAGGCGGGCAGCAAGCCGAAATCGCGACCCATCGAGAGCGCGAAGAGCGGAACGGTGAAGAGCAGGCCGGTGATGAGGAGGCGACGCTGCGTGTTGATCTCGCGCTCGCGCGCCGCGGCCTCGGCGTCCTGCGCGTCGCCGCCCAATTCGAGCGCCTCGAAGCCGGCCGCGGCCACCGTGCGACGGAATTCGGCCTGGCTGACGATCGTCGGCACGTATTTGACGCGCGCCTTCTCGGTCGTATAGGTGACGGTGGCTTCGAGCACCCCTTCCAGCTTGCGGAGCGCCCCTTCCAGCCGCCGCGCGTCGTTGTCGTCGGCCAGCCGCTTGATGACCAGATCGGCCTCGCCCGTGGCGATGCCGTAGCCAACGTACTCTACGCGCGTGATCAGATCGGCCAGGCCGAGCTTGACGGGGTCGAACTCCACGCTGGCGCGTTCAGATGACAGGTTGACCACCGCGGTCTGCACGCCGTCGAGCTTCTTCAAGTTGCGCTCCACTGCTGCGACGCAGTTGGCGCAGGTCATGCCGGTGACGGGTAAGGTGAGTTGTTTCAAGGGTGTGCCTTCTCCTTTCCCAGGGCGTCGCGCTGCTCCGGCGACAAACCCAAACCCAGGCATTATACCGCAACTCGCACCGAATACATCGGTCGTTCGGCGCGCGGCCACCGCGCCATTTGGCGCGGGTCGAGAGTTGCCATGTCGGTGAGTTTGTGCTACAAAGAGCGTGCCGTGCGGGATTCGCTTCGGGCAACGGAACTGGGCGAGCGACGCCGCGCCTTCAAGAGCACACCCACCCATACCTGAGTCACATGAGGTCAGCATCATGCGCAAAATAACCCCGGATGACGCGTTGGAATACCACCACCTGGCCGGCAAACCTGGCAAACTCGCCATCGTGCCGACCAAGCCGATGTCTACCCAGCACGACCTGGCGCTGGCCTACACGCCGGGAGTCGCCGTGCCGGTATTGGAGATCGCCCGCCAGCCCAGCCTGGCCTATGAGTACACCGCCAAGGGCAACCTGGTGGCGGTGGTCTCGAACGGCACCGCCATCCTGGGCCTGGGCGACCGCGGCGCGCTGGCGAGCAAGCCGGTGATGGAGGGCAAGGCCGTGCTCTTCAAGAAATTCGCCGACATTGACGTCTTCGACATCGAGTTGGACTCGCACGACCCGGAAGTGGTGATTCAGACGGTGAAGGCTATCGCCCCGACCTTCGGCGGCATCAACCTGGAGGACATCAAGGCGCCAGAGTGCTTCTACATCGAGGAGACGCTGCGCCAGGCGCTGGACATCCCGGTGTTTCACGATGACCAGCACGGCACAGCCATCATCGCCGGGGCCGCGCTCCTCAACGCGTTGGAGCTGGTGGGCAAGCGCATGGACGAGGCGCGGGTGTGCATCTCGGGCGCTGGAGCTTCGGCGATCTCGTGCGCCGAGCTGATGGTGCGCCTGGGGGTGCGCCGCGAAAAGATCGTGCTGGTGGACTCGCGGGGGGTTATCTATCGCGGCCGCACCGAGGGGATGAATGCGTACAAGGCGCGCTTCGCGGCCGACACCGACGCGCGCACCCTCGCAGACGCGGTGTGCGGGGCCGATGTCTTCTACGGGCTGTCTGCGGCCAATGTCCTGAAGCCAGAGCTGCTCCTCACCATGGCCGAGCGCCCCCTGGTCTTCGCGATGGCCAACCCGGATCCGGAAATTCGCTACGAGCTGGCGCGCGAGGCGCGGCCCGATGCGATCATCGCCACCGGCCGCTCCGATTACCCGAACCAGATCAACAACGTGCTCGGCTTTCCGTTCATCTTCCGGGGCGCGCTGGACGTGAGGGCGCGCACCATCAACGAGGAGATGAAGGTGGCTGCCGCGCACTCCCTGGCCGCGCTGACGCGCGAAGACGTCCCCGATAGCGTCCTGCGCGCCTATGGGCTGGAGAGCCTGCGCTTCGGCGTAGACTACATCGTGCCGAAACCGCTCGACCCGCGCCTGATCCTGTGGGAGGCGCCAGCAGTGGCGGCCGCGGCCATGGCGACCGGCGTGGCGCAGCGCGAACTGAACCTGGACGAATACCGCGATCAGTTGGCGTTCCGCCTGGGCAAGGGTGAGCAAATCCGGCATTTCGTCATGCGGTCGGCCCAACGGTCGGGCGGCGACAAGCGCATCGTGTTCGCCGAGGGGGAAGAACCGAAGATTCTGCGCGCGGCCGTGCGGCTCGTCCACGAGAAGATCGCCCTGCCGATCTTGCTCGGCCGGCCCGCTGTCATCGAGCGTGAGCTTGCACGGCTGGGCCTGGAATGTTGCGCCGAGGTGATTGACCCGGAGACGTTCGCACGCTGCGAAGAGTATGCGCATGCTTACCATGCGTTGCGCCAGCGCAAGGGCGTGACGCTCCAGGATGCGTGCCGCGATGTGCTCCAGCCGAACGTGCTCGGCCCCCTGATGGTGATGATGGGGGACGCGGATGCCGCGATCTCCGGGCTGGTGCATCACTATCCCGATGTCATCCGGCCCGCGCTGCAAATCCATCATACCCGGGCCGACTCGCGCCTGGTGGCGGGCGTGTACATCATGATCATCAACGACCGGCCCTATCTCTTCACCGATGCCACCGTCAACATCGAGCCGTCGGCCGAGGACCTGGCCGACATCGCATGCCTGGCGGCCGATTTCAGCCGCAGGCTGGGCCTGGAGCCGCGCGTGGCCATGCTTTCCTTCTCGAATTTCGGCAGCACCCGGCATCCTGCGGCCGAGAAGGTGCGACGGGCCGTCGAACTGGTCCGACAGCGCTGCCCCGATCTGGCGGTAGATGGCGAGATGCAGGCTGATACCGCGGTGGTGCCAGAGATTGTGGAGGAACGCTACCCATTCAGCCAGGTGAAGGATGCCAACGTGCTGGTCTTCCCCTCGCTGGAGGCCGCGAACGTCGCCTACAAGCTGCTGGGGCGTCTGGGCAACGCAGAGACCATCGGCCCGATCCTGCTCGGCATGGGCGCGCCGGTGCACGTGCTACAGCGAGGCGACGACGTGCGCGACATCGTGGACATTGCGGCCGTGGCCGTGATGGATGCGATGGCGCAAGACGACGCGGGGCGAAACCATCGGTGATTGAGTCCGTGGCCTTGCGTCTGCCCAGGCGGGCGACCGCGAGGGATCGCCCCTACAGATTGAGAAGATTCCGACATCTGAGGATGTCGCGCTCGCTGCTGCTCTATGGCCGCAGCAGATCGGTTGACTTCAGGTATTCGTTCCGCTGCGCCACGAAGTCGAGGACCTTGTTAGCCGCCGCGTTGTAGGCCGCCTGAGCCACGATGCCGCGGCCCGCGTTGTATGCCGTCACCAGGGCCGTCAATTCCCTGATCTTGGGCGCCAGCAGATCGCGGCCATAGATGCGCTCATACAGTAGCCGATAGCGTTCGGTGTAGAGGGTCCGAAACGCCGGAGTCGCCAGGAACCGTTTCAGCAACAAGTGCGTCCCACGGCCGCTGCCGGCAGGGCCGCCGAACCCGCGACCGAACATGCCGCCGACGCGTTCCCAATAGATGTCCATCTGCGAGCCGCCGCCCATCGTCATCTTGCCGAGGCTCTCGTTGGCGTCCCATGACAAGATGGTGAACTTCTTGGCGTCGAAATCGTAGTACAGATAGTAGTTGTGGCCCATCCCTGCCAGCGAGTCGTTGTTGGCGAGCAAGTTGTGAACCGCCAGGTAGTCGGCGAAGGCGACCACATCGAAGCGGCCTGGCAGTTGTTCGGCGAATTCCTGATCGCTGGCCTCGTTGACAAAACGGATGAAAGCGATCAGCGGCGCGAGATCCGCCCGGTTGATGGCCGTCTCCTGGTCGAAGACATTCGCATAACTCGTGGGGTCTTCGCCCAGATAGGCAAAGGTGTTGCCCGGCTGGACAGCCTTGTAGAGCACGCCGTTGCTGTCCGGAAACAGCCGATCAACGTAGGTCTGATCAACGTGTTCGGCCACGGTGTACAGCCTGGGCTGCCCATCGCCGACCTGAACGCTGACGTAGGCCGAGCGAGCAATCGGGACCCCGGCGCTGTTCATTGCGTAGTTGGTGACCGGCTCCTGGAGCACAGAGGCATCGGAGAATGCGCCGGCGGTGCGCAAGGCGATCTCGGCAAGACCCTGGTAACGCTGGCCCTTGACGAATCTGTCGAGCTTGACCAGATAGGGCAGGGCGCCGGTCGGCGTGCCAGAAAAACCCGCCCCCTCTTGCGGCGGAACCCCGCCGGGCGCCTGGAAGCCCTCGGGCGGTCTGAAACGGCCAGCCCCAGGCGGCTGAGCCTCCTGGGGGACGGGAGCGCCATCGAGCGGAGCGAAGTTTCCCCCGGCCGGCCCCCCGCGCATTCCGCCCCTCATGCCGCCGCCGGCCGCCATCCGCAGCGAGGCATTGCCCTTCAGACGAATCCCGACCTGGTTGATGCGAACACCATCAATGATGATGTCGGCCTGAAACCAATCCTTGTTCCCGGTTTGCTGATACGTCGTCACCATCTTCTTCTGGTCATCGGCCGCGATCAACACGACCACCTCGTGGACGACCGTCGCGTCGAAGAGGTCAAGGCGGTTGTTGTAGTTCACGGTGGGCCGCCGCGCGGACTCGGCGCCCGCGACCGTGTACGCGGTGATGCGGTTGTTGCGCAGAGCAACGCCGGAGACCACCACGGCCGCGACGAACAAAAGCAACAGATGATAGTGACGCCTGAACCGCACACTCATGCGACTGGCTCCCGATTCACTCAAACACAGGACTTACGCCGGCAGCTTGATTTAGACCTGACGGGTCTCACGTTCCTAGAGATCGGTCGAATTGTAGCCGCTGATCAACGTCACCCGATTGTTGCCGTTCAGCTTCTTGATTTCAGTCAGAAACTCGGCTGTCTTGGCGCCCTTCTTGAGCGTAATGGTGTAGATCAGCTCGGTCAGCATCCCGGAATGGACCGAATCCACACTGATCAGCTCGGACGCGCTGGCGTACCGCGCCATGATGCTATCGAACAGCGTATCGAAGCCCGCGTTGTTCGGCACCTGGATCTTTACCAGTTGGCCGGTCGCCTGGCGCGCATACCAGTTGAAACCGTTCATGATCAGGATCATCAGGCTGATCAACACCGCCGCGATCACCGCGAGCAGGTAGAACCTGGTTCCAGTCGCCATGCCGATCGCCATGGCAAAAAAGATGAAGCCGACATCACGGGTCTCTTTGACAGCGTTGCGAAACCGGATGATCGAGAGCGCGCCGACCAGCGCAAAAGCACGGGCGATGTTGGAGCCGATGATCAGCATGACAACGCTGACGATCACGCCCATCATCACCAGCGTGTGTACGTAGCTCTGCGTGTAAGAAACGCCGCGATGCGTGTTCTGATACACCCAGCCGATCATGGCGGTGAGCACGAAGCTCAGCGTCAGACCGAGCACGACATCGGTGACGGAAAAGGTCCCCGTCAAGTCTTGAAAGCCGAAGAGTTGCTGCAGGATATCCATCGAACGACCTTCCTTGTGTCAGACGATATGATAGCGCGATCGGGGCACGCGCTGAGCCGCTTCCAGGCTCTGACAATACTTGCTCACGCGGATCAACCGGAAATTGTGCGCGGCGACCAGCTCCGTCAGCCAATATGGGACGCGCTCGTTGACCTTGACCTCCATGATGACCCGGTCAGGAGGGAGCATGAAGCGGTCGATCCCCTTCGCATGGAGCGTCAAGTCATGCACACGGTAGCGCAGATGGGTGTCGAACGTCACCCGCAGGCCGAGATCATGGTCAGTTCCGACAAAGGCCTGCCGAAAGTAGCTGATCACGCTGGCAGGCCGCAGGTCCTGCTGCCACAGCATGGCATGGATTTCTTCGACGACCGCGCGATTCAGGGGCTGCTCCGCCAGACTGCCAGCCGCAGCTTCATTCGGGAGCGCCCGCTCATCGCAGAGCGCCAGGGCCTCCCGATAGGCCATCACAACGCGACGCTTCTGCGTAACGCGATTCAGACGCTGCTTGACCTCGACAAAGACCGGGCTGTCGGGGGTCAGCACGGCCTGCGTCTCGTAGTGCCGAATCCGCAGCTTGCGCCGGAACTTGAGGCCCTCCAGCTTCTCCCAGTAGCAGCGATAGTCTGCCGAGTCATAATAGAGGCTTGACACGGTGTAGAACCCGTCGCCATTCGCATGGCTGTCTGGCTGCAGATAGGTCGTGATCTCCTTTCGGAATGCCCGTGCAGCCTCCAACGACAGTAGATATTTGAGCTCGAAGCGATTGAAGCTGCGGATGATGCTGCTGACATCGCACATGATTTACACATTCCCTTCAGCCAGGGGCGCAGTGTCCAACCTGTCATCCTCGGTAGATCACATTTGCTCAGGCCGGATCCGTGATCCGGCGGGTCATGGACCCGCTTGGAGCATGAATCTGTGATCTACTGATCCTCCCTACATCGCTACGCGGCGGCGTCCCACGCAGGGCGCTCCCGCAGAAGACAGTGTAGAGCTTCCGCCTGAGATCGCCCTGAGCGAAAACTGAGAAACGGCTGAGAGATGGCAGCCCATTCTCGTTACACCGCAAATGTGCCTTTCGGTGGAGCACACTGCACCCGAGAACGTGCTATATGATGGCCGCAGTGTTGGAGCGGGAACCGGCCCCTATCCGCGACTTCTTGCGCCAGACTTCCATTCTCGATCGGTTGTGCGCAGGGCTATGCGACGCAGTGACCTCGCCCCTCGCCCCTGTCGCCCCCTCGCCCCTCTCCTGCGAGGAGAGGACGGTTTTTTCCAGCCCCTGGGCGGTTCCTGCTAAGGCTTTCCTTAGCTAAGGATAAGGAAGAGCCTATTCACTGGCTGGCGGTTGTATTATACAATCGCATATGGCACGGCGCTGCCGGCGCGCCGGCTGTGGCGCGCCCGATGTCGTCGGCTGTGTCCTGAGAATCCCCCCCAGTGCCAGGCACCAGGGGGCATCCGCACTGGCGCCGCGGCCGGCAGGGGCCACTGCCCTGCAAATGGGACGCGGCGAGCATGGATGGACGCGGATGGTTTGCAGAAAGGGGGTGAGGCAGCGGTAAGAACGGATTCCTCTCGCGCTTCGTTCTCATCATCCGGTTTCTGAAAGGGAGGCACTGTCATGAAGGTCAAGATCAATGAGGATTGGCTGGCAGTCATCATCGCCTTTGCGCTGGTGATCCTTGCCATGATTAACGTGATCAGCCCCACGTGGCTGAAGTTCTAGGCTGAGGACGCAAAGGAGATAGCTGCCATGACTACTTCCGCCAAGAGGCAATCGAACCTGGCCGGCTTCTTCGTCGGCCTCGCGATCGTTGTTGCGCTGGCCTTTGTGGCCCGCCTGCTCAAGCTACAGGTCTACAACATCAAGGACATCGGCCTGGGCATCCCCGGCAAATCGCTGGAGTATCCACTGTGGGCCGCAATCCTCGGCCTCATCGTCAACTACATCCTCAGGACTGCCAAGGTCTACGATTTCGTCAAGCCCGGTTTCCGCACCGAGCTGTTTCTCAAGATCGGCCTGGTGCTGTTGGGCGCGGGCATCAGCTTCAAAGTCATCGTCACCGCAGCCGGCGGCGCCATCCTGCAGGCGTTGATCCTGGTCACCTGCGTTTACTTCTTCTCGTGGTGGTTGGGCGGCAAATTCGGCCTGCCTGACACACTGCGCGCCGTGATGTCCACCGCCATCTCCATCTGCGGCGTTTCCGCTGCCATCGCCGCCGCAGGTTCTGTGCTGGCCAAAAAGGAGGAGATCACCTACGTCACCGCGCTGGTGATCGTCACCGCGCTGCCGCTGATGGTGATCGCGCCGTTGATCGCGGGAGCGATCGGCCTACCCGAACCGATCGCCGGCGCCTGGTTCGGCGGCAATGTGGATACGACCGCGGCTGTGGTGGGCGCGGGCACGATCTATGGCAAGACCGCCCAACAGATCGCGAGCATCGTCAAGCAGACGCAGAACGCGCTCATCGGCGTGGTCGCATTCCTGCTGGCGCTCTATTTCAGCATGGTGGTGGAGGGCAAGAAAGAACGTCCCAGCGCCATGGTGATCTGGCAACGCTTCCCGAAGTTCGTGCTGGGCTTCATCGTGACATCGCTGCTGTTCACCTTCGGCGCCATCCAGAAGGACCCCGGCGCCGCGATCGCCGCGCTGAAGGACTGGGCGTTCTGTCTGGCGTTCGTCTGCATGGGCCTGGAGCTCAGCGTGGGCCAGATCAAGAAGATGGGCTGGAATCCCGTGATCGTCTATCTGATCGTCACGGTGTTCAACACCTTGCTCGCCCTGCTCGTGGCCTGGGCGATCTTCGGCTGGCTCTTCCCGGCCTCGCTATAGAGACGGGAGACGGGAGACGGGAGACGGGAGACGGGAGACGGGAGACGGGAGACGGGAGACGGGAGACGGGAGACGGGAGACGGGAGACGGGAGACGGG